>JASHPX010000016.1 GCA_030037905.1 Gammaproteobacteria bacterium
TGGAGCAGCTACAGCATGGCGCTGCGTTATGCCCATCTGGCACCTCAGCATCTGGCCGCAGCGGCGGAAAAGGTGGCACAGCGGGCGCACATAGCGCGGCGCACTGCGACGCGTGGGAAGTGAAATGTTCCACGTGGAATCAAGCGCTTAAGTGGTGGGTCGGGTGGGGATCGAACCCACGACCAACGCCTTAAAAGAAAAATTCAGGCCATTCTGAGCATGACCGGGCAAGAGCGAGCGCAAGCGAAAACAGCAACATAGACGCGCCTCGCTCTTGCTCGGTTGCCCCCGTTTTTGGCGGGACGTTAGACAGCCGTTAGACGATTCAGCCCCGCAGCAGCGCCCGCACGGCGGCCTCGCTCAGCTCAAGCGTGTCGGCGATGTCCCGATCCGTGAACCCCCGCTGCCGCAGCTCCACCGCGGCACAGCGTAGCGTCGCGTGATCGGTCGGCCGGTGCTCCGTGGCGCGGTGGTCACGGTCTCGCAGGCCGGCCAGTTGTGCCAGCTCGGCCAGCCCGAGAGCGCCGCCGGTCATGGGATCTCGGCCGGCACGTTGGCAACGCGGAGCATCGTCTTTTTCTGCCGATCCGATAGGCCGGCAGCCTCGGCGACTCCTGACCTCGTGTGGGCGCCCTGACGAGGTTCGATGTCGGTGCGCCTGCCATTCGCCGGCTTCACGCGCTTCAGCAGCTCCCCGCCGCGCCTGATCGCGCGCGCCTTGATGCGATCGGCGTAGCGGTGCAGCGAGTCGTCGCCGGCTTGCAGTTCGCGCCGTCGCGCCGCTCCCCGCCGGCCCGCAGCTCGGCGAGCGATGGCGCGATCCGATTCGGAGCCACCGAACAGCAGCGCGTAAATTGCCCGCGTCGGCAGGCGCGGCGCCCCCGGCATGTGGTGGTGGTTCATTTCGTCGGTGAAATGCAAAAATTCAAGGCAGGCAAGACGCTGCGCGCGACATTGGGAGGTAAAGGCGCATCGGTCGCACGGCGGCGCCGGGACCGCGGCGAACCATATCTCCGGGCCGCGGCGCTTGACGCTGGCGCTGCTCATGCCCGACGCGAGAGATTTTCGCCGCCGCGCTCTGGCGGGCGATTGTCGGCGGCCAATAGCAGCTCATGCACGCCGGCCCGGCTCAGGCGCAGCAACGCGGCGATGCGTGGCACCGACACGTCGCGGCGCCACAGCTCGCGAGCAGCGCGGATCAGCTCGGGCCGCAGCGCGCATGCAGGCACGGCAGGCCGGCCAAAGACCAGCCTCAGCGCTTCCGCTTCGCCGCGAGCCGCGCCCGTACTCTGCGAGCGTAACGCCGTAGACATTGGGGGCTTCGCGGCGCGCTCAGACGACGACCTGAGCCGTGGAAGTGGTGAGCGCACCGACCTGCAGCCACGCGCCCGCATTCGTGAACAGGTACATATCGCCGGTGTCCGTCTCGATGAACTTGGCGCCGATCGCCGGCGCCGCAGGTTTGTTGTCGGTGCTCAGCCCCTGAAAGATCGGCAGCGATCCGAGCAAGCGCTGTTCCACGCGGCCGAATAGCTGCGATCTTTCGGCCGGCCCCGCGGCGTCGAGCTTGTCCGCGCAATGGCCGCACAACATGAAGCGAATTTCCCGCCCGCCGAGTTCCACGGTGCAGGGCAATAGTTGTCCCTTGAGCGGTCCGCCGCAGCAGCCGCAGCAGTAGCGCTCATGCTTCATGCGCTACCCCGGTCAATTGCGCCATCGACTCGGTATCGGGAGTCGCCACGTTCGGCGCGCCCGGCCGCGGTGCGCGCGGCATGCGGGGGTCTTTGCTCTCGGCCAGCGCTTCAAGGCCGGTGCGCGTCTGCGGGTCGGTCTCCCGCTCGCGAATCTCGGGCTTCGGGTTGCGCTGGTCCTCGACGATGAACACAAGGCCGCGCTTGACGCACTCAAGCTCGGCGTTGCGCCGGAACCATTCGCGGCCGAATTCTTCCGGCACGCGGGTCGTGGCGTAGCGGTGCATGCCCTGAGCGGGCGGGCCGATCGCGCTGACCGACAACCGAAGCAGCGAATTGCTGCCCCGGAGCACGCACCTCTCGCCGACTGGCGCCGGCATCAGTAGCCGCCCCTTGATTTGGCCGGTGGCCGGATCAACTTCCGGTGCGGTCAGCAGCTCCATGACAAGCCCGTTCGGCAATTTGCAGCCGACCAGTAGCGTCGGGCTGCTCGGGGTTTTCTCCATGCGTCGGCCTCCTATGCCGCGCGGACCTTGGCCGGCGGCAATTCTTCGATGTAGGAAATCAGCGTCGCGAGTTCGCGCGCCGTCTGCGTGAAGTCCTCAAGCGCGGCGCGCTCCGGCGC
Source organism: Gammaproteobacteria bacterium (assembly GCA_030037905.1). Lineage (GTDB taxonomy): Bacteria > Pseudomonadota > Gammaproteobacteria > Steroidobacterales > Steroidobacteraceae > FEN-1191. The sequence goes on from JASHPX010000016.1 coordinate 2,317, forward strand.
GGGCTGCTCAGGAATTGTGACGTCCCCGGAAGCGTAGCGCTCGATGTGCTCGGGTATGGGTTCGGGTTCCGTATCCTGCAGATGCTTTTCCAGCAGCGCGCGCAGCACCGATAGGAGCACTGGGGCGGATAGGATGTCGTCCGCCGGCGGCGCGCCGTCGCGGTGCTGCCGAGCCAGCTTTACCAGCCGATCCGTGGCCGCAGTCATGATTGCCGCCCGAGCCAGCCCATGCGCGAAGGCTGCGGCGGCGGCGCGCGCTCGGCCCGCAGCGCGTAAGTGAGCCGTACCAGCTCGCCGAGCGGAGCAAATAGCCGTTCGGCGTCGGCGTCCACGAGCTGCGGCAATTCCGCGAGCGACACGTCAAGCAACGTGCCTCTCGGCCATGCGCCATCCAGCGGCAGCGGCGTGCCGCGCTGTGCATGCAGCTCTACCGCGCCGTCGAGCGCCGAGCGAGTAGCGCCCCACAGCGCGCAGCGCAGCGGATAGGTGCGGCGGCCATCAGAGCCGACACGGTGCGGCCCCGACAGCAAACCGCGCCCCTTGAGCACGCCACACGCGCGCGCGCGCAGCTCCGCATCCGCGATCAGCACATCGGACACGACCAGCGCCGCGAGCCCGAAGCCGAGGCGCACCGCGGCGGGCGATTCACTGCAAGCGAACAGCGGCAGCTCGGCGCCGGGAAAGGCGCACGGCATGTAGCCCAGCGCGAGCAATCGCGGAGCTGCAGCGCCGAATGTAGCCGCGCCGGGCTGCTCAGGCGCGAGCGCTTCCTGCTTGGCGGCGGTTTTCACGATGTCAGCCCACAGGCGCGGTCAAGGTCGAAGGCGCTGCGCTGGTAAGCGTCGATGCGCTGGGCAAGCGAGCGCCACGCCGCCGCGTCGATCGCATGCAGCGGCCCGTCGATCGGCGAATACCGCGAGCGCGCCGGTGCTCTCACGGTGCGGCCAGCAGCCGCGAGCCCGGCCACCATGCTGTCCTCGGCCGATTCTGCATCGCTGTCAAAGTCGCGCCGGTGATCCGGCCGGCCGTCATCCTCAAGCGTGAACGCCGAGCGCGCGGCTGTGCGGCCGGCCGGATAGCTCACGTCGCGCGAGGTGCCGCGAGAGGTGTCGCCGCGGCGCTCCAAGTCGAGCACCGATCCGGCGGTAGTTTCACCGACCGCGCTGTCTTGGCCGCCGGCGAGGGCGCGCCGCGACAGCGCAATGTCCGCGCGCGCCAACGCGATGCCGGCGCGATCGTCGCTCAGGCGACCCGCGCGCACATCGCGTAGCGCCGCCTCGGCCGCGTCGAGCGCATCGGCCAATTCGGCCTCGTCGGGATCAGCGTCGCCGCCGCGCAGGTAAGGGTCGATCTCGTCGTCCTCGTCGAGAGCGCGCCGGTGCGGCGGCGCCGAGTCCATCGCGTAGATCGGCTCGCTGCCAAGGTGCTCGCCGACAGGGTTCCACCCGATAAGCCGTCGTTTCATGGTCCATCCTCCGCAGCAACATTGCTCGCGCGTGCGCTGACTCTACACCGGCGGCGGCGGCAGCAAACAACTATCCGCGCAGCAGCTCGCTATAGCGCAACCATACAGCCTGCGCGCTCGCAGTGAGCTGCCAATACCATTCGCGCAGAAAATCGGCGCTCTGCGCTTCGGTAACTTTGCGGCGCACATCATCAGTCGGCGCGGCTTCAAGATCGCGCGCGAACTGCTCGAACGCGGCGCACTCTGCCGCAGCCTCGCGCTCGCAATCCGCGATCAGCTCGCCATAGAACAGCGCCGCCTGTAGCCGCATGTGCTCATCGGCAGTGAGTCCGTCAAGCAGGTCGAGGCGCGCGCTGTCATCGTCGGCGGATGCGAGCGCTACAATCAAGTCGTCAACGGCAATCATGGCGGGTCCACCTATGGCGCGGGGTTTCAAATCTGGCGGCAGGCGCAAGGGCTCGCTGAATATCGGCTCGCGTTCCCTCGGTCGCAAACGTGAGCGCGTGCGACGCGATGCCGTGGCCGCAATCGCCGACTCGATGCCGCAACTGCGCGCGTGGCTCAAAGCCGATGCGACTTGGCAGTCCGACGGCGCACAGGCGGCGCGGATGATGGACTCGCTGATGAAATGGGTCTTGCCGGCATACGCCAAAATCGATCCGCTGGCAGAGAACGCAGCCAGCGCGCCGGCGGCTGAAGCTCAAGCGTCGCCGTCCGCGCCGAGCGTTGATGACATTCTCGCGGCCATGCGGCGCTACCGGCCGCGGCCGAGCGCCCCGCCGTTGCCACAGCCGGCCGCCGCAGCATTGCCCGAGCCCGCCGCTGTCGCGCCGCTGTCCATCGTGCCAGCGCGCGAAGCCGAGGCGATGCGCCATGCCGGCATTCCGCAGTCGGACGGCAGCAGAGTGATACCAGCCGCGCCGAAGCGCGCGCAACGCGAAGCGCACCCCGATCCGCCCGCACGTCGAGCACCGATCGACGCCGAGCCGGAGCCGGATGACCCGTACTGGCGCAGTCGCCAGCCGGCCGGCTGCGTGTCGATCCATGCCAGCGACGCGCCGGTCTGCATGCCGGAGCCGCGTGAGAGCAATGGCGCGCCGGAATTCGTGCCGGTGAGCACTGAGCGACGGCGATACGGCGGCAGATAAGCGCCGCTGTGCCCAACAACGCAGGAAGCCCGTAGAGCGGCGATCGACCACGGCGGCTACGCAACCATGAGCTGCGCAGGCTTCGCCGAGCCTGCCACAAGCCCCGAAGCGCACGCGCCGGCCCGACAGGGGTCGCGAGCTGGCCGGCGAGCAATGCGCAGGCTTTCCAGTCTCTTGGCGCGCAGCGTGACGCGAACTACCAGCGGAGTGCAGCGACGATAGAGCGGGCTTCGGTGCATCTTCGGGGGGCGAATAGAACGCCATCACGGCGCGATCCGCGGCCCGAAGCGCCACCATGACCAACGCCTTTGCCATTCCATAGTCGTGCGGGAAAGCCTTGTTTTTTAGGCTCGCGCGCATGCCGTCTAACGGGTTTCTAACGGCCAGCGGGCGCGCCGCAGCCGCCGAGGCGCCGCGAAAGTTAGACGCGGCCTCGGGCGCGGCGGGGGTCGGCGGGATCAATCGGGGCAAGTTTCCAGTCGGCGGCCGGCTGCACAAGTGCCCGCGTAGGTGCCGCGACAATGCGTGCCCTCGGACTTCCGCGCGATTGCCGCGCGATAGCTCGACGGACGTGGCCGCCATCGCGCGTTTTCGATTTACTGCTAACAGACGCGGAGCACTATAGGGAAAAAGACGCTCCGCGTGATGGCGCGGAGGCGTCATTTCCCAATTTCCCGGTAACGCGCGGCGCGTGAACCGCGCGATAGCCGCGTGAACCGCGCGATAGAGCATCATGACGGCTCTGCCAATGCCAAGTAGTAGCGCCGTTGGCCGTGGCACTCGGTCTCTGGCAGCTCACGGTGACGGAGCTTGCCGGTAGCCAGCGCATAGCGGACCGCCTCGCGTACTCGGTCGCGTGGCATCGGCGCACCATCGGGCCGCCGCGGTCGGGCGCGCTCGACATCAGCCTGACTCTGGCGGATGCCCTCGCCGATGGCGAGCTGCGCGCGCACGTGCTCGACGATGACCGCGGCGTCGGCGAGCACTTGCTGTGCCTGCTCCTGCTGCTCATGGGCCGCGGCTTCCTGCGCGCTCGGTGCCCGCAGGTACTCGGTCCAACGGCCATGACGACGTAGCCATACGGGCGGAGGCAGCGGCGCGTAGTTGCTCTTGGTCCAATGCAGGCGCAGCACTCGCCCGTCGGCGATGTCATCCGCGCCGAGGACCGGGGGCAACGTGAGTCCCGCGGCACTCTCTGGCGTCACGCGCACAAGCTGACGCGCCAGACGCGCGTTGTCGGACTTCGCGGTGCCGCCGCGTGCCGCGTGCTGGTCGATGATGCCCTCGCGGGCGACCGTCTGCGACACATGGTCTGCGAGCTGTACACATGCGCCGATGGTGAGCGCCGTCTCATGCAGCATCGCCGCGAGGTAGGCGTCACCGTCGTTGCCGTAGCGCTCGCCGGCGCCGAACAGCACTGCCGGGTCCAGCGTCATGTAGACGGGACGAATGGACTCGATCAGCTCAAGCAGCAGGTCATAGACCGGCGCGCGGCGCATGTCGCCCAGCTCGCCGACCTCGACGATCGGCCCATAGGTCGCGCGCTGCCAGCCGATGATGTGTACGTGAGCTTTGGCGCGCGCGGCGGCGCGCTCAGGGAGCTGGCCGCGGTCGATGCCATCGGCGAGCACCCGCTGCAGCAGGTAGCGCGCGTAAGCCGCGCCGTCCTCTGCAGTCACCAGCACGCAATGCCCCTGCAGCTCGACCTCGTGACCGTACAGCTCGCCGCCGCCGACGATGCGCACCATTTCCCCGAGGACAAGGGTTGTCTTGCCCGTCCCGCCGGGGCCGGCGAGCGTGGCGCCAGCAACAGGTAGTACCGGCGGGCAGACCCAGCGCGGCGGCGCGGCAGCGTCGATGACATCTGGGCCTGCCGCAATGTCGGAGCGGATCGCGGCGCGGATGATGTCGAGCCGATCGGGGGCGCGCTCGACTGTCAGGGTCGGCAGGTCGGCCTGCAGGCGTTGCAGGATTTCGGCGGCACCCTCGCCGCTGCGCACCCGTTCGAGCACATCACTGCTCAATCGTTCGAGCTGGCGCAATCGGCTGCGCTCGCGCACCAGTCCCGCATAAGTTGTGATGTTCGCAGCGCTCGGCGTGTCGCGCGCGAGTGTCGCGAGATACGCAAGGCCGCCGGCATCGGTGAGCTTTCCGCCGCGGTCGAGCTGGTCCGATACCGTGACCACATCGGGGGGCGTGCCGGCGGCGGCCAGCTCGGCGATTGCCTCGAATATCAAGCGATGGTCCGGCCGGTGCAAATCTGTGGGGCCGACCGTGCCGGCAATCCTTGACCACGCCGAGCTATCAATCATCAGCGCGCCGAGCAGCGATTGCTCGGCTGCGGTAGCGGCATCAAAGCCGTTTTCGCTGCCGGCGGCGCTCATAAGTCGAGCGGCAGCTCATCGTCGATGAAAGGCTCGGGGTCCGCGCTCGCCGCTCCTGCCGGCTCAGGCTCGGGCTTGGCCGCTGCGATTGCTTTGCGCCGGCGCTGCACGGCGTAGGTGCTCAACGCGGCGTGCGCCTGCAAGTCGAGCGCGGGACGTGGCGCGCCATGCTTGTCCTGATACGTGCGCGCAGATAGTTCGCCGGCCAGCGCCACCGAATCGCCATCGCCGAGCGCGAGCAACGCCTCGACCGTCGAGCGGCTGAACGTGATGACCGAGACTATGACGGGCTCGCCCTTCGCATCGGCCGCCCTCACCTTCGCGGTGGCGAACGGCGACCCATTGCGCGCCGTGCGGGCGGTGGCCTGACCGATGAGGCGGCCGCTGACAAGCGCGTCGATCATCGCTGCAGTTCCGCGCGATCAGCTCGCATGAGCGCGAGCCATGCAAGGCGCGTCGGCTTTCGCGGTGCGGACCGCCAGTACCGCGCCGAGCGCCCGGCGGCGAATTTCAGAAATTGCGCGCACGCCAGCAGTTCACCCGCGCAGCGCTGGCGCAGGTCGCAGGCGTCGCATGGGACGGAAGCTCTCATGGCCGCATTGCCTTCGCGAGCGCGTCCAGCAGAGCAACGCGGCTCGGGGTTATCCCGAAAATGCGCCGCTTGCGATGCCGGCTGAGCTGCGCCCATTGTCGGAGGCAGCAAATTTGCTCGGCCCGCAGACTCGCGATGACGTGCGCGGGCAGCTCGGCCCACGAGCGCGATTCAGCCGGCTGGCGTGATGCGGGGGCGGACGTTATGATTTCGCCGGCCATAGGCGGCCTCGTGGTTGGGGGCGTCGGTGGTTCGTAGGTCCGGCCCTGCTGGGAGTCGCGCCCCAGCAGGTGCCTTTAAAGCCTTCTCGACTTCGCGGCGCGAGAAGCGCCAATACCGGCCAACCCGTATCGCCGGGATTGCCCTTTGACGGGCTAGAGCCTCGATCCGCGTCGCCGGCACGCCGAGCACTTCGGCGAGCTGTTCCGCATCAAGCAACGGCTCATCATCGGTCGCCGCCGCGGAGCCCGCAGGCGCGCCGATCATCCGCGCCCCGGCTGCCAATGCTTCCGCGAAGACTTCGGCGCTCATCGCGAGCCAGCGGCCGTCAGGCAACGCAACGGCAATGCGATCGCTCATACCGGCACTGCCGCGGTACTGCGCCCGGCCCGCTTGCCGGCCTGCCGCCCGGCTCGCCGCGCCTCAAGCTCTACCTTCAATCGAGCCGCCGTCTCCGGCGTCCATGCTGGCCGCCCGTCGATCAGCGCATCAGGCGGCGGAACAATTTGGCGCGTGCGCACCTCACTGATTCCCAAGAAGCGCGCAAGGCCGCCCGGTCCCAAAAAGCGCTGCATTTGCTGGCTCCATTGCCAATTTGCGAACGTTTTAAGGCAGGTGTATTGTTGCCCACAAGATGCCTAATAAAAGCGCTTTGATGGTAACGGATGCTCCGATAGCGTCGGTCCCGACGATCAGCGTCGCGCACCTCCGCAGAATGGAAGGCTTGCGCCCGCTCAGCGACCGCGAGCGCGTCGAGGCGCTACTGCGATTCGCGAATACCGGCGATGTCGCTGCGCGCGCGTTGCTACAGGCAAGCGTGCATCCGGCCGACCCGGCGCTTGCCCGCTATCGGGGGCGCGACACGCGCGACCCGGCTTACTCGCACCTCGCGGGTGCGCAGTTCCAATTGCGGCATTTGCTGGCGCGCATCGCCGCTGATGATGTCAGCGCCGAGCTGCTTGCATCATGGCGGCACCGCGCCGCCGGCCTCGTGCTGTGGCCGGAATTCGAGCCAGACGGTACCCGCCGCTATCGCTTCATGGCGTTTGAGGTGTACGCGACTGAGCCGCAGCCAGACAGCGCCTATGCGCTGCTGCTGTTCCATGAAGCACCGTTCCGCGGCCAGCTCTGCCGCTGCAAATGGGATCAGTGCGGGCATTTCTTTGTCGCCGCGCAGCCGGACGGTGGCCGGGGCGCGCCCATCCGCGACTACTGCCCCGGCACCGACCACGGCAAGCGCGCGCATCAGGCGGGCGCAGTAGAGCGCATGCGCAAGAGCCGAGAGCGGGCGAGACAGCGCGCCCGCGCGAAGCAATCCAAGCAACGGAGGAGGTAACTACCAATGGCGATCGTCAAAGCAAAGAGGGGCGATCCGCGCGACGACCGATATCGCGTGATCGTCCGGCACAACGGCAAGCAGCAATGGTTCACGGTGCGCGGCAAGACCAACGCCGCGAAGTTCGAGCGCGACCTGCTCGAAAAAATCGACAAGCGGACCTATGTAGCGAAGGCCGCGCGCATGACACTGCGGGAGGTGGCTGACGCCTACCTCGCCGAGTGCCGCGCGCGTGGCCGCGCCACGGCGACGCTGTGCGGCTACAGCTCGGCGCTCGACCGCTACATCCTGCCGAAGTTCGGCACGCGCGAGGTGGGCAGCATCAGCAAGAGCGAGCTGCGCGCATGGTTCGCCGAATTGCTCGCATCGGGCAAGAGCGCGGACCTTGTGAACAACCTGACTCGGAAGTTCAAGACGACGTTGTTCCACGCCGTAGCGGAGCTTGAGGTGCTCGACCGCAATGTGCTCGCGCGCTTCAAGCCGTACAGGGCCGGGACCACCGACCGGCGCGCGCGACGCGGCACGTTTACCGAAACAGAGCTGCAAGCGCTGCTCGCTGCGGCCAAGCCGCATGAGCGCCCGCTGGTCGGCATGCTGGCGCTGTGCGGGTTGCGACCGGGCGAGCTATTCGCGCTGCGCTGGCAGGATGTGGACCTGACAGCAGGGTCGGCCGGCATCTCGCGTAGCTACGACTGGCGTGCGCGGCAGTTCAAGGCGCCGAAGACGGCGGCGGGCGTGCGGACAGTGGCGCTGTCTGGCTGGCTGGTCGGCGAGCTGCAGGCGCATCAAGAGCGCACCGGTGGCAGCGGCGAAGCGCTCGTGTTCGGCACGGCCAGCGGCGGCCCGCAGAATCCGAGCAACTTCCGGCGCGACTGCTGGTTGCCGTTGGTCAAGCGAGCGGGCGTGTCCTCGCTCGATTCCTACAGCTTGCGGCACACGTTCGCCAGCATCGCCCGCACGGCCGGCGAGACCAGCTTTACCACGGCGCGCGCGATGGGGCACAGCCGCTCGGCGCTGGTCGATACCGTCTATGCGCACTCGCTGCCGTCCGGCATGGCGGGACTCGCCGAGCGCGTGACGGCTCGGGCACTCGGCCTTGAGCCCAAGCTGCGCGTCATCGAAGGGGGCAAGCCGGCGGCTGTTAGACAAACGTTAGATGAATCGGTCGCAGAACAAACTAACGTGAAGGCAACTGCTTGATTTTGTGGTGGGTCGGGTGGGGCTCGAACCCACGACCAACGCCTTAAAAGGGCGCTGCTCTACCGACTGAGCTACCGACCCGCTGGCCGTCGGGCCGCGCATGATAACCAAAAGCCCGCAGGCTGGCACTGGTCGCACGGGCGACGCCGCTCGCGCCAATGACACTCCTCGGGCCACACAGGGTAGGCAATCCGGGCTCAGCGATAGCGTGCTCAGCGGTAGCGCGTCGGATCGGGTACGCCGGCGGCGATGAACCCCTCGCGCCGCAGGCGACAGGCATCGCAGCGACCGCAGGCGCGGCCCTTGGCGTCGGCCTGGTAGCAGGAGACGGTCAGGCCGTAGTCCACCCCGAGGGCGAGCCCCGCGCGGACAATCTGCGCCTTGCTCATCGCGATCAGTGGCGCATACACCTCGAACTGCGTGCCCTCGACGCCGGCCTTGGTGGCCACGCGCGCCAGCGCTTCGAAGGCGCGCACGAACTCGGGCCGGCAGTCCGGATAGCCCGAGGAGTCGAGCACGTTGACACCGATCACCAGCCGCCGCGCCCCGAGCACCTCCGCCCAGCCGAGCGCCAGCGCCAGCAGCAGGGTGTTGCGTGCCGGTACGTAGGTGATCGGAATGCCGGTGGTCGGACTCTCGGGCACCGCGAGGTCAGGGTCGGTCAGGGCCGAGCCGCCGATGCGGGCCAGGTCCACCTGCATCACGCGATGCTCGCGCGCACCGAGGGCCACGGCTACACGCGCCGCGGCGTCGAGCTCGGCCACGTGGCGCTGTCCGTACGCAACCGACAATGCATGGCACTGCCATCCCTGGGAGCGCGCGATCGCCAGCGCCGTGGCGGAATCCAGGCCGCCCGAGAGCAGCACCACGGCAGAGGTCGCCACGGCACGCGTGGGCACGGCAGCCGTTGCGGCCCCGTGCGCGGCCGCCCCGTGCGTGGCCGCGGCATCCGGGGTCGCAGCCTGCGTGGCCGCAGCTTGCGGGGTCGCGGCTTGCGGGGTCGCGGTCGGCGGAGCTGCGTCGCTGCCGGTCATCGCTCATCG
>JASHPX010000017.1 GCA_030037905.1 Gammaproteobacteria bacterium
GTCATGTCGCGCGCAGCCGGGCGCCGACGACGAGCTCGCTGACGTCTCCATTCCTTGCTGGCTTGGAATCAAGAGGTTGTGCAATGGGGAGAGAAGGTCAGGTAATGGTCTCAGCAAGCGTTATGCCAGGAAAATCCACAAAACGGCATGACCACCAGAAAAGCGCGGATCTCAACAGCCATCAACAAAGGGTCATAGTCGGAGCCTGCGGACTGCCTTTAAAGGGGTCGAGTACTGTCCTCTCAAGATGATCAGCATGGTCATGACGATGATGACCGGCATGTTCATGATCGTGAGGATCACCAGGGATGTGATCCGATGATGGTCACCGTGGGGGTTTGCCAAGCCCTGGAAATGCCTTAGACCCAGTCTGGGCTTTTGGACCGTTGAAACAGTTCGAATCAGCGATATGGTTGGTTATAGCAGTCCGATCTCTGGACATCTGGGTGTCTGTAGGGGTATGCTGAAACCAATCTTAAATCAGTTAAGGACTGTTTCAGTATGCCAAAGCCGCTCGCATTCGCGACTACAGCCCCCGCTGCCGTCCTGGAGGCTGCGCGGGAACTCGGTCGCCGAGTAAGGCTCGCGCGAGTCCGCCGACGGATCGCCCTGCGTGAGCTCGCGTCGCGCGCCGGAGTTTCCTATGACACCGCCCGAGCAGTAGAGGCTGGGAACCTCGTTACGGGTCTCGGAGCTTATCTCGCCGTCATTTGGGCGCTGGGACTAGAGCGCGAACTCGCCGATCTGCTGAACCCAGATTCCGACGTTGAGGGGAAGCAGCTCGAACTTGCTCGCGCACCCGAACGTGCGCGAAGCAAGAAGGGAAAGCTCGATGCCGATTTCTGAGGAGCGCGCATACGTGTATCTCCAGCTGCCAGGCTCGCCCGAGACCGTGACGGCCGGTTTCTTCGAGCAGGAAGATCGAACCGGGGTCCCGCTCGGCGTCTTCGTTTATAACCCGGCGTACCTCTCTCGATCCGACGCAGTGCCGCTTGATCCCTTCGAGCTTCCGTTGCGTCAAGGCCGATTCGAGACGGTCAAACTCGGTGGGATATTCGGTGCGTTACGCGATGCATCCCCAGATGCTTGGGGCCGGCGAATCATTGAACGCACTTTGAACCGCTTCGATTTGAGCGAAGTCGACTATCTTCTGAATTCCCCGGAGGATCGAGTCGGCGCGCTTTCTTTCGGGCGCGGCAAGACATACCCACCGCCGGCTGCCCGCTTCAATAAGGTGCTCGAGCTCGACAAGCTCCTTCAGTTTTCCCGAGCCGTCGAAGAGGACGACAAGGTCGAGCTGCCCGCCCAAATGCAAGAGCTCATACAACCTGGGACCTCATTAGGCGGTGCAAGGCCAAAGAACGTGGTCGAGGATGACGAGGGTTTGTGGATTGCCAAGTTCCCAGAAAAGAACGATCGGTGGAATAACGCACGCGTGGAGTCGGCGATGCTCAACCTTGCGCGCGAATGTGGTCTTCGCACCTCCGATGCGCGAGTCGTGAGTGTTGCAGGGGCGGACGTACTCTTGGTCCGCCGCTTCGATCGCGTGAAGGTCAAAGGTGGGTACTACCGCCACCGCTTTGTGAGTGCCCTAACCGTACTTGATGCCGGCGAGACAATAGGCGACCGCGCGCGCTGGAGTTATCTACTCCTCGCCGATGAACTCCGCCGCCGGACCGATCGTGTGGAAGAGGATCTACGGGAACTCTTCGGCCGAATGGTGTTCAATTCCCTGATCTCAAATACCGACGATCATCCCAGAAACCATGGCCTCATCGCGCCAGGGCGGAACTTCGAGCTTGCTCCCGCATACGATTTGACGCCGAACCCTCTGACGAGCCTCGAGCACCGCGATCTTGCCTTAATCGCCGGCCGCTTCAACCGATATGCAAACCGCGAGAACTTGCTGTCGGAGTGCGCGCGCTTTAAGCTCACCACGGCGGCCGCGAATGGGCTAATCGATCACATCAAGAACACGGTTTCCACTCGATGGCACCCGGTGATGCGCGCGAACGCTGTGAGCGTCAACGAGTGCGAGGTCCTCGCCCGCGCCTTCAACTATCCTGGTTTCGAACTACCCGCCGCAACTGCGGCTCGCTGAATTTTTACCGTGGACCCAAGCTGACTCGGGGCGCCACCCCACACAACTGCGACCGGACGCGAGGGTCCAATATTATCTGGCTGAATCTCAGCGTTTCAGTGGCTCGGGAGCGTGGACCCAGAACCTCCGCGGCATTGCCGAGGAGCATCTGAGTGGCGAAGACCAGAAGACGGAAGGAGCGTCGACCGCGGTCTTTGGTGATCGCCGGCCCGAACGGTGCGGGCAAGACGACGTTCGCGAAAGAATACCTGCCGAACGACGCTCGAGTTCTGAATTTCGTCAACGGCGATCTCATTGCGGGTGGCCTGTCACCGTTGCGACCCGATCTTGCGGTAGTCGCCGCGGCGCAATTAATGCTGCACGAGATCGATCGTCTGGTGGAACAGCGCGCCGACTTCGCTTGGGAAAGTACGCTGAGCGGCCTCGCGCATGTGAAGCGGATCCAGGCCATGAGACAGATTGGGTATCACGTGGAGATCATTTACCTGCGGCTCGCCTCGCCGCGGCTGGCTCTGAGACGCATAGCGGCGAGGGTGCAGCAGGGCGGGCATGACGTGGCAAAGACTGATGTGCTGCGACGTTTTTCCCGAAGCTGGCAGAACTTCGAAACTCGATACCGTCCTATGGCAGATGCTTGGGCGGTTTACGACAATTCCAGCAGACCGCCGAAGCTGGTAGAGTCAGGCCCGTGAAAGCAAAGAGTGCAAGCAAGAGCAAGGTCTCTAACAGGAATCCGAGGCTTGCCGCGCGCGTCGAGCGAGCGCTGTTTCGGGCCGGCGAGGCGGCCCGGCGCACCGCGCGGATGTACGGGACCCCGCTCTATGTCTGGGAGAATGGTAAGGTCGTCGCAAAACGTCCGTAAGGGCCGCGGCTTTGGTCGGCGACAGCTGCGCAAGCTTCTCGATGTTCTTGCGTTTCCGATGGTCCAGCTCTTACGCAACATCCGCTTTCACACTCTTTCGACGATAACCTTACGAACACTCGCATTGCGCACGGCGTGCGATTCCGCACGCTCCTTGCTTACGCGCCGGATGGGAACCCCGGCGTAGCGCACTGGCTCCGCGGCCGAAGGACGGCGGCGGGACCTAAGAAAGCATCCGAGGGGAGGTGGCGCACACCATGTTTCAGCGTTGTGATGCTCTCACGCGTCCGCGATAGCGCCCACACCGGACGGCCGCGCCAGCCCGCTGTTCTCGGACCGAGAGCGTGCAGCCTTCGCCTACGCGGAAGAGGCGACGCGCCACACGCGCGTCTCCGATGCCACGTTCGCAGAACTGCGTAACCACTTCGTTGACTGGGAGATCGCCGAGATCACCTGGATCAATGCGGTGGAGAACTACTACAACATGGTGAACATTCCGCTCGAGATCGAGGCCGACGGCTTCTGCGCGATCGCGTTGGTGCGCCGCTGAGTTGGGGGACACCCGCCTCGCAGTCAGCCCTGCGGCGCTCGGCGTTCTCCAAGTCGATCTCGCTCCACTCGGCAGCCAACTCCCCCAGCCGCACCGTGTGCGGCCGAATGGCGCAGCTCGGGTCTTGGTACGTCGATGGTGTGCACGACGAGATACGGGGAGCGCGGGAGGTCGGGTCCCCAGCAGGCTTGACGCCGGTGGTCGTGCGCAGTAGATTACCACCTGGTTAATTAACTTAGTGGTTTAATACAGTGGATTTACTGAGCAGGACCTTTCACGCCCTGGCCGACCCGACGCGGCGCGCGATCCTGGCTCGGCTCGCTCTGGGAGAGGCCTCGGTGGGCGAGCTGGCTGGGCCATTCGAGATGTCCCTGCCGGGCGTCTCGAAGCATCTGAAAGTGCTCGAGCGCGCGGGACTCGTCACCCGAGGTCGCGAAGCCCAGTTTCGGCCCGCCCGCATCGCGCCGAAGGCGTTGATGAGTGTCGATGCCTGGATCGAGAGCTACCGCAGTCTCTGGAACCAGCGGCTCGATCGCCTAGAGGGCTATTTACAAGAGATTCAAGCCGGCGCGGCCCCGACGTCGCGCGACACAGGCGGCAACGACAGCGGCGAATAGCCGCGCACCGCGCTTCAGGAGATCATCATGGCAGCTCAAAACGCGGAGCACGGTGCGTTCATCATAGAGCGTCTCATCGACGCTTCCCCATCGCAGGTGTATGCGGCTTTTGCAACGGCCGAAGGTAAGGAGCGCTGGTTCAGCGCTCCGCCGGCGAAGGTGCTGAAGCGCGAGTTCGACTTCCGCGTGGGCGGTCGCGACCGGCTGGTCGTTCAGTGGCCTCCCGGATCGCACGCCAAAGTGCCCAAGGCTCTCACGACGGACTTTCGCGCCGAATATTGGGACATCGTGCCGGAGCGGCGCATCGTCTACGTGTACGAGATGTATCTCGATGAGCACAAGATCTCCGTTTCTCTCGCCACGGTCGAATTCCAGCCGCACGAGGAGCGCACGCGCCTCATCATCCATGAGCAGGGCGTGTTCCTCGATGGCTATCGGGACGAAGGCGCTCGAGAGCGCGGCACCAACGATCTGACGGACAAGCTGATCGCATCGCTCGGTGCCACGGACCAGCGCGTCCACCACCGCGAGATCACCCTGACGCGGATGATCTTCGCCCCGCGGGAGCTCGTGTTTCAGGCGTGGACGGATCCGGGGCACCTCGCGCGCTGGTTCGGGCCGGAGGGCTTCACGGTCTCCGATTGCCGGGTGGATGCGCGGGTAGGCGGCAAGTGGCGACTCACCATGCGCGCCAATGACGAGCTCGCCAGAAGGGTCGGGCGCGATCATCCGGCGGGCGGGGAGTACCTCGAAGTCGAGAAGCCGTCACGACTGGTGTTCACCAACAACGCGCTCGATGCGGGCGGCCAGGTCATTCTCGAAGGGCTCACCACGGTGACTTTCGAGGAACTCGGCGGCGCGACGCGGATGACGTTGCGCACCCGCGCCGCGGGCACCGGCGAGCGCGTGCCGTTCATGTTGGGTGGGATGGAGCAGGGTTGGAGCGAGTCCTTGACGAAGCTCGGCGCCGCAATGGCCGCTCGCGGCGGCCCAGGAGCGGTCGCGGATGCGGGGCATGCGACCTAAAGGCGCAGCCACTGGGCTGCAACCGAGACGCGATTGTTTCTACCGTCGACCTTGGGGCGCCCTGGGACGGTTCGACGCCGCTACCGCCTGATCACTGGCGGTGGCACTGAAGAGCGGGGGGGGTTATACGCTACCCGAAGGAGCCGTATCGGCCGGCTCTTCGGCGCCGCTTCGTGAACGGGCCTCGACACGGAGACGCCACTCGCCGTCCCGCTCGACGATCTCGTATTGGCCGACGAGTCGGAGGTCATGTCCGAGCTGGGTCTGCTTGCGGGCGATCAGCTTTTCGACTAATGCCGAGATCGGCGGCTGTTGAGCAATGCGCTCGCGCAGCTCCGTGATAAAACGACTGTTGCCGCACACAGTATCGAGAACTACGGCGTTCCAGACGAGCTGGGCCAGCTTCAACGCGCCCTCGACCTCCTCCCGGGTGCGCGACTGGGGCTCGGTTCCGAGGAGCGGTTCGGCGAAGTTCAAGAAGGCTTCGGAGATCTTGATTTGTGGCACCGATACACTGATTTTCACGGGTTGACCTCGCGTGAGAGAGGTTTATCACGTGCGGCGCTGGAGGCAGGCGACCTGCGGGTGCGTTGTGCAGTCGCGGATCAAGTCTGTCGATCTGACGGCGGCGCGGGTCATTGGCGCCTGTCATACCGTACGGTTCCACGTTCCTTCGAGCGGATTCCAAGAGGTCACCGGTGGGTCGTTGCCGATAACGGGGTCGGCGAATGAGATTACCAGATCGAGAACGGTCGAGAATTCCAACGGTGCCGCCGCCGCCAGGCGCTGCTTTCGCAACCACGCGAGCCATCGATTCTGTGCAATTTCTGGCAACCCCGCGAGTGCAGGTCTCAGAGGCACGAGTGGGACGCCACGATATTGCGCCACACGCCGCAGCGAGGCTCGGAGGGTTTGAGGAGCGACGCTGTGGCGCCGAATGAGGACGTAAAGGTCGAGGAAGTCCCGCCATCGGGTATTGGCCCTTCCGTGGGCAAGCGCGGTAACGATCTTCTCCGCGAACACCATCTCCAGTGAAAGGCCCCGAACGATCAATGTGCCGGTCAGCAACCGTGGAAGCTGCACTTGCTGTGGCTCCGGCCAGATGGGGTCGCCCACATTGACGTCCACGTGCAGGTGAATCGTTGCGCGCGACAGTGTCCCGCCAATCGTGACGCGAACCCCACTGTACTGGT
The DNA here is from genome assembly GCA_030037905.1 of Gammaproteobacteria bacterium. Classification (GTDB taxonomy): domain Bacteria; phylum Pseudomonadota; class Gammaproteobacteria; order Steroidobacterales; family Steroidobacteraceae; genus FEN-1191. Next base: position 6,350 of record JASHPX010000017.1, read on the forward strand.
CCTGGTCCCGGATGGTCTCTGCGACCGCGTGCGCGGCATCGAAGACAAGCCCATCGTCGATCTGCACGGCGGCGATTTCACGGACCAGAGCAAGCACATGTTCGGCACTATTCTCGAGGGTTTGCGCGGCCAAATCGATGTCGCGCGTCGGCCGGCGGGCGTCCAGTGCCGCAAGCAGGACTCCGCCTTTCAGCACGAATAGGTCCGCATGCGCAGAGCGCGCCAGTCGATCGAGGAAGCGTTCCAGGGCGTAGAGCTGGATCAGCTCGTCGGTCGGCCTCCCGGTGTGCCTGGCCTTCCTCTGCAACTCGAGATATCGCCTGCCGGCCTCCGTATCGTGGGTTGCCCGCTTCACAGGACGACCTCGAGAGCGTGGCGAACCGCACTCTCGGCGCCATGGAAGGATCGTGCCATCTCGAGCAGTGCCCCGGGCCTGGCGCCCTTTCGTCGCAGCCAGCGGCGCAGTGCCTCCCACGCGATATCTGCGCCTTCGCGGTGGCGGAGCCGAACCACATCGACCAGGGAGCGCTCGGCAGAATACAGCCCAAGGGTCAGCCCACCACCGATTCGGATCACCTCCCGGCCGATCGCGAAGGTGTCTTTGGCGAAGACATGAAATTCCGCCGGCGATTGAAGTGCAGGAATACGTCTGCCGAGTGGAATCGCGACGTCAACGCGGTCGGGGATGACGTCGGTCAGACCGTGGCGGGCGAGGGCGGTAATGAGACAGAGGGTACCGTCCGGGACCCGATGGGCGATCTCAAGGAGGTTGTGATCGGCGGGCTGGGCATCGGCCCGTCGGTACAGGCCGCGGCCCACCTGCTCGAGGTGCCCCTCGTCGCGGTACCGGTAGAGGCGCTCTGCAGAGAGCCCGGCGGTCAGCGCGTCCGAGTAGGTGAAGACCGGCGGTAGACTGCTTGGGATCCGCGTTGAGGGCTTGGCGGGCACAGATGAAAGTGTATACAGATATAGTAGACATGTCTACGGTTTCATCTGTTCACGCTGTGGAATATTCCGACGCTGTATCTACGCGAATCAGCGGCTTATCTAAGAGGAACCGGGCGAAATATTCCACACTTTCTGCCGAAGAATTTTCTGAGGTCCTCGTTGACTGCTATCCAAACGGCTCATTTGCAAATGCCCATATTGGGCATGATAATGCCCAATATGGGCATGCCAGCGAAGAGCACTCGAGCTCGATCCCCTAGCCGCTCGCGCATCGGCCAGTCGAAGCGGCTCCCGTCCGCAGGCGTGGCGAGCGCGCTCTTCTCTAAGACGCAGCAGCGAATGCTCGGATTGCTGTTCGGCCAGCCCGATAGGCGTTTCTTCGCGAATGAGCTGATTGAGCTGACGGGCTCCGGTTCAGGCGCCGTCCAGCGCGAACTGCAGCGGCTTACCGGTAGCGGGTTGGTCACGGCCACGAAAGAGGGCAGCCGAAGGTATTTTCAAGCCAACGCCGCAGCGCCGTTGTTCGCGGAATTGTGCGGCATCGTACTCAAAACGGTGGGCGCGGCCGAGCCACTCAGGGCTGCCCTTAGGCCTCTTGAATCTCTGGTCCGCCTCGCCCTCGTTTACGGCTCGGTCGCCAAGGGCACGGAAGGCGCGTCCAGTGACCTGGACCTGCTGGTCGTCTCCGATTCACTCGCGCTTGAGCAGCTTTACTCGGCGCTCGCTTCCGCGGAGCGCAAGCTGGCGAGAAAAATCAGCGTTACGCTGTACACCCTCACCGAGTATCAGCACCGGTGGGCAGACAAGAATCCGTTTCTGACCAAGGTGCTCGCAGGCGATCACCTTACCCTTATAGGCGATGTACGTGAACTTGCCGATGCTGGATAACCTTGTCCGGATTCGCCAGCTGAAGGCGGAACCCGGTACGCAGAGCGAAATCGATGGGTTGCTGAAATCCGGCAACGCCCGGCTCAAGGATGCGCAACTCCAAGGTCTCAGCTTGGATAGTCGCTTTGACCTCGCCTATAACGCAGCTCATGCATTTTCCCTGGCGGCCTTGAGGTGGCATAGCTACCGATCCGAGAACCGATATACCGTTTTCCAGTGTCTCGAGCACACCGTGAGCTTGCCCGCTGAACAGTGGCGTGTGCTGGATCAAGCGCACCGCAAGCGCAACCTGGCGGAGTACGAAGGCCATTTGGATGTCGATCAGGCACTGGTGGAGGCACTGATCCGCGTGACGCAGGAAGTGGCGGCGCGTGCAACAGCTTTGGGGCCGGTCGCACCGTGACGCATTCTGGTTGCGTCCTGCCCCCTGCCGCCTTACGGCAGGGGCAGAGCGCTCATAATCCCGGGTCGAGGGTAGTAACTCCGGAATCTCGTCATTTTAAGGTCCATTACAGTGGACTTTAAGTTAATTAAGGTCTATTTTATGCGACCTTATGAAGACTACCCACAACACGTCTGTCCTCCCAACGCGCCTGCGTCAAGCTATTGCCAAGCTCGGAGCAGACATCGCCATCGCCCGACGAAAGCGTTCGTTGACCGTCGGCATGATGGCGGAGCGGACTGGTGTTCACAAAAATACTTACTTAAAAATTGAGAAAGGCGATCCGACCGTTGCCTTCGGCATTTATGCCATGGCCCTCTTCGTTCTCGGGCTATCCGACGCCCTGACCACCGTTGCCGACCCGGGCCGCGACGACACTGGCCTGCTACTCGACGCAGATCACCTCCCGAAGCGAATCCGCGCGCCCAAGGAACCTAACCCGTTATGAAGCGGACCATCGGCGTCTATCTCGGGGAGGCCAGTCGTCGAGTCGGCACCCTCCGTTTCGACAGCCAGGGCGCACGCCAAAGTGCGGCGTTCGAGTACGAGCAGGCGTGGCTCGCTGCATCGGATCGCTTTGCGCTTGGGCCGAATCTGCCCCTGGTGACTGGTCCCCAATTTCACAAGTCTCCTACCCGTGAGTCATCCGTGTTTCACGGCGCCATCGCCGATACCGAACCGGACGGCTGGGCGCGTCGCGTCATTCTCCGGGATCATGCCAAGCGCCGCGCTGCGGCGCGCGAATCAGGGCAGGCGCAGGACTCCCAGTCGCTCAACGCACTGGACTTTCTCCTGGCGGTCGACGACGCCAACCGCGTAGGAGCACTGCGCTTTCAAGACGAGGAAGGCGCATTCCAACGTGCTCGAGAAGAGGGGCGCCGAACCACTCCACTGTTGATCGAGCTATCTCTGCTGATGTCTGCGAGCCGGGCGGTTGAGACCCATTCCGAAACCGCCGCAGACTTGGCCTACCTTCGCGGACGAGGAACCTCCTTGGGAGGGCTAAGGCCCAAATGTTCAGTGCTCGACGAAGACGGTGTTCTCAGCATTGGTAAGTTTCCAAGTGTCGCCGACGAGCGCGCCGTTACCAAAGGCGAGGTTCTGGCAATGCAGCTTGCCAAGGCCGCAGGGATCAATGCTGCGCCGGCGCGGCTGGTCGACAGCGACGGTATCCCGGTAACGCTTATTCGTCGATTCGATCGTCCCGCTCGGGGAAGACTCATGTATGTCTCCGCTGCAACCTTGCTTGGGGCCGACGTGGGTGAGCCTACCGAACACACTTACACTGAAATCGTCGATGCAATACGCCAGTATGGAGCAGACGCGCAAGCCGATATCCACGAGCTTTGGCGCAGGATCGCCTTCTCCATCCTTATCAACAACGTTGACGACCATTTGCACAACCATGGATTTCTTCATGTCGCCAGGGGCCAATGGCGACTCTCGCCGGCGTTCGACATCAATCCCTTCCCTGATCGTCAGCGAGAGCTTAAGACCTGGATTTCCGAGGATGCGGGCCCGTCCGCCTCGATCGATGCCCTAATGGCCGCAGCGCCATATTTCAGGCTCGATAAACAATCAGCTATAGAAATACTGGCAGAGGTGGAACGGACCGTCTCGACATGGCGCGTGCGTGGCCGCGAACTCGGAATGAGCCATGAAGAACTCGAACAATTCGTCGATGCTTTTGAGCATCGCGAGCGGCAGGTCGTGCAAGCAATTTTACGCGCTAGGAAACAGTAGGCCTTCGAAAGGGGCGTACCGAACGGTAGGGCCATGCCCAGACATCGATGAAATGGGTAACGTTGACGTCCTCAAGGCCAACAACGGCATCATGATGCCCGCCTTCCCGCATCGTTATCGAACGCTCGTATGCGGTTGAGGCAGAGCTCCAGCATCTCCGCAACAACCTTGTTGGCATCAGCAGATCGTGCAATCTTTCCGGGCAGAGCGATACGATCGACGGCACCCTTCATGCTATTCAGCAGATGGTCGATGGCGGCATCGGCCTCGAGGCCTGTCAGGCCTGCGTTAGCCGCCAGCGCGCGGAAATCAGCGCGGCGCAGACCGTCATCCCTGCCGTTCAATTTCAGTGCCATCCGATCGTGCTTCAGATTGGGGAATACGCGCGTCGTAACTGCGTCGTACAGTGGTGCCATGTGGACGCTGCGGAACTCGTGACTGCGCGGCTCGGCGATCTTGAGAAGAGCCAGGTTCTTCAGATGCATGTCCCCGTCTGCGATGAGCCACGCGAAGAGGGCGCGTCTTATAACGATGAGAAGGTCGCTCTTCGGATCGGTGGAAAGGGGGCGTACGGCGCGGGCGACCCTTTCCATCGTCGAGTCGTACTTTGCATCAGCAGATACATCCAATACACAGCAAAGATCTTCGAGGGCCAGCAACCTCTTGTCATCCGTGCTTTCTCGAATGTCGAAGCGCTCGACGAGAAGGGCGGGCGGCATGCCATCTGGCATTGGGATCAGTGCCACGGCAGGCGCCGCGATCCCGGCCGAACGACCTAACGTCATGGCGGTCCACTCGACCAACGGAAGGTTCTCGTAGCCACCTGTGCCAGCCGGCTTGAAGATGTGCGTGAAAGGCTTGCCGATACTGGGTGACACGGTACCGTCGGTGTCGAGGAACATAGGCGCTTTGATCTGCACGCCGGAGAGTCTCGGTGTGTCAGCGTTCGCGTAGATTCGTGCCAGGTTCCTTTCAAAGCTTGTTTCGATATCCGTCCGGCCCGGTCCGTTGTAGCGACCCATAAAAAGGCCGCCATCACTGAAGCGCTCGAGTCGCGTCAGGAGAATGTCCGAGGGCAGGGCAGCCAGCTCGGCTTGACTCTCCGCGATGGTGATGTTGGACATGTAGCGCTTGCCGGATCGCAGCGTGGAACGCTCGTCCTTGTCGTCGAGGACCTCTTCGAGCCAGCCTTCAGGCAGCAGCGAGACGATGAAGGGCGGCAATTTTCCAGGAACAATTTGTCGAATAAGCGGCGGTCCAGCGAACTCTACAGGCTGCCACCGCCATTTGAACCCATCGTGGGTGAGCTGTCCGATCGGGTTGCCGTGCCAGGCGACGATCAGGTCGAGCGCGGCCTCGTTCTTCGCCGCCGCTGCTGCTGGCTTTTGCATCAGGTAGCGTTCGGCCGCTTCTCCTTCGCGGTACCACTGATTTTCGCGGGCGAGTGCCCAAGTCGCATCAGCTGCGCCGCGAGGGCTTCCGAATTCGCCGACGAGGCGTCCGGCAATCGCCGCACGCATGTTCGCATCGATGGATGACGCATGCTCGCTGCGCAGGCGAAAGGCTTCGAGGAAGCGTTGGCGTATGGAGGAAACCGGAACGCGAAATTCACCCAGGCCGTCGTTGACAACAGCCTCTCCGACGGAAGGTTGGGCAGGAGCCTTGTTCTGAACGATCTCCAGTGTCCGCAGGCGAGTGCGTTGGATTCGGCGTCCGCTCAGGTAAAGCCGGCCGTCCCGGGTGGGTGCGAGCAGAACCGCGCTCCCCGCGGAGAGGTATGCCTTTGGATACAAGTAGCGGGCTATCCGGACGGCATACCTCTGGACAAGTTCGTCCGCGTTGTCGTCGGCGTCTAAATAGATCCCACGCATAAGCTGAAGGAGCTTGCCTGCTCCAGCCTGGTAATGGGCCTTGGCTTTGTCCATGGTCTCGCCGACAAGGTAAAGCCCCATCGCAACGTCCTAACTTTCGCGTATCTGAGATACGCTAAGGTTATGCAACGGGCCCCGCCCGGTCAATAAATATAACTTTCGCGTATCTAGGAATATCGGGCACGTGCCCTCAACACCGGCTGGCTCCTTATGAATGACAGCAAGCCCTATCATTCCCTGAATGAACTCAGTAAGGCTGTCGGCGCGAAGGTTGAGAATGCGTGGGTTAATTGGTTCTACAACACGCCCGATGGGCAGCGACGGCCGATCTCGACGCTCCGCGATCCCGCAAAGATCACACGTCGCGGTGCTGGTACAGCCCGCGCTCAGTAAGGTGTAGTCAGCGTAGATCGCATCGTGCGCATTCTGGTCGAACGGGACCGCTGATTCTGGATACACACCGAACTAAAATCGCACCCTTCAGGATTGCAGAGGGAATTGGGGGCACCGCAGAGTCGGAGCAGTGCGTGCGCGACAGTGCAGCGGCGGCAGGGCGAACGGGATAGTCTAGATTTCCAATTCCAATAACTTCGCTTCAGTTTCCGGCACGCTTGGTTTGCTGCCAGCAACCCTGCCCTTTCCGGCAGGGGCGCAGTTCCTGACAGCCTAGACACGTCTGCGCCTTTAGGATTGGACGAATCGCGAACCAAATTCCCGGGCCGTCCAGGATGCCGTCCCTTTCGCGTTCTGAATTGCTGTGGGTCCCGTTCTAGGCCCGTTCAAAGTTCAAAGCTGGAAATCCGCGACTGATACCCGCAGCTTTCTGTCACTCCCTGCCGCCGTCGCGATGGCACGGCTTTTCGGCTGACCCCGAGGATGAACCCCGATGACGAAGCCCAAAGCCAACGGCCGTGCCGCCTGCTGCATATACCCCGACATTGGCCCGGCAGAACTGCCAACCTCCACTGGCGCCGGGATAGCGGCTGTGCAGCCACAATTCCAAAGATTCCCCCGAATGTGCAAATGCCATGGTCGGTGTAGGATGCTTGAGGCGCTTGCGAATGTGTTCACCGTGAGGCGCCGCCGGCTGGCATTTGGGACGACCTTGGACCCAATTTGTTCGTGGCGGTCGACTCATGTGCACTGTGGCCGTGGAAGAGCCGGGGAAATCAGACCTTCCCTAACGCGAAGCTGACGGGGGTGTGATTCAACATGCAGAGGAAAGCTATAGGCATCCGAGCTGGCATCGTGCTGTCGGCGGTGTGGATGCTGCTTGCGGCAACTTCCGGCCGAGCCGTGTCCGCGGAGGATGCCGCCATGGTCGAGGTGCTGCCGGTAAGGCCGGGAAAAGTCTTCATGCTGACCGCTCAAGGTATAAATGTGACGGTTCAAACCGGACCGGCCGGAACCGTTGTGGTAGATCCGGGGCCGGCCAGCTCCGCCCAGGCGGTACTGGCAGCGATCAAGAAGATAACGAGCGTGCCGATCCGGTTCCTCATCGACACCAGTGCTGACCCGGAACTGATTGGAGCCAGCAGAACGGTTGCCGCTGCCGGGCAAAATCTTTTGGGCCTGAACGGGCTCGACTCTGCGATAGCCAGATCGGCCGCTATCCCGACCGGGTCGTCGGGTGCGGCGACCATCATGCGTCAGGGCGTGCTGACACAACTGCTCAGCCAGCCGGGTGTCGACTATTCGGCGCTTTCAATCGAGACGTTTACGCGGCCCGAGTACAATTTCTATCTCGATGGTCCGGTGGCGGTGATCTGGCAGCCGGCTGCGCACAGCAACGGCGACGCGGTGGTGCGCTTTGAGCGTTCAGATGTGGTAGCAACAGGAGCCATATTTGATCAAACGCGCTTCCCGGTAATCGACCTGAAGAATGGAGGCACCATACAGGGGGAGATCAACGCACTAGATGAAGTGATCAACTCGCTGGCATTCGCGAGCACACCGGTGGGGTCCAATGATGGTGGGACATTAGTCATTCCGGTGCGCGGGCCACTGAGCGACTTGGATGGCCTAGTGAGCTATCGCGACATGGTGGCGACCGTCGTGGCGCGGGTGCAGTACTACATCGACCGTGGCCGGAGCTATCGGCAGATCGTCGCGGCAGATCCGGCGCAGGGCTATCACACTCGCTACGGGTCCGATACGGGCAGCTGGACCACCGCCGACTTCGTCGACGCGGTCTACGAGAGTCTGATGAACGAGCGCAAGGCACATCACGGCAAGCGGGGATGACGACGTGAACATCTCGAAGATCCGGGAAGTGGCGGGGCGGTTCGGTGCAACGGGCCTCGTGGGCTTGGCGGGCCTGATCTCGCTGCTGTTCGCATCGGCACCGCTGCGGGCGCAGGGGCCGCGTGGGCCCAGCCCGAAGCCGATAGCCGCGGAAAATGAGGCGCCGATCGATCTGACCGGCTACTGGGTGTCACTCATCACGCAGGATTGGCGCTTCCGTATGGTAGTGCCCGGTAGCGGCGAGTATGCCGCCATACCGATCAATACCAAGGGGAAGCAAACCGCTGATGCCTGGAGAGCGGCACCGGACGAGGCGGCGGGAAAGCAATGCGAGGCCTATGGGGCAGCAGTGCTCATGCGCAATCCCGAGCGGTTGCATGTCACCTGGCAGGATGCGGATACGCTCAGGGTGGACACGGACAAGGGCATGCAGACGCGGTTGCTGCATTTTCCCCCACCACCATCCGGAGGCCCGCCCGCGCCGTTCATGGCGCCGCATACGAACGCCCCCCCCAGCTGGCAGGGCCAATCGGTCGCACGATGGCCGTCCGTAGGGGCCGGTGGGGGTCTGTCTCCGGCCGCAAATGCACCGCGCCCAGACTCTTTCGAGGTGATGACGGACGACATGCTGCCGGGGCTGTTGCGCAAGAACGGCGTGCCGTATGGATCGAACACAACGATGCACGAGTGGTGGCAGCTATACACGGAGCCGACAGGGGAGCAGTGGCTGACGATCAACACCAAGGTTTATGACCAGGAGTATCTGCAAAAGCCGTACGTCTACGAATCCATCTTCCTGAAGGAGCCCGATGGATCCAAATGGAACCCGACACCGTGTTCACTGACGTCCTGAAACTGCGAAACAGCCAGGAGTTCCCCGTGAAGCGTTATCCGTCTGCGCGTGTCGCGTTAGCATGCCTGGGCACGGTTCTCTACAGCAGCGGGGCGCTGGCTCAAGTGGATCTGACGGGCGATTGGGCGCTGGCGAGCGACCAGTCAAAGCCATTTCAGGTATTCCCGGCGGACTTCGCTGGAGTCCCGGTCAACACACAGGGACGCGAGGCGGGAGTGGCTCATTCAGAAGAGGAAAACGAGGAGCTTTATCGTCAGTGCGAGCCTTGGTCAGTGAGTTACATTCTCAATGGCCCGTTTGCCGGAAGGTTCGAGGCGATCCGGGACCCCTATGGAACCGTCGTGGGGTGGCGGCTCAGTCCGCCAGCGTACGACCGCCTGCCGAATTCCATCTGGGTAGATGGGCGGATGCCGCCTCCAAAAAATGCGCTGCATACCTATGCCGGGTTCACGACGGGACACTGGGATGGGAACACTCTGGTAACGTCGACCGTAAATCTCACCGATTCGTTCATTACGTCAAATGGCGTACCGGCTAGCGATCAGGAGACGCTTCGCATCTTCTACACCCGCCACGGTAGCGAGATGAGCGTGTTGGGGATCGTTCGGGACCCGGTTTATCTCGACGCACCATGGCCCGTCGCCAGAACGTGGGAGCTTCAGTTGACAGCGAACGCAAGCCTACAGCCCCATTATTGCCAGCCTGCCGAAATCATCTCCGGGCTCTCGGATGGGTATCACACAGCCGTCGTACTGCCGGACCAGATTCGCGAACAGATGATGTACATGCCCCGACATTACGGCATTCCTCTCGATGGGGCTCTCGGTGGGGTGCAGACAATGTATCCCGAATTTCAAGAAAAGTTGGCCGGGAGTTATAAGCGGCCATCTACGTACTGCACCGAAGTTTGTAAATGATCGTCTTCATCACGCGATTCCGCCGCTTCAAATATTAGCGAATCATTGTCATGTCCGCCGCGTTTAGACGAAAGACCCGAGGTTCCTCCACCAGCTTGTGTGCGATATCCGCCAGCTCTGGCGGGTTGATGAAATCGTCGGCGGAGTTGATCCACATGACAGACGCAACCATGGCGCCGAGGCGCGGCTCGGGGTTGTAGCTGCCCCGGGTTGAGCCTATGCAAACAGCGTTCTCTGCTCAGATCCCAGGCGATCCCTGCCCACCTTGAGCAGGGAGGGTTAGGGTCAAGGTCGCAGGTCGTACGTCAGCTTCGGTTTTGCTTCGAAATCCAGCGCGTTCGGGCCTTGCCGTGCAACCTTATGCCACTTGAGGCGCGGCCTTAGCGGTTGCGCCGCGGCGACGATACGTTTCAGGATACGTTTCAGGTATTGCTGTAGCTACGTGGTGTAGATACAATACTCCGTGTACACGTGGGATGAAGCCAAGCGACTGGCAAACCTGCGTAAGCACGGCATCGATTTTCGCGACGCACTAAAGATCTTCGGAGGATTCACGCTTACTGCCGAGGACAGGCGGGAATTCTACGGAGAGCGTCGTTTCTTAACGCGGGGCCTGCTCGAAGATCAAGTCGTGTCGGTGTCTCATACCGAGCGTGCGGAGCATATTCGGGTCGTATCCATTCGCAAGGCTACGCAACATGAAGCGTGCTTCTACTTCTCGCAAATCGCAAACTGACTTACCTCGTGTAAGGCGCACGACGGATGTGAATATGGTGAGAGACGGCGACTCGCCGGAGTGGACGCCAGAAATGTTCGCACGCACTGTGGCTCGAAATGGGCTGAAACCCGTCCAAAAGAAGGCACTTCTTTCGCTCCGGGTCGATGCTGATGTCATTGAATGGTTTAGGTCACAGGGCGCTGGCTATCAGTCGAGAATGAATGCCCTGCTGCGGGCCTATATGGAGGCGCACAAGTAGGCTTTTCGCGCGGGTCACGTATTCAACGGCGCTGCACCTGGAGATTTGTACAGTTATAATGGGCTGGCATTCTCCAAGCCTGCGGGAGAGTAATTCGAAATGACGGCCAAGACCGATATCCGCAATCAGCCGGCGTATACCGTCAACGAAGCGGCGCGCTATTTGAAGATAGCACCGGCTACGCTTCGATCGTGGGTAGCCGGCCGACCGTATCCGAAAGGAGCGGGGACAGCCCATTCCCATCCGTTGATTCGCCCGGCCGGAAATCCGCCGCCAACACTTTCCTTCTGGAATCTCATCGAGGCGCATGTGCTGCGATCTTTGCGGACAGATCACAGCGTCAAGATGGACGCTCTGCGTCGCGCCATCCGCTACGCCGAGCAGTCTTTGAAGATCGCACGGCTGCTCCTGAGCCCGGAGCTACGAACCGACGCCGGCAGGCTGCTGCTCGAGCGTTACGGTGAGCTGATCGACTTGTCCGCGTCAGGCCAGGTAGCCATGCGGCGTCTATTCAATGAACACCTGGCGCGGGTTGAGTGGGATGAGTGGAAATTCCCGGTCCGCCTGTTTCCGGTGATATCCAGCGACGGTATGTCCACCGGTAAACCGATCGCTATCGATGCGAACGTGGCCTTCGGCAGGCCGGTCCTGGCTCAGAAGGGAATTACCACTGGAGCCATTGTTGAACGCATGGATGCCGGTGAATCCATCACCGATCTCGCCGAGGATTATGATCTATCTTCGGAGGAGATCATGGAGGCCGTGCTCTATGAGCGCGCCGCGTGAACTCGGGTGCGGTCTTTTTCACGGACCGCGACCTGGGCAAGAAATTCCCTGAAATTCTGCGGGCCGCCAGCCTGCGGGTCGAGCGTCATGCAGATCACTTCCAGCATGACACCCCCGATGAGGAATGGTTGGCGCACATCGGCGATCGCGGCTGGATAGCGCTTACCCATGACGGGCGCATCCGCTACAAGCCCAATGAACTCGCGACCGTCATGCGGCATAGGGTGGCATTACTGGTTGTCGTGGGTCACGCGCCTTATCCAGATTTGGCGAAGGCTTTCGTTGCCACCACTCCGCGTATCCTGGCCTTCGTTGCCGGGCACGAGCCACCGTACATCGCCAAAGTCTATCGACCCTCACCCACGCAGACCGACAACGACCCGTCTACGCCGGGACGCATAGAACTGTGGTACCCCAAAAGAACTTAGTACTTAAATCCATAAATACGATGACGTATAAATCTGGCATATACCCACCTTCCATGGCACCCTTGGTAGCCAAGGAGGGAGATTCATGCCCAGAAAATGTCCGTATCGTATCGACTTGTCGGATGCTGAGCGAGCAAGACTTGAGGCCGTGGCGCGCAAATATACGTCACCGTATCGAGACGTCATCCGCGC
>JASHPX010000181.1 GCA_030037905.1 Gammaproteobacteria bacterium
ACCCAGGCGACCTTCTCGCGCCGCGACCTTGCGCGCTACCTGCACACGCGCACCGACGGCGCACAGCAGTTCGAGGCGGGGCTGCTCGAGGTCATGGCCAGCCCCGAGCTTCTCGTCATCGGCCGCGACGATGCCGGCCGCGAGCGCTACAGCAGCCGCGAGATGCTCGCGCTCGAGGAGAGCCTGCTCTCGCACGCCGAGCTGCAGCTGCTGCACCAGGTCCAGCATGCGCGTGTCGGTATTGGCACCCAGCGTGCCTGATCCCGCGAAGATCCGGGAAGGCTCAGACCTTCTCGCAATCCGGTTCATCGTCCTCTAAACTCAACTGCAAATCACAATAGGTTCGAAGAGCATGACGCTTTCGCCTTTCCTCCGCTGCAGTCTGATCGCCGCCGCACTTGCTACCGCGCTACCTTTCGTCACCGCGGCGGATGGCGCCGCCCCGGCGACGGGGAGGGCGCTGCTCGGGGTGGCCGTCGCCAATCCGCCTTCGCCGAGGCAAGGCGCACTCGTCGCGCGCGTAGCGCCGGCAGGCGCCGCCGGGCGCGCCGGTCTGCGGCCGCAGGATCTGATCGTCGCGGCCGACTCGCAACCTATCTCCTCGGCCTCGGATCTGACCGCGTATGTGGCCACACGTCGCGCAGGCGAGCGCATTACGCTCACCGTGCTGCGCTGGAACGGCCTGTCGCTCGGGCGCATCCAGATCGTCGCCACGCTCGGTGTGACACCCGCTCAGGGTACTGTCGGCGCCGCCGGCTCAGCGCAAAACAGCCCCGCCCCGCCGCTGCCTTCAGCGCCCGCAGCGGCCCCGGCACAAGGATTAAACGACGTCTCCTGGACCACTTTTACCGATCCTTACGAAAACGCATTCAGCATTGACGTTCCGCGAGACTGGAAGGTCGTCGGCGGCATCATCCGCAAAGCCCCGCTGTTGTTGCCGACCCTGGTAGTGCAGGCCCTGTCGCCCGACCAGCGCACCTTGATCGTCATCGGCGACGCGGATAGCGTTCCCTATAGTGCGCCGATCGCGGCTCGCGATTACGTCCGCCGCTTTGCCACAAGCACACTGAGCCCGGCATGCCCGGGCTTAAATATCGGCAGCCTCACCGACTTGCCGGACATCCAACGGCTTTTCAGCTCCCGCACACCCGGGCCCTACAACCAATGGAGCGCCGCTCAGGCTTCCTTCACCTGCAACGGCGGCCGACGGGCCGGCATGGCTGGAGAGGCGATTGCCGTGCTGCAATACACGACGTCGCTGCGCAGCGGACACGCGGAGGTACTCGCCGCGTTCGTGACGACGGCAGCGCAACAGGACGAGGCCGATCGGCTGTTGAATCACATGTATTCGACCATCCGCGCGAACCAGGAGTGGTCGGCGCGGCAGCAGCAGATCGGGCAGCAGCTCGCCAACGGAGCGATGGCCCGCTGGCAGGGCGAGCAGCGGCAACAGCAGCAGATGGTCGACGCGCTTACCAACACCGCGCATTTCGTCGGGCCCGGCGGTCAGCACTACGACCTCGACAATAGGCCCCGCTATCAGTGGCTCGCCCCCAACGGCCAAACTGTCGGCACCGACACCCCGACGCCGCCCGCTCCCGGCTGGCAGCAGCTCCAGAAACTGCCGGAATAGCGCGGGGGCGCTTCTCGCGCGGAAAAAGTCTGGCGAACCAATCGAACTCGAAAGGCGCAGCGCGCCCTGCCCTCACCTCGATCCATGGTTTTTCGCTGCGGACGAAATCGTTGCTGCGATCGATCTGGCAGGTACAGCAGGAATACCCACGGTGGCAGCCGCAGGTTCACCTGGCGCATGGTCGCGCGCTCGAGATCCGCCTCGGCGTTCATCGGACGGGCTCGGGCGGGATGCCGCGTACCCCATCCCTGGAAGTGGTGAGCGCCAGCGGGCGGACCATCGACCAGCTCCCTGTCGATGTTGTTGAGAGCCGTTTAGCTCTAGCGCGCGGCCGAAGCAAGCAACTTTGCATCTGCGGGCCGACGGGCGGTGCGCCACGGCCGCGCGCCGGTGGCACGGTTCGCCATCATCGGCTGTAACGCGATCAGCCGCGCGTCCCGCTGTGCTTCAGTCGCAGGATGTCCTCGGCGTCCAGCGTCACGACCCCGGGTTCCTGCACCGGCGCGCAGAGGAATTTGCGGCGCAGGAGCCGCTCGATCTCGGAGCGATTGCGCTGAAAGACCTCGACGTATCGATCTCGCGCAGCGCCGCTTGCTCGCGCGCAGTCGCCTGCGTTCGCCGAGCCGCTTGCGCCCCAGTGCTTCTCGAGCGCGTCGCGGCTGACCGCACAGGGAACCGCCTGGCCCAGCGCCTGTCCGGTGAAGGTGATGACCGCGCGCTCGGCATCGTAGCGCGCCGGCGGTCCGTCGAACGCGAGATCGATGCCGGGCAGCAGATCGCGAGTGCGGCGCAGGGCCTTGAGGGTCGCATCGCGCACCGGCGCGCTCAGGCGGCTCATGCCGGCAAGTAACAGCCGCCGCCACTGGCGGCCGCGCTGAAACGCCTCTTCCCAGGCCAGGCGCAGCTCCTCCGGGCGGCTCTCGAGCAGCGGCTCCAGCAGCGACTGAGCCTGCAGCAGATCCTTGCCGCGCTTCGCGATCGCAGCGGGGCGGCGATGCACCAGAATCAGCTTGTGGACCGCGTAACGTTCCGGGGCGGGTACCCGCACGCCGACGCCTGCACTGTGCAGCAACACCGCCGGCAAGGGATCGCGGATCAGGAAATCGAGGAACCGCAGGGGCTGTGCCGCGGTCTGCAAGGCGGGCAGCAGCCGGGGATTGTCGCTGTCCGGCCCCCGGTTCGGCGTCAGGAAATCCACCCGCAGACCTCCTCTGGCGCCAAAGCTCGTCACGAGGTGGCGGTGGGAGGTGTGGGGTATTTCGCGAAAGCTGCCGTCGACTTTTCTGAGAACCTCGAGCATCGGCGCAGTCTGGTCCTGGACGGCAACCGATACGTCCGTGAATTGGGCGATGTCGATGTCCAGCGTCTGCAGCAGCACGCGCGAAAGCCGCGCGCCCAACATGGCGCCGTAGGTCTGGTACGCCGCCGTTCCCACCAGCACGCCGCGCAGCCGGAAGATGCCGGCGTCGGCCAGCGCGGCGACCACGGCACCGATCCGCGGGATCGGTGCCGGCAGGCCGTAGGAGCGGACCAGGCTCGAGACCAGCGCGCGGCGCTCACGCTGATCGTCGCGCGACTGCCGGTGGCGGCCGATGCGCTCCAGCAGCTCCGCGGACTCCGGGCCGACGTAGCGCTGCACGCGGCCTCTCGGCGTGCGGGTCTGGAAGTACCAGTAGCGCCGGCCGCCGACCGTCTTGACGACGAACGCGCCTTGCTCGGGAAAAGCCGCGCCGAAGGCGCCCGCCTCACAGCGCTCGAGCAGCTCGGCGTAGAGGGTCTGGGCGGTGAGCAGGGAGGCCGGCATGATTTGCTATACTCAATTCTAAGTAGGAGTATAACAAATATACTCGAGATATAAAATGAGTATAATCAGTCGAAGGACGGCGCAGCCGCGAGGGTGGCCTCGAGCTCGAGCGCGCGGCCGTAGCGGGCAACTTTGCATCTGCGGGCCGAGCACGCGGCCGGGGCGGCGCTGCGCGCCTGGCGCTGTTCAGCCGTTACGCGGGTCCAGCGCCTCCAGGAGCTTGCCGCGCAGTCGTTCCGCGGCCGCCTCATCCAGCGGCCGCTGCGCGCGATCGGTGAGGTAGAACACATCCTCGGCGCGCTCGCCGAAGGTGCTGATCTTGGCGGTGAGCAGCTCGGCACGCTCTTCCCAGAGCACCTTGCCGACATCGCACAGCAGGCCCGGGCGGTCCCCCGCAGTCAGCTCCAGCACCGAGCGCGCGTTGCGCTCATCGACGCTGATCGTAATCTGTGTGGGAGTCTTGAACACGCGCATCTGACGCGGGGCGCGGCGCGACACCGCCAGCGGCGCCTCCTCGGGCCGTTGCAGCGAGCCCCACAGCGAGCGCTCGATCTCGCTGCGTCGCTCGGCCTCGGTGATCGGGCTGCCGTCTTCCTCCAGCACATGATAGGAATCGAGCGAGAAGCCGTGGCCGACCGGCGTGATGCTCGCGTCCAGGATATTCAGGCCCAGCTGATCGAGCACCGCGGTGGCGCGCGCGAAACCGTGGCGGCGGTGCGGGGCGTAGATCATCACCGCGGTGGTGCCGCGCTCGCTGACCGGCTCGACCGATACCAGGGCCTCCTCCGCGCTGGCCTCCCCCTCGGCGAGCACGCCGGTATGCCGCGCGATCTCCTCGGGCGAGTGTCGCAGAAAGTATGCCGCCGGCAGCTGCGACCACGCCCGCTCGGTCGCCTCGGGGCTGACCGCACGAGCGCGCAGCAGCGCGCGCGCCGCGGTCTGGTTCTCGCGCACCAGCTCTTCCTGATCGATCGGCGTCTCGAGCCCGCGACGCAGGGCCCGCTTCACGCGCTCGTAGAATTCGTTGAACAGCGACGCCTTCCATGAATTCCACAGCTTTGGATTGGTGCCGCGCACGTCCGCGCACGTGAGTACGTACAGGTAGTCCAGATGCAGCTCGTCGCCGACCTTGCGGGCGAATTCGTTGATCACCTGCGGGTCGCCGATGTCCTGCTTTTGTGAGGTCATCGACAGCAGCAGATGATTCTTCACGAGCCACGCGACCAGCCTCGCATCGTAGCGTGACATGCCCTGCTCGAGGCAGAACGCCTCGGCATCGACACTGCCGAGCTCGGAATGATCGCCGCCGCGGCCCTTGGCCACGTCATGGAACAGCGCCCCGAGATAGACGATCTCGGGCTTGGGCAGCTGCTGCATGACCGCCGACACCAGCGGCAGCTCGTGGTCGAACTCGCGCATCGCCAGGCGTCGCAGGTTACTGACCACGAACAGCGTGTGCGCATCGACCGTGTAGGCGTGGAACAGGTCGTACTGCATGCGTCCGACGATGCGCCCAAAGGCCGGGATGTAGCGGCCGAGTACCCCGTAGTCGTTCATGCGTCGCAGCTCGTGCGTCACCCCGCGCGGGGCGCGCAGGGTTTCGAGGAACAGCCGGTGGTTGCGCGGGTTCTGGCGAAACTCCTCATCGATCAGCCATAGGTTCTTCACCACGGCGCGGATGGTGTTGGCGCGCACGCCGCGGATCTGCGGATTCTGCTGAAGCAGCACGAACAGCTCGAGCAGCGCGCTCGGCTGGCGGACGAACACTTCCTCGTTGGCCGCCTCCAGATAGTCGTTGCGCACCTGGAAGCGCGGATTGAGGGGCTGGGGCGGCTGATCGCCCGAGAGGATCGCCTCGCGGAACAGCTGCAGCAGCAGCTCGTTGAGCAGCGTCACGTCGATGATCGTGCGGTAGTAGCGCTGCATGAGCTGCTCGACCGCCAGCGTGTAGGTCGCATCCTCGTAGCCGAAGCTCTCGGCGAGCTTGATCTGGTAGTCGAACAACAGCCGGTCTTCGTGCCGGCCGGTCAGCGTGTGCAGCCCGAAGCGCACTTTCCACAGGAACGCCTGCGCCTGCTTGAGCCGCCGCAGCTCCGAGGGCGTGAGGAAGCCGTGCGTGACCAGCTCATCGAGCGACTCGGAGCCGAAGTGACGCTTGGCGACCCAGCCGATCGTCTGGATGTCGCGCAGGCCGCCCGGGCCGGTCTTGACGTTGGGCTCGAGGTTGTAGGCAGTGTCGTTGGCCTTCAGCCGCCGCTCCTGCTGTTCGCGCACCTTTGCCTCGAAGAACTCGCGCACCGGCCACACGCGCTCGGGCGCCAGCGCCTCGCGCATCGAAGCGAGCAGCGCCGCCGAGCCGGCCAGCCGTCGCGACTCCATGAGTGTGGTCATCACCCCGACATCGGCAGCGCTCTCCTCGGCGCAGTCGGCGACCGTACGGACACTGTGTCCGACCTCCAGGCCGATGTCCCATAGGAAGGAGACCAGGCGCTCGACGCTGCCGCGCGCCTCCGCGGCGAGCGGGGCATCGCCCGGAGAGTGCGGCTCGGGCAGCAGCACCAGGATGTCGACATCGGAGCAGGGGTGCAGCTCCCCGCGCCCGTAGCCTCCGACCGCGACCAGCGCGAGCCCCGCGGCCAGCGTGGGTGCAAGCAGCTGCTCCCACAGCGAGCAGAGCAGCAGGTCGATGAAGCGCGCGCGGGCGCGTACCAGCCCTTCGACGGGCTCGCCTTCGGCGAAGCGCGCGGCCAGCTCCGCCTGCGCCTGCTGCAGCAGCGCCCGGCAACCTTCGTGCTGCGCGGGGTGCGCCAGGCGCTGGGGCAGCTGCTCCAGCAGCGACCACTGCAGCGGTGCGGGGTCCGCAAAGTGCGCCTCGTCGGGAGCCGAGGGGTCGGATACGGCCATGCTGTCCCTATGCCATCCGCGCTGCAGAACTCCGTGACGCGCCAGCCGCGCGCGGGGGCTCCCGCGGGCTCAGTGCCGGTCCTGCCGGCCCATGGTGAGCACCTCGTGTCCGGTCGGCGTCATCAGCACCATGTGTTCCCACTGTGCCGAGAGGCTGTGGTCCTTGGTCACGACAGTCCAGCCGTCCGGCAGCACGCGCACGTAGCGTTTGCCGGCGTTGATCATCGGCTCGATGGTGAACACCATGCCGGGCTGAAGCGTCAGGCCGGTGCCCGTTTCGCCATAATGCAGGATCTGCGGATCCTCGTGGTACACGCGCCCGATGCCGTGGCCGCAGTACTCGCGCACCACCGAGAAGCCCTCGGCCTCCGCAAAGCTCTGGATCGCATGACCGATATCCCCGAGCTGCGCACCCGGATGGCACACCTCGATGCCGCGCCACATCGCCTGCCTGCAGATCTCCGCCAGGCGCTGTGCCAGTACGGGGGGCTGCCCGGCGTAGTACATGCGGCTGGTGTCCCCGTGGTAGCCATCCTTGATCACCGCCACATCGATATTGATGATGTCGCCGTGCTTGAGCCGCCGGTCATTGGGGATGCCGTGGCAGACGACGTGATTGACCGAAGTGCACACGGTCTTCGGAAAGCCGCGATAGCCGACGTTGGCCGGGATCGCGCCCTGCACATTGACGATGTAGTCGTGGCAGATGCGGTCCAGCTCCTCGGTGCTCACTCCGGGCACTACGTGCTCGCCGATCATGTCCAGTACGTCTGCGGCCAGCGCCCCGGCGATGCGCAGCTTCTGCTGCTCCTCGGGGCTTTTCAGCGAGATCTGCGTAGTGCGAAGCATGGCGTGCGGACGATGTGTGCGTGGCGTGGCAAGGGCGCTGCGCAGCGTCGCTCAAATCGTTGAGCGGGCTGGAACTTCATGGTATAAAGCACGGCCTTTTTTGGCAACGTCAGCGCCACCGCAGCGCGAGCGCGCGGCCCCTCCCGGCTGCGGCGAATGCGAGCTGCGCACCGCGAACGTATCCCGCGCGCGCATCATCAACTCGTGACCGGGTGTTCCGCTGCGGCCGCCGCGCGCCGGCAGGCCTGGGCGGAATCGTCATGAGGATGCGCGCAAGCACCCAACCCAGGAGGCTTGCGATCATGCCGACGGTGTCGATGCGCCAGATGCTCGAGGCGGGCGTCCATTTTGGACACCAGACCCGCTTCTGGAATCCGAAGATGGAGCCCTTCATCTTCGGCGAGCGCAACAAGATCCACATCATCAATCTCGAGAAGACGCAGCCG
>JASHPX010000182.1 GCA_030037905.1 Gammaproteobacteria bacterium
AGTCCAAAGACCATCGCCAGGATGGACTGACCCAGCAAGGCCGCCCAGAGCGTGACCAGGAGCTGAAAGAGGCCGGCCGTGAAGATGATCAGCGGCGCGACCACCTGCGGACCCGCCGGTTTGCCCAGCAAACCCATGCCAAGAGCCAGAGAGGCGACGGCGAAAACGGGCAATCCCAGTGTGGACGGATCACCGCCCGCGCCGACGCGCACATCGACAGTCTGCGGTTGTTCAGCCATTTCAATCCCCCCTCTATGTCAATTAATATGGGTCGCGCAAAGACTCTTGGCGACCATGGTGATCGGCGTCATCTGCTGCGGCGGGAGACGCCGCGCCCGCGACATGCCGCGGCTGTCAATCTCCTCTTGCCTTTTATGTCCTTCTTTGTTAGGTCCGCCCCCGCACGGCTTACGTATATATATCCTCTTGCAAGTACGCGTCAATGGAGACAATTCCGGTGTTCGGCGCCCCGGACGGACGCCTCTCGGGCTGCCCCGATTCCCGCCGTCGAATCGCGCCCGAAAGCAGCTCGAGTACGTGACTCGTCGCTGGGACGGCAAGCTCGGCGTCGCTGTATTCCCGTGCGGTTTTGGACTTCTCGAGCTGATGTACTATCATTGATATGACCATTACGGTCATATAGGTTCACCGATGAAACGCGAAGCATCGGCCATGGCGGTGCGACAGAACCTCGGCGAGCTGCTGAATCATGTGCAGTACCGGGGCGATTCTGTGGTCGTCACGAAGGATGGCAAACCCGTGGCGGCGTTGGTTGATTACCCGCTGTACGAACGCATTCGGCGGCTGCGCGAGAGCTTCGATCGTCTGACCGAGCAGTTGGGACGCGTCTACGACAAGGTGCCGGCCGACCAGGCGCAAAAGGAGATCGACGAGGCGGTCAAGCACGTGCGCGCGGCGCGTCGCCGCCGGCGTTGAGCGTGAAAGTCGTTCTGGACACTAATGTCCTGGTGTCAGCGCTGCTGAAACAAGATGGAGTGCCAGGCCGCATCCTGCAGGCGGTCTGGAACGGTACGCTGGAACTGCTTTCGAGCGCTCCGCTACAAGAGGAGCTGGCCGGCGTCCTGGAGTACCCCAAGATTCGTAAGCGTCTCGAGACGCAGGCCGTGGACATCAAGCTGTTCCTGGAGCTGATGCCGTTCTTAACCACGAGCGTGACCTTGGTGGACGTGTCGGTGCCCAGGCCCCGGGACGCGGATGACAGGATGGTCCTGGCCTCGTTCGTCGCCGGACAGGGGGATTGGCTCATCACGGGCGATGGGGATCTACTGGCACTCGCGCCGAGCTTCCCGATCATTCGGCCGGCCGAATTTGTCGAGCGATTTCTCCTATGAGCGGCCGCTCGAAACCGGTACGCGCAGAGGACGCCGACGGGCGGGAAGCTGCGCATCGGGGATGACTGGAACGCCATCCGCATCATCGCGCTCTCGCAGAGCAATCCGCTCGAGGCGATCGCCGAGTTCGTCGAGAACGCGATCGATGCGCACGCCAGGGCCATCACGATTACGTGCGGTAGCGAGCACGGCGAACACTATCTGGCCGTCAAGGATGACGGCGATGGCGTGCCGCGCGATGCGGATGGGTTGCCCGACTTCAAGTACGTCGCGACCCACATCTGTGATTCGGTCAAGCAGCGTCTGAAGGCGGACGGTGCCAGCGCAGGGGTGCAGGGCGAGTTTGGGATCGGCCTGCTGTCGTTCTGGACGGTGGGTGACACGCTGTGCATGACGCGCTGCGGGAGCCCATGGACCTGCTCCTCGACCGGCACAGGCGGAAGGCCCCCGGGCTGACACATGACGGGAGGACTGGTTCGGCAGGACAACGCGGCGCTGTTGGCGTCGGTGCCGAAGCTGTACGCGGCCTCGGCGCAAGCAGCCAAGCGCTTCATCGAATACTTCGCTGCCAATATCCGAAATCCCAACACTCGCCGGGCGTATTTCCGCGCGGTTCTGGCCTTCTCGAGCTGGTGTAGGGCTCAGAACTTCACGGAGATCCTCGATATCGAGCCCCTGCATGTGGCCGCCTACATCGAGCTGCTCGGTCAGCCGCTCGCGAAGCCCTCCGTCAAGCAGCTATATCGGGGCTGCCGGCATTGCTGAGGACCGGAAGGGCTACCTCTTCCGCACCGTCCGGGGGCGCGGGGGCGCCCTGACGAGCAATCCCATGGCCCAGGCGGACTTGTATCGAATGATCCGCCGGCGCGTGTTTGCAGCGGGGATCAAGACCCGAATTGGAAATCACACCTTCCGGGCGACTGGAATCACGCAGTACCTACGAAATGGCGGCCGGCGGGAGCTCGCGCAGCAGATGGCGGCGCACGAGTCTCCACGGACCACGGCGCTGTATGATCGGCGGGATGACGAGGTGGCGGTGGATGAGGTGGAGCGAATATTGATCTGAAGGACGGCAAGGACTCTGAGCAGACAAGACAGATGACTATTGGGACGCGCGATCAACTATAGCGTGGTTGACTTAGAGTTGTTTCGCTGAGGCTGGCCGAATCATAATAGCTGTCCCCGCTCATAGCTCGCCCCAATGGCGAAGCGCGTCGGTATTCTCATATCGACAGATCTCTTGCGTTACGCCGGCCTGGTCAAAATAGACTGACAGGTGTCCGGCTTCCACAGGATCCAACCTTCCCGACGTCACTTCATTGGTGTGCTCAGTGATGAAGGCGGAAAAATAGCTTTTCCCCCGATAAACAAAGGCATCTGCACTTATGCCTAGCGGAAGATACGCGAGCTTCGACTGGATCCCCGGCAGCGGGGGGACTGCCTGCGACATGCCTTGCACCCCAAAAACAGCGTTGGTCTGACCGACATCGATCGCGTCGCTCGCTTCATGGAGGATGAATGGAATAGTCCTTTCCCCTTCCACACCGAATCCACTTAGACTGCTCACGCCGCATGCGTGCAGGAGTTGAAACCGGTTAGTCAGCCATACCGGCGGAAGCCCACGCCATATCGTCACATTCTCCGGCTTTCCATCGTTCTCGATATCTACCCTGGGCTCGTATGCCCAAGCCGAGATGTTGTCCTTATCTGTCAGGCGCTTAAATGTCTCGCCTATCATCCCGTTGATCAGCAGTTCGCCCACCAGATCCTCTTTACCAGCCGGAGGCGTCACCATCTCGTTGCCGGGGCCGGTGTCCCTGGAGATGTTCCACGCCTTCACAAACAATTGATTTACGACCGCCGCCGCGAGGGTCTTTCTCTGCAGATCGAGAAAACCTGGCACTTGGGCATTTTCTGGAATACCACAGAAAGCGGGCTCATGGAATACCGTTTGGTTGAGGCGCTGCAGGTAGGCTTCGCAAACAGGAATGCCGCGCCCCTTCGTGAGTTTCACCCGGATCGTCGCCGGCGCAGGCCACGCGTCAGGCCGCTTGCGCCGGCCAGGTTCTCCGTCATCGACGGGCAGTAATGCATGGCGATCCTGTAGATCGTCCCTCGCAATCCAACCCACTGAAATCTTCTCTTTGCCGATGTGCTGCACATACGCCCACGCACCACAAGTACGCGCGACGGCGACCGCGTCGCCCGGTTCGGCAAACGCTGAGCTTCGACAGACGGATTCGTCCGAGGCTGGACACCGCGCCGGGACTTGCGTCCGAAGATATATCCTCGATCCCTGTGGACCGATCACATTCGCATAGTGCAGCGGCTTGGTTCCATCGAAGGAGACGTTTCGGTCGCTGCAATGATTCGCATTTGCTGCGAAGGCATGGCTACCGAGTAGACAGGCGGCCAGGAGTCCAAGCGTGGCCAATGGGACGTGGGAACGACTGCGCATGTGAGTTCCGACGGTCAGGTCTCTGCTAACCTTTGGAACGATACGCTCATCGCCGAACGTCTGCATCGCGGCACCGAAAATAGCGGGACGAAGGTCTCAATCTGTCCCAACAACTGGGGCTCGACAGCGGAGCGACCCAACGACCGGCATATAGAAGGCAGATTGAGAGAAGCCGAGAGCTCGCGTCCTCCGGCTGTGGTCAGGTCAAGTCATTTGCCGGAATGTGGGTCGAGCTCGTTAGCCCGGCGCAAAGCAGACTCTCCAACTTCCTGCGGGATTGAGATTGAGTGTGTTGCAGTACGCGCAAGGTCTCGGCAATACCACGGCGCTGACGGGAAGCAAGGGCTGGCGGAAGCGGATTGCATGAGGCGGCCGTAATATCGTAGGATCCGTGCCGCGCGCTCCGGCGTAACTCCGGAAACCGGCGCGCTGATCGCGTTAAATATCCCTGTGGCCTCAAATGCAGCGACCGCATCAGCGCGCTCTTTCAAATCGCGGGACTGCTCTGCTCCCGTGTAGACCGCGTCGAGCTGACGCCAGTCGACCGGTGATCGATCGGCCCACTCCAGCCTGGAAATTTTCACTGCGTGTATGCGATCCCCGGAAAACAGAATAGACCCAGCCACGGCCCACGGGTTGGAGCTAGTTATCCAATAGCCATCAACTGACGGATGTCGCGGATCACGTAAGTCCATCCTGGCAATCATCCCAGTAGGACTCCAAAAGAGGAGATCCCTCGTTGAGGCATTGCGATTGAGCGGGTTACAAATGTTGGAGCTGTCTACCGGCACGTCGAGCGTACTCGTCACCGACAGCTGCGAACCCTCTGCTGTCAGGATTCTTACCTGTCCGTGATTCTCTCCTCCTGCGGCTACTAGCACCCCGTTGTCTAAGAGGGTTGCACAAGCGTACATGTTTGGTACGTTCACGTCCTCTAGGCCGTTGTCCCCATGCTGCTCCCCCCATTTCTCCTCCACCTCTTCGTCGGTATAGGTCATCGGCTTGCCCGAGCGCAAATCGATTGCAGCCAGGCCGGAGCCCCAAAAATCCAGGAGAAGTTTGCCATCATCGGAGAGCATTAATGACCCCGCATTTACGCTGTCACCAAGCCTTACCGCCCTGGTACTCGCTGCGCAAGGTTGCGCTACCAGCAACGAGTCGATCTTTGGGTCATCAAAGGCGTATGTGCCGGCATCGTTGGCGAGTGCGATGATCGTAAACAGCGCGTCAGTTGGCGCTTCGCAGACAAATCTTGGTGCCACAGGATCCGAAAGATCAACGAGCGCTACAGCTGCTTCATTGACTGATTGATGGGACGTCGAGAGCAATAGCCTGCGACCGTCCGGCGACAGCGCGGCTTTCAGTATCGTTCCGGCTCCTACTCCGTTATCAAATGAGCTCGCAGCGACTCCCACGTCCTTCGTTCGCAGGTCTATGTGACCTTCCAAGCGCGGTGCGTCCGGTCTTTCCGTATCGACAACATAAATTGAGATCCGTGAGCTACGGTCGGCAATCACTACGGTCCGCTTTCCGCCTGGGGTCGCAAGAATGGTCCAAATGCGCCCCCGTGGAAGCGGAATCAACGCCCCGGGAGAGCTTCCTACTGGGATCTCACCGAGAGGAACGGGGGTGGCAGCGACGCTGAGGGGCGTTTGGATTAACCCGACCAACATTGAAGCGGCAACAACACAGAGTTGGCGCCACCCCTGCAACGCGTAAGACGATGCAGCACCGCTGCGATGAACTCCGCTCATAAAGGCTCTCCAAGCTCGCCCATTATCGGGTGGGGTCCTTGCCAGCTTTCTCCAAAGAATACGCGCCGCGTCGAACGTCCGCGTTGCGGCATCGAAAATAGCGGGACGAAGGTCTCAAACGGCCGATACCGACGAGTTTGGCGGCGAGATCAGGGTCATCGCGGTGGTCGTGGAAGAGCTGCTCGAACACGTGCAGGGGACCGTCGAGACCGAACGCTTGGGCGCTGGCGAAGTGCTCGGCGAGATCTTCGGCGTAGACGTCCTGGAGCTCATTCCAGCTAAGACGCGACGAAGAATGGTCCGTCAAGCCAGGTTGTGATCGTTTTGTGACCACGGCGTGCAAGCTGCTGAATTCGGCGGCACCGCAGCGATTCTCGCGCGTTGTCCACAGAATTATCCACCGATTCTGGGGATAAGCGGAAGACCGGGAAGACTGCGATTAGCTCACGCGTGAAAAAGGAAGTTCCGGCGTTTTTTTACGGCGCGGGGCTCCAACGCCAGAGATCGTTGAAAACTCCCCCATAGCCGAGCCCACTTGTGCCACCAATGCCGCCGTCGGTTCCGGATCCCCCAAATCCCCCGAATATCCACTCATCGCCAGAAGAATCGGTCCAGTTACTCGCGTGACTAAGCGCCCCGGGCGTGATATCGGGCGAGGCGCTACCCGGGGAACCATATACCGCATCAGCGTTGGCTACGTCGGCTCCGCCTACCCAGGTCCACTCGCCACTGCTCGGGCTGTATTCCCAAATATCATTGAAGGCATTGGTGATGGTGGCAGTGACCCCTCCCCCGAACAGCCAGAGATTGCCGGAGGAGTCGCTCCAGGAGCTGGCACCATCGCGCGCTGCGGGCAGGGTACTGGCTGAAGCAACGCCCATCGTTCCATACATTCCAGTGACACCAGCCACATCCGAGCCACTCATCCATGTCCATTGTTTGCTACTCGGACTGTATTGCCAGCCCGCTCCACTCATCCATGTCCATTGCCCGCTGCTCGGGCTGTATCGCCAGAGATCATTAAATTCGGTGAGACTGATCGGATTTTCTCCCCCGAACAGCCAGAGATTCCCCAAAGAGTCGATCCAGGAGCTGGCGCCGTCACGCGCTCCGGGCACCGTGTCGGCTGAAGCGCTGCCTGCCGTTCCATACACTCCGGTGGCATCAATGACGTTCGATCCGCTCACCCACGTCCACTGTCCGCTACTGGGGCTGTATTCCCACAGATCGTTGAGATCCCCCATGGCACCCGTTGAGTCGTAGCCGATCCCTCCGAAGATCCAGACATTGCCCGAGGAATCGGTCCAGACGCTGCCGCAGCAACGCGCTCCAGGTGTGGCATTAGCCAAGCGGCTGCCCATAGTGCCGTATACGCCGCTGACGTTGGCTAGGTTCGATCCACCTACCCAAGTCCACTCACTGCTGTTCGGGCTGTATTCCCAAATGTCGTTGAGGTCGCCGGGAGTTCCTGTTGAGTCATAGCCACCTCCTCCGAACATCCAGAGGTTGCCTGAGGCATCAACCCAGGTGTAGGCCTGAACGCGAGACCCCGGCGTGTTACTGATCGAACCGATACCCCGCGTACCGTACACCGCGGCGCTAGTATCGACGACGTCGGAACCGCTCTCCCAAGTCCACTCCCCGCTGCTCGGGCTGTATTCCCAAAGGTCGTCGAACGGGCCAATAAGCCCCGTGGATTCATAGGCAGAGCCTCCGAAGAGCCAGAAGTTGCCCATAGCGTCGGTCCAGGAATTGGCCTCAGCGCGTGCTCCAGGCCCGTTGCCGACTGAAGCGGTACCCTCTGTTCCATACACCCCCAGGTCAGGGAGTCCAGCGACCCATGTCCATTCGCCCTGGCCATCCGTAGCGGGGACTGCGCTCAAAGGCGTCCCACCGCCGCCGCTCCCACCACTACATGAGGCTAGAACGACCGTACCGATAAGTAGATAGAGATTCCCTCCGGTGACGCACGAAGTTTCGTTTTCACGGGGCATGCCAATCTCCCAGCCAGCCACCGCTATTCGTCACGAAATCTTCTCGATAGGGTCTAGCAGATGCCTACCCGTTTGAACGGCAGCATCACGAGAGATTTCCGGTCTCCGAAACCAGCATAGCTGCCCGAGATTAACGATGGGTTAGCGAAAGATTAAGGCTAATCAAAGCCAGAGAATCAAAGATTGACGGGTTAAATCGGCAGTGGACGCGCGAAACCGCCTCCTTGACGACCTCCCGGGGATGGACTGAGGCGCCGTCGATGGTGCCGCGAAAGAGCTCGACGAATTCGATCAGGCGGTGCCGATTGTCCAGGAACAGGCAGAAGGTCTCGAACTCGCGGGTACCGAGCTTCAGGGTCAGGTAGTCCCGGGTCGCTCTGGGGAAGTCCAGGCAGGTACCGCGACGAAAGCGATACGCGATCTGCTCGCGGGCAGCGGCGATGATCTGGCCGGCGGTAGCCGGAATCGGTTGTCCAGCGATGTCGAGGGTGTAAAGGGAATTCTGGTGACACGGTCGCTCTCCGATCTCGGCCGGGATTGCCCGAGGCGGCAGCCCCACGCGGCAGCGCAGCCGTCAAGGCCGCTGCCGGCGCTCGCGAGCACGCACCCGCATGGTGCGCGCGCAGACCTTGACGGCTGCGTCGGCGTGACACAATCCGGAGAAAGGCAAGACCGCTCCCTCCTCCTATTGAGTTGGCCGCCCGGAAGGGCCCCATGGGGGAAGGGCGACGTAGCCTCGAGCGCCGAAGCTGCTAAACTTCCATCGGCGCTTGCTTGTCGGAGGCACCACATGGCACGTCGACATTCATTCGCATGCGCAGTTGCCCTGCTGGCCGGATCGATGAGCGTCGCCTTCGCGGCGCCGCCGTCGTCGCCATCGCCGCCCGAGAGGCCGCCTCTGACGAGCAACCGTCCGCTACCCGACGCTTCGACGATCGTCCACCAGAGGCAATGGCAACTGTGCTCGGTGAGCGTCCAGTGCTGGGTTGTGCGGGAGACGGCCCCAAGGTTGTGTCCCGCCGGGAACGCTCTATCGTGCGAGTCGAAAGCTCGGCTCATGCAGCTAAATGATGCGCTGATCCGCTGACGGGCTTACTTCGGTCCGCTGAGGTCACTCACGGGCTCAAGGCAAGACCGCTCCTCTCCCCTTT
>JASHPX010000183.1 GCA_030037905.1 Gammaproteobacteria bacterium
TGCGACGGTGCCCGCGCCCGCGGCGGCGCCCGCACCCGCGGGCTATGCCGGTCGTGAGGATGCCTGAGCCATGCATGCGCTCGTCAAGAGTCGTCCCGAGCCGGGGTTATGGTGCGCCGAGGTGCCGGTGCCCGAGCCCGGCATCAATGACGTGCTGATCCGGGTGCACAAGACCGGTATCTGCGGCACCGATCTCCATATCTATGAATGGGACGAGTGGGCGCGCTCGACCATCGTCACGCCGCTCATCATCGGTCACGAATTCGTGGGCGAGGTCGCAGCGGTAGGCGCGAACGTCGCGGATCTGCGTGCGGGCGAGATCGTCAGCGGCGAGGGTCACGTGGTGTGCGGCCGTTGTCGCAACTGCCTGGCCGGGCGCCGGCATCTGTGCGCGCATACCCAGGGGGTCGGCGTCAATCGCGCCGGCGCGTTCGCGGAGTATGTCTGTGTGCCGATGAGCAACGTCTGGCGGCACAGCCCACACGTGCCCGAGGATGTGGCGGCGATCTTCGATCCCTTCGGCAACGCGGTGCATACGGCGCTGTCGTTCCCGGTGCTCGGCGAGGATGTGCTGATCACCGGCGCCGGCCCGATCGGCATCATGGCGACGGCCGTCGTGCGGCACGCCGGCGCGCGCCACGTGGTGGTGACGGATGTGAATCCCAAGCGCCTGGCGCTGGCGCGGCGCCTGGGAGCGACCGTCGGAATCGATCCGCGCAGCGAGCCGCTGAGCGCGGTTCAGGAGCGGCTGGGAATGCGCGAAGGCTTCGATGTCGGACTGGAAATGTCCGGTAGTCCGACGGCGCTGCGCGACATGCTGGATAACCTGTGTCACGGAGGCAAGATCGCGATGCTCGGCATCCCCCGGCGCTCGGAGGCCATCGACTGGCGCAAGGTGATCTTCAACATGATCACGATCAAGGGTATCTACGGGCGTGAGATGTACGAGACCTGGTACCTGATGACCGTGATGCTGGAATCCGGCCTGGACATCTCCCCGGTGATCACGCATCGGCTGCCGTGGTACGAATATGAGCAGGGCTTCGCCGTCATGCGCGCGGGCGATGCAGCCAAGGTGGTGTTGGACTGGCGCGCCTGAGGAAATGCCTGAGGAAACGCCCGAGGAAACGTTATGTACGGACGAGTGGGCACACAACTGGCGGCTTCGCTCGAGGAGCTGCACCGCACGGGTCTGTACAAGTCCGAGCGCGAGCTCTACTGCGCGCAACAGCCGCGCCTGCGCGTGGCGCAGGGCGAGGTGCTGAACTTCTGCGCCAACAACTATCTGGGTCTCGCCAACCACCCGGCCGTGATACAGGCGGCGCACGCGGCGCTCGAGCGCTGGGGTTTCGGCATGGCCTCGGTGCGCTTCATCTGCGGTACGCAGCAGGTGCATGTCGAGCTCGAGCAGGCGCTATCGGCGTTCCTCGGTACCGAGGCGACGATTCTGTACAACTCCTGCTTCGACGCGAACGGTGGGCTGTTCGAAACGCTGCTCGACGGCGAGGATACGGTGATCTCCGATGAGCTCAATCATGCCTCGATCATCGATGGCATCCGCCTGTGCAGGGCGCGGCGTCTGCGTTATCGAAACGGCGACATGCAGGAGCTGGAGACGCGGCTCACCGAGGCCGCGCGCGACAGCCGGCGTGTACTGATCGCCACCGATGGGGTGTTTTCCATGGACGGCCATGTCGCGCGACTGCCTGAGATCTGCGCGCTGGCGGAGCGCTACGGCGCGTTGGTGATGGTGGATGATTCACATGCGGTGGGCGTGCTGGGCGAGCAGGGACGGGGCACGCCCGAATACCGGGATGTCATGGGCCGCGTCGACATCCTCACCGGCACGCTCGGCAAGGCCCTCGGTGGCGCATGCGGTGGTTACACCTCCGGCCGGCGTGAGATCATCGAGTGGTTGCGACAGCGCTCACGGCCGTACCTGTTCTCCAATTCGTTGCCACCGGTGATCGCCGCCGTCACGCTGCGCGTGTTGCAGCTGCTGCGGGAGTCGGGTGAGCTGCGCCGCTCGCTGCTCGACAATACGCGCTGGTTCAGGCTGGAGCTGGCGGCGCAGGGCTTCGACATCCTGCCTGGCGAGCACCCCATCATCCCCATCATGATCGGCGACGCGGTGGCAGCTGCGCGGCTGGCCGAGCGGCTGCTCGCCGAAGGCATCTATGTGGTCGCCTTCTCCTACCCCGTGGTACCACGCGACAAGGCCCGCATCCGCCTGCAGCTGTCCGCGGCGCACACGCGCGCCGACCTGTCGCTGGCGCTGCGCAAGCTGACCGAGGCACGCGCAGCGCTCGCGGACGGCTAGCGCGCCGGGCGCATGGCGCGCGGGCGGATAGCGCGCGGGGCGCATGGCGCGTTGGGCGCACTGCCCGACCGGCGTGTTGACAGTGCCTCGCCGCGTAAATTAACTTGCCCGCACGTCCGCCCCCCTGGTCCATCATTCCAACATGCTCCCCGAGACCGACACACTCGCGCGGCTCGCCGCCCGCATCCGGCTGCATGCGGCACGCATGGTAGCGATCGAGGGGTTCGGCTATCTGGGACAGGCGCTGTCCTCCGCGGAGATCTTCGCAACGTTGTTCGGTGGCGGTTTGCTGCGGATGGGCCGCGATCGCTTCGTGCTCTCCGCCGGTCACTATGTCATCGCGCTCTATGCCGTGGCTGGCGCGCTCGGCCTGCTCGATCCGCAGGAGCTGGACACGTATGGCCGGAACGGCTCGCGGCTCGAAGCCATCGGCACCGAACGTACCCCACTCGTCGACCTGGTGTGCGGCTCGCTCGGTCAGGGATTGTCCGGTGCCATCGGCTTCGCGCTCGCCGCGCACCTGGAGGGTGCCGGACGCGACACCTATGCCTTCGTCAGTGATGGAGAGATGGAGGAGGGACAGACGTGGGAGGCGGCCATGTTCGCCGCGCATCAGCGCCGTCGCCTGGGCCGCCTCGTCGTGATCATCGACGCCAACAACTCGCAGGTCGACGGGCCCGTATCCTCGGTGACGACGCTCGAGCCGCTGGCACAGAAGTGGCGCGCGTTCGGCTGGCGGGTCACCGAGGTCGACGGTCACGATGTCGGCGCACTGTCGGCGGCGCTCGCCAGTCGCAGCAGCGATGCCGAGCCATTCGCGCTGATTGCGCGCACCGAAGTGCTCGGCCGCACGCGCTCGCTGCCGCCCACGCTGGACGGCCACTTCATCCGACTCGACCCGACGCAGCAGCGTGCGCTGATCGCCGAACTGGAGAGCGCCCTTGCATGAGCCGCCGTATCCGACGGTGCTCAAGCCCTATGGAGAGGCACTGCTCGCCGAGGCGCGCCGCCGCCCGCAGCTGATCTGCCTGGGCGCGGATCTGACGCGCCAGACCGAGACGGACCTCTTTCGCGACGCGCTCCCCGAGCGCTTTTTCAACGCCGGCATGGCCGAGGCGAACATGATCGGCATCGCGGGTGGACTGGCGCGTGCCGGACACACGGTGTTCGTCAATACCTTCGGCGTATTCTGCACGCGGCGCTGTTACGACCAGATCGCCATGGCGATCGCTTACCCGTCGCTCGACGTCAAGCTGGTGGGCTTCATGCCGGGCCTGTCCAGTCCCGGCGGACCGAGCCATCAGGCCATCGAGGACGTGGCACTGATGCGTTGCCTGCCCAACCTGCTGGTGCTGGAGCCGTCGGATGCCCGCGAGATCCGCCAGGCAGTCGCCGCACTGGCCGCCCACCCTGGACCGGCCTACATGCGCCTGAAGCGCGGCGAGATTCCGCTGATCTACGACGAGGACCACCGTTTCGATCTGCAGCACGCGCAGGTGCTGGTCGGTGCAGCGCGTAGCGACGCCTGCCTGGTGGCGGCCGGCATGATGATTCCGCCCGCGCTGGCGGCCGCGCGCACGCTCATCGAGCACGGGCTCGCCGTCACCGTGATCAACTGCCCGGTGATCAAGCCGCTCGACGCGGCGACCATCGTGACGGCGGCGCGCGCGAGCCGCCTGGTGGTCAGCGCCGAAAACCACTCCATCGTGGGCGGCCTGGGCTCGGCGGTCGCCGAAGCGCTGGCCCAACACGGCGCCGGCGTGCCGCTGATACGCGTGGGAATCGCCGATGTATTCGCGGAGTCTGGCAGCCGGGAATTTTTGTTCAGCCGCTACGGGCTGGACACTCAGACCCTCGTGCAGAGGGTCTGGACCGCTCTGGGATGCCGGCAGCCTGTGCCGCACGCCCCCGTGCTCGAGAGTCCTCCGGGCGCCTACGCTCCGGTGTAGCGCGACCGCCGAGCGCTCGATTTCCATTCAACCAAGCGCTGCCGCGGGCGGCGCGAGCAGGAGAACCGCCATGTCACTCCAACCGTTCGTCCAGACGCCGCAGTTCGAGGATTACCGGGAGCGCTTCAAGGATCATTTCAGCATGCAACGCCGCGATGATGGCGTGCTGCTCGTCCAGGCGCATACGCGTGGCGGACCGACGCAGCTGAGCGTCGAGAATCATCGCGCCCTCGGGCAGATGCTCAAAACCGTGGGCGCCGATCCGCACAACGAGATCCTGATCCTGAGCGGCACCGGCAAGGAATTCATGATGGATGCCGATCCCGAGGGCTTTGCGCTCGAACAACAGGACGGTGCGTACTGGGCTTACGAGTACGCCTACAAGGACGGGCGTATCAATGTCAGCGCGCTGGTCAACGACCTGGAGATACCCACCATCGGCGTGCTGAACGGTCCGGGATTCCACACCGAGATCTGCCTGATGTGCGACATCTCGATCTGCAGTGACGATGCGGTCCTCTTCGACCTGCACTACGACATCGGCTCGGTGCCCGGTGACGGCATCCACTGCTGCTTCCAGGAGCTGCTGGGTGTCAAGCGCGCCGCCTATGCGCTGCTGACCGGGCAGGCGATCGACGCACGCACCGCACTGGAGTACGGCATGGTCAACGAGGTCGTGCCCCGGGAGCAGCTGCTCGCGCGCGCCTGGCAGATCGCCGATCACATCATGACGCAGCCGCGCACCACGCGGCGGCTGACGACGCAGATCGTGCGCCGTCCATGGCGAGCGCGCATCGGCAACGATCTGGATGGAGGCTTTGGAATCCAGATGTTCGCGCACCTCGCCAAGAATCGTGCGGTACACGGCAGGAGCCACATTCACTCGACGGTCGATTACGTCAGGAAGGGCAAGAAGAACAATTTCGAATGACGGGCGCGCGCGCCCTGCATGGTTCACCCGGAGGCGGACATGGAGATCGGCTGGGTCGGTATGGGACGGATGGGCTTTGCGATGGCACTGCGGTTGCTGCAGGCGGGGCATACCTTGCGCGTGTGGAATCGCACGCGCGCCAAGGCGGAACCGCTGGCGCGACACGGAGCGATACTCGTGCAGCGCAAAGCGGAGCTCGGCACCGCGCACGTGCTGTTCACGATGCTGTCCACGGGCAAGGATCTGCAGGAGGTGCTGTTCGGCGAGGACGGAGTGATCGCGGCATCCGCGGGACGCGTGCCCGACATCATCGTGGATTGCTCGACGGTCGGCGTCGAAGAATCGGCCGAGGTGCGCCGCGCGCTCGAGCGGCGTGGCGTACAGTTCCTCGCGGCGCCAGTCAGCGGCAATCCGGGCTGCGTGGCCGCGGGCAAGCTCTCCAGTGTGGTCTCCGGAAACCGCGCGGCGTTCGAGCACGTCGAGCCGCTGATCAGGACCTATGCGATGCGCGCAGTGTCCTATGTCGGCGAGGGCGAGCTCGCGCGCATCTGCAAGATCAGCCACAACGTGTTCCTCGCGGCCGTGATCGAAAACCTCATCGAGGTCACGCTGCTCGCGCAGAAAGCCGGTGTACCGCGGCACGCCTTTCTGCAGTTCATGAACGACAGCGCACTCGGCTCGATCTTTACCCGCTACAAGTCTCCAGCGCTGGTGAATCTGGATTTCAAGCCCACCTTCACGATGGAGCTGCTGCGCAAGGACGTCGACCTCGGTCTCGCGGTGGCGCGTGAGCTGGACGTCGCCATGCCCGTGACGGCGGCGGTACGCGAAGTGCTGCAGATGCACTTCGGCATGGCGACACTGCAGGCGGATCCGCAGGCGTATCTGGCCGGGGATTTCGCGGCCCTCATACAGACACTGGCGCGTCAGGCCGGCATGACACTGAGCAGCGAACAGGTGAGCATGACGAGCGGTCTGGAGCCCCCGGCGCACTGAGCGCAACCGCCTGGAACACGGCAGCGCTATAGACGGACATATATCACGGTACTGACAAGTGTTTGATATTGCTGTGTGGCGCAGCGCTCGTTCTCATCGGCTGTGGATTATGGGAATATCCGCGGCCACATACGCCGCCGCATACCAGCAATCAAACGCGAACGGAGGCGGCGGCGGTGCGGCGGAGGGGAAGCTCGATGGGCAAGCTATCGCGGAACATCGTCATGCCGATCGCCGCCGGGGCGCTGCTGCTGCTGGCGATCGGCGTGCGCTACGGTCACACGCAGGATGCGGCCGCCCCCGCGCAAACCGCGGATGCATCGCTGGTGGCGCGCGGCCAGTATCTTGCCTATGCGGCCGACTGTGTCGCCTGCCACTCGGCCCCGGGCGGGGCTGCCTATGCGGGCGGCCGTCCCATGGGGCTGCCACTGAACAGCACCATCTACCCCACCAACATCACGCCTGATCCTCAGACCGGTATCGGCCTGTATACGCTGCAGGACTTCGACCGGGCACTGCGCCGCGGGATCGCGCGCGATGGACATCATCTGTACCCGTCGATGCCCTATCCGTCATACGCCAAGATCTCCGCTGCGGACGTCGCGGCGCTGTACGCGTACTTCATGAAGGCCGTGAAGCCGGTGCATCAGCAGAATCGGCCGGCGCAGATCGCCTGGCCGCTGAGCATGCGCTGGCTCATGGGCGCCTGGAATTTCTTCTTCCTGGATACGCATCCCTTCGCGCCGTCGCCCAACCAGGACGCGCAGTGGAACCGCGGTGCCTATCTGGTGCAGGGGCTCGGGCATTGCGGCGCCTGTCATACTCCGCGGGGGTGGTTGTTCGAGGAAAAGGCGCTCACGCAGGCCAAGCGTGTCTATCTGTCCGGAGCGCCGCTGGACAACTGGTCCGCGGCCGACCTGACGGGTGATCCGACGCTGGGCCTGGGCCGCTGGAGCGAGGCGGACCTGGTGCAGTTCCTCAAGACCGGTCACAACGCCACCGGCACCGCCTTCGGTTCGATGATCGACGTCATCAACTACAGTACGCAGTACCTCACCGATGCGGATAACCTGGCCATCGCGCATTACCTGAAATCCCTGCCTCCGGCGCACCAGAACGCGAGTGGCTCGGGGGGCTGGACGTATGATCCGGCCACTGCCGCGGCGCTCGCCAAGCTGCAGTTCAACACTCCGGGGTCGCAGAATTACGCTCAATACTGCGCCGACTGCCACCAGCGTTCCGGCGGTGGCCAGGCGCCCTACATCCCGGCGCTCGCCGGCAACCCTGCCGTGCTCGACGCCGACCCGATCTCCCTCGCGAACATCACCCTCAACGGTTCCTCGCCGATCGTGGTCGACGGGGATCCCGATTTCTATCGAATGGCATCCTACCGCACCATCCTCGATGATCAGCAGATCGCCGACGTGGTGAACTTCGTCCGCACCTCGTGGGGCAATCATGCGCCGACCGTGACCGCCGACCAGGTCGCGGCGTTGCGTGCCAAAACCGATCCGGTGCAGGTGGAGCAGCTGAACCTGCTGCGCATGCGCTGAGCGCGAGCCGCAACCGGTCCCGAGGCGAGGGCCCCGCAGCCCGTCCGGGATAGGGACCCGCGGCCTGCCCCGGATGGGACCACGCAGGCTGCCGGCGCGTCGACAGCGCCGCCGGGCCCTTGTATCCTGCACCGACAAGAGGGCTGCGCCGGGGGTCGAGCATGCGTCATACCGCCACTGTTCTCGCCGTGCTGTTGGGTGGGGCACTTTCGCTCACCGGCGGCATCGGCATCGCACGCGCAGCCGATCCGCATCCCGCCACGCCTGAGCAGGTCGTCGCGCATCATTTCGCCACGATCGCCGCGGGCGATCTGGACGCCGTGATGAGCGACTACGCCGACGATGCGGTGCTCATTTCCGCGGCCGGCGTGACGCGCGGTAAGCCGGGCATCCGCTCGCAGTTCGCGCAGCTGCTGCGGCCGCCGACCACGGGGCCGCGCCGTCAGGCGGACATCATCGAGAAGCATTTCACGGCGGACGTCGCCTGGCTCATCTGGGTGCAAAACGCCGGAAAGCCGAACGAGTTGCGCGGTGTCGAGACCTACCTGGTGCGCAACGGCAAGATCCGCCTGGAAACCGTCGGCACCGTGAACGTGCATCCGGCCGCGCACGCGGCAGCGGTGACGCCGGCGCCGGGACAATAGTCGCGCTTCGATACGACGCACGCATCCGGCCAGCGGCCGTGAGCGATTCGACGGCCGTGGCTGCCGCGACACCGCGAGATGCGCGGCACCTGCGCGTATTCGTGATCGCGCTGTTCTTTTTCTTTGGCGGCATCACCAGCCTGAACGATGTGGTCATACCCAAGCTCAGGGAGCTGTTCACGCTGTCCTATGGCGAGGTGATGCTGGTGCAGTCGGCATTCTTCGCAGCGTACTTCGTGATCTCGCTGCCTGCTGCGGCGGTCGTGCGTCACATCGGCTACATGCGCACCGCGGTGCTGGGCCTGGCGCTGATGACGGCCGGCTGTCTGCTGTTCATTCCCGCCTCCGCATCGGCATTGTTTGCTACGTTCCTCGCGGCGCTGTTCGTGCTCGCCGCGGGCGTCACCGTGGTACAGGTGGTCGCCAATCCGCTGATCTCGCTGCTCGGCTCGCCGGCCACCGCGCACAGCCGCCTGACGTTTGCGCAGGCGTTCAATTCGCTGGGTACGACGATATTTCCCTACATCGGATCGCTGCTGATCCTCGGATCGCTCAACGCGGTGGATCCCAGGACGCTTGCTGCCCAGGCGCTCGCCGCCTACCGGGTCCGGGAGACGAGCGTCATCACGCGAACCTATCTCGGGCTCGCGGTACTGCTGGCACTGCTCGCCGTGCTGGCGTGGCGGCGCCGGCAGCGATTGCACGAGGGTAGAGCCGGGGGCGGCGCGCCGGGCGGGGCGCCACGAGGCGGGACACAGCCGGCATGGTCGCTGCTGCGGCAGGCGCGCTTCGGATACGGGGCGCTGTGCATCTTCCTCTACGTCGGCGCGGAGGTCGCAATCGGCTCGCTGATCGTCAACTATCTGATGCAGCCGAGCGTGCTCGGACTGACTCCCGAATCGGCCGGAAGACACGTATCGTTCTATTGGGGCGGAGCGATGGTGGGGCGGTTCATCAGCGCGCAGCTGCTGCGGATGTACTCCCCGGGCAAGGTGCTGGCGAGCGCGGCGGCTGTCGTGCTGTGCCTGCTGTTCGTCTCCTCGCACAGCCTCGGGGAGCTCTCCGGCTGGTCGTTGCTGGCAGTCGGCCTGTTCAATTCGCTGATGTTTCCGACCATATTCTCGCTCGCCTGCGAAGGCCTCGGTCCGCGCGCCGCGCAGGCGTCGGGCATCATCTGCGTTGCGATCGTGGGAGGTGCGCTCGTACCGAGGCGACCGGCCACGCCGCGGATCTTTTCGGGTTGAAGAGCGCGCTGTTCGTCCCGGCGATTTGCTACGCCGGTATTCTCGGCTTCGGCGTGTTCGCGCGTCGCCCGCAGGCTGCGGTGGTCGCGCCGGCGGTGCTGTGACCAGGCGTATCCGCTGTATCCGCTGTCCGGTGCGTCACGGTATCATCTGATGTGGCGGGGGCGCTGGCTGGCCTGCCCGGAGCCGGCCTGCCCAGAGCCCTCGAGATTTGCCTGGCCTCGACAGCCCGAGGGGATGCTCATGAGAATCAGGATGCGAGCGCGAGGGCTCCGCGCCTCCCGGATGGCTGCGGCAGTGGTGACGATGGCGGCCGCGCTGGTACTGCTGCCTGCTGCGTACTCGCAGGGCGACGCGGCGCAATCGGCGACTGCGGCGCAGTCGGCAGGCGCGGCGGCCGAGCGGCCCGCGCCTGCTCCCGACAAGGGCCTGACCGCCGGGACGGAGCAGGGGTTCGCCATCTTCCAGAACACCTGCCTGTCCTGCCACGGCAATCCCAACGTCAAGAACGCCCCTGATCCCGCGGTGCTGCGAGCTTATTCACCGGAACGTATCTACGCGGCGCTCACCAGCGGTCCAATGAAGGCCGTCGGTGCGAAGCTGACCGACAATCAGCGGCGCCTGGTGGCGCAGGCGGTCGCGGGGCGGCTACTGGGTACCTCCCCGCAAGGTGACTACGAGTACATGGCCGATCACTGTGCGGCCAACCCGCCGATGGCTCCGCCTTCGTCGGCTCCGTCCTGGAACGGCTGGGGCAACAACATCGACAACACGCGCTTCCAGAGCGCCGCGGCCGCGCGACTGACGGCCGCGGATCTGCCGCGTCTGAAGCTCAAATGGGCCTTTGGATTGCCGAACTCGACCTCCGCATACAGCCAGCCGGTGGTGGTGGCGGGACGGGTGTTCATCGGCACCGACACGGGCTACGTGTATTCGATGAACGCCCGGACCGGCTGCGTGTACTGGTCTTTCCTGGCGCAGTCGGGTGTGCGCAATGCGCTGCGCATCGAAGACATCAGCGTGCAGGGCCGGCGGCGCGACGTCGCTCTGTTCGGAGATCTCAAGGCGAACGTTTACGCGCTCGATGCGCGGACCGGCAAGCAGCTGTGGACGACCCACGTGGAGAAGCAATACACCGATCGCGTGACCGCTCCGCCGGCCTACTATCAGGGCAAGCTGTTCGTGCCGATCTCCTCGTGGGAGGAGTTCTCGGCCGCCTCGCTGGACTATCCGTGCTGCACGTCGGTCGGAGAGATCGTCGCGTTGGATGCCCATGACGGCCACATCCTGTGGAACACCTATGTGATCTCTCCGCGGCCGCAGCCCATCCGCAAGAACACCCGAGGAGTGCAGCAGTACGCGCCGGCAGGTGGCTCGGTGTGGAACACGCCGGCGGTGGATCCGAAGCTGCACGCGATCTACTTCGGCACCGGCGATGCGACCACTTACCCCGCGGCGGACACCTCCGATTCGGTGATGGCGCTCGACATGCGCACCGGGCACATGCTGTGGCACTACCAGATCACCAGTGGCGATGCCTTCCTCGGCGGCTGCTACGGTGATGCGGCCACCGACAATTGTCCGCCGACCGAGGGACCGGACTGGGACGTGCCGGATTCACCGATCCTGGTCACGCTGCCGAGCGGGCAGCGCCTGATCGTCGTCGGGACCAAGCCGGGAGACGTGCTCGCGTTCGATCCCGATGAGAACGGCAAGCTCGTGTGGCGCACCAACGTGACCGGCAAGCTCGCGCAGCGCCTGCCCTTCGGGCCGGCCGCATTTCGGCAGACCGGCATCCAGTGGGGCGGGGCGGTCTATGGCGGCAACGTCTACTACGGCCTGAAGGTCGGCGGTGGGCTTGCGGCCA
The DNA here is from genome assembly GCA_030037905.1 of Gammaproteobacteria bacterium. Lineage (GTDB taxonomy): Bacteria > Pseudomonadota > Gammaproteobacteria > Steroidobacterales > Steroidobacteraceae > FEN-1191. Next base: position 11,505 of record JASHPX010000183.1, read on the forward strand.
TCCGCATCGCCGACGGCCAGCGACTCTGGCAGGTACCCGTCCAGGACGGCTACGGCGAGAAGCGCGTCGGATACGACTCGCCGGCCACGACGATTCCCGGTGTGGTGTTGCTCGGCGGCTCGGACGGCTCGATCATCGCGGCCTCGACCCGCGACGGCCAAATCCTGTGGAGCTACGATTCTGACCGCGCCTTCGACACGGTGAATCACGTGGCCGCGCACGGCGGCGCCATGGGCTCGCAGGGCATCACCGTGGTCGGTGGGATGCTGTTTGCGGGCTCCGGCTACTCGGTCGGCCAATCGGGCGTGGCCCACTCAGGCAACGTGGTGCTCGCCTTCGCCCCGAACTAGGCCGAACACCTCGTCATAGTCGAAATCGCAGCCGAGACGCGCGAGCTCGGCGCGAAAATGCGCATCGATATGCTGCTGCTCTGCGCTCGTCAGCAGCTCGCTGGAGTGCCCCGCAATCCCGCGCCGGATCATGGTATGCCGCGGCCCACCCGAGCGGGCACGCTGGCTCAGCTCGAAACGATCGGCGATGCGCTTCATGTGCGCGAAGCTCGTCTGTCGCACCACCGCCTCGAGCTCGGCGGCCGACAGCTGCACGTCCATCAGCGCGGCGATGCGCCGGATCGCGGCCGGTAGATCGCGCTGCATCTCCTCATAGGTCAGGAACAGCACGTTGGGGCGCTGCCGCGCCTGCCAGCAGCTGGCCAGATGCTCGCCCCAGGAGCCGCTGAAGGCATGGTCGGGTGAGAGGAAGTTGCGCAGCCACTTGTCCTTCGACGGCATGAGCGATCCGAGCATGGAGTCACGCACGAAATGGTAGCTGGAGACGAATACGTCCTTCGGATCGCGCACCACGCAGATGTAGCGCGCAGCCGGACTGTATGGCACCTGGTCGAAGCGCAGATGCGTCTTGATGATGCGCAGCGCGGTGGGAGAGTTGCGCCACGGGGACTCATCTTCGATCGGCACGGCGATGGCGCGGCCGAAGCGCCCGCGCACCTCCGGCCAGGCCACCAGGTCGTGGATGTGCTCGAAGGAGGCGTTACCGCGGTGTGCGATCTGCACTGCGATGTGCATCGTCCAGTTGGTGCCGCTCTTGAAGTACGAGCACACCAGGACATCGTGGACGCCGGGTTGGTAGGGACCGAAGCGGCTCATGGCACGATTCATCACCCGCGCCATGGCGTCCGGCCAGCGGCCGAACAGGTCCAGGATCCGGATGACAGGCCAGGAAATGATCATTGCCGCGGCGCGCGCCGCGCGCCCTGGAGAGCGGCGGCGGCGGGCACGCCACGCTCGTGCAGCCGAACTATTCACCTCATAACCCTCGCAAGCGCGTAACCCTCGCAAGCGCGCAGGTGCGGCGTGCGGCCCGGTGCTCGTGCATCAGTGTTCGAGTTGCGCGATGCGGGTGCGCACCCGCGCATCTTAGCCGATAGGCTGAAGACCAGGGCCGAGCGTTCAGGGCCGAGCGTTCAGGGCCGAGCGTTCAGGGCCGGGCCGAGCGTTCCGGGCAGCGCGACCAGATCCGGGCGACCAGGGCCCGCGCGAGGGCCCGGGACTTGTTATCATGCGGAACTTCGCCTTCGCACCACGGTCCCTCCGGTCACGTTGAGCCACCTCATCTCCGATCTGTCGTATCTTGCGCCGTGGGACTGGTCGCCCTCGGTCGAGTTGGTATGCCTGGCAATGGCGGTGCTGTACGTGCGCGGCCTCGTCGTGGCGCGCGCCGAGGGCGCAGAGCGCTGCGGCTTTTGGCGGCCCTTCTCCTTCCTCCTCGGGCTGCTGCTGACCTACGGGGTGCTGCAAACGTATTTCGACTATCTCTCGCAGCACATGTTCTGGGTGCACCGCCTGCAGCATCTGGTGCTGCATCACCTCGGCCCCTTCTTCATGGTCGTGGCCGCGCCCGGGCCCGCCCTGGTGCGGGGTGTTCCGCAACGCTGGCGCCGCGGTCTGACGCGCATCGCGCGGTGGCCTGGGCTGCGCCAGGCGCTGGCGGTGCTGGTGCGCGTGCTGCGCGATCCCTACCTTGCCGGATTCCTGTTCGTCGGGATGGTGTATTTCTGGCTGACCCCCTCGATCCATTTCTCCGCGATGCTCGACATCAACCGCTATCGACTCATGAACTGGGGCATGGCCGTGGATGGGCTGCTGTTCTGGTGGCTGATGCTCACGCCCCGCAGTGCGCAAGGCGCGGCGGCCACTGCGTACGGCCCGCGCCTCGTGGTGCTGGTCGCCACCGGTTTCCTGCAGCTGTTTCTCGGGGCCTTCATCGTGATGTACCCGCATGTATTGTTCAACGTCTACGGCATCTGCGGGCGGGCCTGGGCGATCAGCCCTCTCACCGACCAGCAGATGGGCGGCTGCCTGACCTGGATCCCGACGTCGATGATGTCGATGGTCGGGGTGCTCGTGGTGCTGCACCACATGCTGCGCGATTCGGCGCAGCAGACCGAGCGAGTGCGTGCGAGGCCCACGGGTGCGCAACGGCCATTGCCCGCCACGCTGGTGGCTCGGCCATGAGCGTCATGCCTCGATCCGTCGCGCGGACGCGATCGGTCACGCTGACGCGATCGGTCGCCCTGACTCGATCCGTCACGCTGGCGCGCGCGGCCGCTGTGCTGCTCGCCGCGCTCGCGCTCGTCGCGCTCGCTGCCTGCAGCCGCCAGCCGCCCTACGCGCTGCATGACATCTCGGGGCTGCTGCCGCCGCTGCAATTCCAGCTGACCGATGACAACGGCCAGCCCGTCACCGGAGAGACCTATCGCGGCGACGTGGTGCTGCTGTACTTCGGTTATACCAATTGCCCGGATGTATGCCCGACCACCCTGGCCGGGCTCGCCCAGGCGCTGCGCGGACTCGGCCAGCAGGCCTCGAAGGTACGAGTGCTGTTCGTCACCGTAGATCCACAGCGCGACAGCGCATCGCTGCTGAAGCGCTACGTCGCATATTTCGGCCCGCAGTTCGTGGGGCTGCGAGGACCGGACAGCGAGCTGATTCCATTCACGCGCCGCTATCGGATCGCTTTTCACCGCGATGCGCCCGATCCATACGGCAACTACGCCGTCGAGCACAGCAGCGCCGTGTTCATCTTCGACCAGCGCGGCCGTGTGCGGCTGCTGGCGGAGAGCGATGACCGCCCGGCGGCCATCACGCAGGATCTGCGGCGGCTGATCGCCTCGAGCTGAAGCGCCCTCTCGAGCTGAAGAAGCGCAACGCTCTCGCGGCAGCGCTCAGGCGGCAGCGGGCGCTGCGGCAGGAGCAGGCGCAGGGGCGGGCGCGAATGGGGCGGGGGCGGCCTTCTCCAAGGCACGCGCCACGGCCGGATGCACGATCCGCCCGCGCACCACGTTCAGCCCGGACGCGAACCCTTCGATCTCGCGCGTGGCGCGCTCCCAGCCGCGTGACGCGAGTGCCATCACGTAGGGCAGCGTGGCGTGATTGAGCGCGTACGTGGAGGTGCGCGGCACCGCTCCCGGCATGTTCGTCACGCAATAATGGATGACGCCGTCGACGAGGTAGGTCGGGGCCGCGTGCGTGGTGGGTCGGCTCGTCTCGAAGCAGCCGCCCTGATCGATGGCGATGTCCACCACCACCGAGCCGGCGCGCATGTGACGTATCATCGCGGCGCTGACCAGCTTGGGTGCAGCGGCGCCCGGTATCAGCACCGCGCCGATCAGCAGGTCCGCGTCGCGCACGGCGCGCTCGATCGCGTCCATGGTCGAATACAGCGTGCGCACCGTACCGTGGAACTGCGCGTCCAGCCGCCGTAGCTGCCCGATCGAGCGGTCGATTGCCGTGACATCGGCGCGTAGCCCGTGAGCCATCTCGATGGCGTTGGTCCCGGCCACCCCCGCGCCCACCACCACGACGCGCGCCGGTGGCACGCCGGCGACGCCACCGAGCAGTACGCCGCTGCCGCCCATGGACTTCTGCAGATAGGCCGCGCCTACCTGCACGGCCATGCGCCCTGCGACCTCGCTCATCGGCGTGAGCAGCGGCAGCGAGCCGTCCGGACTGGTCACCGTCTCGTAGCCGATGGCTACGCACTGCGAGCGGCACAAGGCCTGCGCCTGGGCCGGATCGGCGGCCAGGTGCAGATAGGTAAACAGAACCTGTCCGGCCCTGAGCTGCGTGCATTCGGCAAGCTGCGGCTCCTTGACCTTGACGATGAGCTCGGCATCGGACCACACGGCGGCGGCGTCCGGCGCAACCCGCGCACCGGCTTGCCGGTAATCCTCGTCGCCGCAGCCGATTCCGATTCCGGCGCCGCTCTGCACCAGCACCTCGTGGCCGGCGTGGGTCAGCTCGCGTACCGCGGCCGGTACCAGACCGACCCGATACTCCTGCACCTTGATCTCCTTGGGTACTCCGATGCGCATGACACACCTCCTGCCGCGCTGCAACGCGTCCGGATGCGCCGGTCAGGGCACTCTGCCAGCGCCCCGCGCCCCCACGCACCCTCATCGACACCCGGAGTTTCCGGCGGAACGAGCTGCAGCCGCTTGCGAAATCGCGTGCGAACGGTGACCAGATTCGCATAAAATTCTAAAATTCGTCGAACTTCGGAGGAAACATGCAGCTCGATAGAATCGACCGCCGGATTCTGCATGAGCTGCAGCAGGACGCGCGGCTCTCCAATGCGGCACTGGCGGAACGGGTCGGACTGTCCGAATCGGCGTGTCTGCGGCGCGTGAGGCTGCTCGAGCAAGCGCATGTCATCGAGCGTTACGCCGCCGTGCTCAACGCCCCGCGGGTCGGTATCACGGTGAGCTTCATCATCCGCATCACCCTACGGGGCCAGACCGATCAGGATCTGGGCGCCTTCGAGCAGGCCGTGGCCACCGTGCCGGAGGTGACCGAGTGCGATCTGACCACCGGTGAGTCCGACTACGTGCTGCGCGTGGTCGCACGCGACGCTGAGGATTTCGAGCGACTGCACAGCAAGGTGCTGACCAAGCTTCCGGGTGTGGCGCGGGTCGATTCGAGCTTCGTACTGCGCTCCATAGTCAAGAACGCGGGGCTGCCGCTCGATGTGTGAGCCGGGCCCCGGGGGCCAGGCCCCGGGGCCGGGGGACGGGCGCCGGGGCTGTGGCCCGGGCAAGCGGCGCAGGAGAGCACGCGCCAATACCTTAGTGTTTGATTAAAATAGTTTAATTTGTCGGCCACGTCTTCTTAACAGTCGGTCGTGTAGCGTTTCCAGACCCCCTATGTCCGATGTGAATCAAACTCTCCGTCGCAGCGGGATGCTGCTTGCGGCCGCGGTGCTGCTCGCAGTCGCCGGCTGCAGCGTGGGGCCGGCGTATCGGCGTCCCGCCGCGCCGCTGCCGGCCGCGTGGAGCACGACTGCCGGGCAGAATGCCGCGTGGCCGAGTCGGCAGTGGTGGCAGAGCTTCGGCTCAGCGACACTCAATGGGTATGTGCAGCAGGCGCTTGCCGCGAGCGATAACATCGCCGCGGCCGTGGCGCGCGTGCGCGAGGCGGATGCACAGGCGCGCATCGCGGGGGCCGCGCTGCTGCCCTCAGTGAGTGCTCAGTTGCTCGGCGAGAAGGAGAAGACCTTCGTGCCGCCAATCGGCGGACCGACCGTCGCCGGTATCGAGCCGACGATCACGGCGAGCTACGAGGTGGATTTCTGGGGCCAGAACCGCGCCACGCGCGAGGCGGCGGTGCTGGCCGCGCAGGCGAGCCGCTACGACCGCGAGACGGTGGTGCTCACGGTGCTCAGCGGTGTCGCGACCGATTACTTCCAGGCGCTGGAGAATCGCGATCGCATCCAGGTCGCGCAGAACAACCTCGGCGCCGCGCAGCACATCCTCCAGGGCCTGGAGACCGAGCAGCGCGTCGGCACGGCCACCGCCCTGGACGTCGCGCAGCAGGCCGCCGAGGTGGCCGTGGTGAACGCCACCATACCGCCGCTGCAGCAGCAGCTGCGCCAGGCGATGAACGGGCTGGCGGTGCTGCTGGGCCGCACGCCCGAGTCGCTGCAGTTTCACGATGCGAGCCTCGCGCAGATCACCGCTCCGGCGGTGCTGGGAGGCATGCCTTCGCAGCTGCTCGCGCGCCGGCCGGACATCGCCGAGGCGGAAGCCGACCTGCACGAGGCCAACGCCAATATTCGCGTGGCGCGCGCAGCCTTCTTCCCCAGCTTCACACTGACCGCCACCGGCGGCTACGCGAGCAGTTACCTCAACCAGCTCATCACGCCCGAGAGCACGCTGTACACTCTGTCCGCGACGCTCGCTCAGGATATCTTCGAGGGCGGAGCACTGCGCGGGCAGTACCAGTACTCGCAGGCGCGCTATACGGAGCTGCTCGCCGATTACCACCAGACGGTTCTGTCGGCTCTGGAGGACGTCGAGAACGCTCTCGTTGCCGTGCAGCAGACCGCCGAGCAGATGCGGCGGCAGCAGGACGCGGCCGACAAGGCGCAGAGCGCATATAACTTCGCGCAGATTCAAATGCAGGCGGGCGTCACCAACATTCTGACGGTGTTGAATACGGAGACGACGTTATTTACGGCACAGGATCAGCTGGTGCAGGTCCAATACCAGCATCTGGCAGCGCTCATCGAGCTGTATCAGGCGCTCGGGGGTGGCTGGCAGCAGAGTGACGAGGAACAGGCGAGGCTATGAGTACTGAAGGCAGCGCGGATCAGCCGGGAGAGACGGGTCGGTCGGCGACGGCGCCCGCGCTCGAGGCTAAATCACGGCGAGCGCGTGGGCCACGGCTGTGGCTCGGCGTGATCGCAGTGCTCGCCGCGATCGTCGGCGCAATCTGGTATGCGCACCAGCCGGCCGCTGCCGCCGCGCGCGGCAATGACGAGGGACAGGACCAGGTGGTGCCCGTGCATACCGCCATCGTGACGCGCGGGAACGTGCCGGTGTACCTGCAGGGACTGGGCACCGTGCAGGCGTTTTACACGGCCACCATGACCGCGCGCGTCGATGGCGAGCTGGAAGCGGTCTATTTCAAGGAAGGGCAGCTCGTCAAGAAAGGCCAGTTGCTCGCCTTGATAGATCCGCGTCCCTATAAGGCCGCGCTCGATGGCGCGATCGCGACCGAGGCGAAGGATGAGGCGCAGCAGCGCAGTGCTCAGCAGGACCTGCAGAAGTACCTGCAGCTCGAGCCGCAGAATCTCTCCAGCAAGCAGCAGGTCGATGATCAGCGCGCGCTGGTCGCGCAACTGGCGGCACAGGTACAGATCGATCGCGCGGCCATCGACAACGCCCGCACGAACCTTGATTACTGTTCGATCACCGCACCATTCAACGGGCGTACCGGCATCCGCCTCATCGATCCGGGTAATAACCTGCTGTCCACGAGCACCAACGGCATCGTCGTGGTCACGCAGATGCAGCCCATATCCCTGGTGTTCACGCTGCCCGAGGAGGCTCTGCCGCGCGTCAACCAGGCGATGTCCGCCGGCACGGTCCAGGTGATCGCGGTCTCGCAGGATGGTAAGACTCAGCTGGATAGCGGCTCTCTGACGGTGGTGGACAACCAGATCGACACCACCACGGGCACCATGCGGCTGAAGGCGACCTTTCCGAACCCGCACAATACGCTCTGGCCCGGAGAATTCGTGAACGCGCAGGTGCTCGTGCAGCGCGAGCAAAACGTCGTGACGATGCCGAGCGCGGCCGTGCAGACGGGTCCGAACGGTCCATTCACCTACGTGGTGAACGCCGACTCGACCGTGCAGGTGCGGCCCGTGACGCTCGGCGTACAGAGCGGCGACATGACGGTGATCACCTCCGGCGTATCTCCCGGCGAGCGTGTGGTCACGAGCAACCAGTTCCGCCTGCAGCCGGGCGCCCGCGTACAAATCGCCACATCGTCTGCCAGCGATGTCTCGTCGGTCTCGTCGGCCTCTGCCATTGGGGTGAGCCACCCCGGATGAGCATCTCCGAGCCATTCATTCGCCGGCCGATCGCGACCTCCCTGCTGATGGGGGGGATCCTGCTGGTGGGTCTCGTAGCCTTCCCGCTGCTGCCGGTGGCGCCGCTGCCGCAGGTCGACTTCCCGACGTTGCAGGTCAACGCGAACCTGCCCGGGGCGAGCCCCGAGACCATGGCTTCCTCGGTCGCGCAGCCGCTGGAGTACCAGTTCGCCGAGATCCCGGGCCTGACGCAGATGACCTCGACCAGCGTGCTGGGCAGCACCTCCATTGCGCTGCAGTTCACTCTCGGCCGCAACATCGACGGGGCAGCCGAGGACGTGCAGCAGGCGATTTCGGCGGCCGCCGGGCAGCTGCCGAAGGACATGCCCACCCCGCCCACCTACCGCAAGACCAACCCGGCCGATTCGCCGATCATCATTCTGGGGGTGCATTCGGACGTGCTGCCGATCACCACGGTGGATGATTACGCCGAGAACGTGCTGGCGCAGCAGGTCTCGCAGATCGCCGGGGTCTCTCAGGTGTTCGTCGCCGGCCAGCAGAAGCCCGCCGTGCGCATCCAGATCGATCCGGCCAAGATCGCCGCACTCGGTATCCAGCTCACCGACGTCGCCAACGTCATCAGCGCCGCGACCGTGGATGCGCCCAAGGGCTCGATCAACGGCACGGCGCACAACTACACGATCTACGACAACGATCAACTGCTCAACGCCGCGCCCTGGAACAACATCATCGTCGCCTACCACAACGGGGCGCCGGTGCGCATCAAGGACATCGGCGTCGCGGTGGATAGCGCGCAGAACACCCAGGAGACCGGCTGGCAATGGGTGAGGGGCTGGCCGCACAGCAAGGACGGTGTCCTGCTGATCGTCTTCAAGCAGCCCGGGGTGAACGTCATCGATACCGTGGACCGCGTCAAGGCGCTGCTGCCCAAGGCGCTGCTGTCGGTACCCAAGTCGATCCAGGTCGATCAGATCGGTGACCGCACCATCACCATCCGCGCCTCGCTGCACGACGTCGAGGTCACGCTGCTGATCACCGTGGCGCTCGTCATCATGGTGATCTTCCTGTTCCTGCGCAATGCCTGGGCGACCATCATTCCGGGCGTCACCGTGCCGCTGGCGTTGCTGGGCACCTGCGCGCTGATGTACATGCTGCACTTCAGCCTGGACAACCTGTCGCTGATGGCCCTGACCATCGTCGTGGGATTCGTGGTCGACGATGCGATCGTGATGCTCGAGAACATCTACCGCCACATCGAGGCCGGGCTCTCACCGCTGCAGGCCAGCCTCACGGGCGCGCGCGAGATCGGCTTCACGATCATGTCGATCAGCATCTCGCTGGTGGCGGTGTTCATTCCGCTGCTGCTGATGGGAGGCATCGTCGGGCGATTGTTTCGGGAGTTCGCCATCACGGTCACGATGACCATCGCGATGTCGGCGTTCGTGGCCCTGACCCTTTCGCCGATGATGGCCTCGCAGTTCGTACGCAATGAAAAGACCGTACAGCACGGCGTCCTGTACCGGATCATCGAGCGGGGTTTCAACGCGCTGGTCGCGGGCTACACGCGCGGGCTGGATTTCGTGCTGCGGCACCAGCGCCCCACGCTGTACGTGTTCTTCGCAACCATGGCGCTGACGGTCGTGCTGTACGTGCTGATCCCGAAGGGCTTCTTTCCGCAGGAGGACATCAGCCAGATCGTCGGCCAGAGCGATGCGCCCCAGGACATTTCCTTTCCCGAGATGGTCAGGAGGATGCACCTGTTGACGGACGTGTTCGAGCACGAGCCGGACATGCAGGGCTATGCGACCGGCGTGGGCGGCGGCCGGCCGCTCAACAACAACATGGTGTGGTCGGCATTGCTGCCGCGCAGTGAGCGCAAGGATGGCGCCACCGCCGACCAGATCATCGCGCGCATGAACAAGCAGCTCGCCAAGGTGCCGGGCGCGACGATGTTCCTGCAGTCCCGGCAGGACATCAACGTCGGGGGGCGGCTGTCGCGCACGCAGTATCAATACACCCTGCAGGATATCGACCTCGACGAGCTCAACACCTGGGCGCCGAAGCTGCTGGCCAGGATGCAGGCTCTGCCGATGCTGCGCGACGTGGCGAGCGACGAGCAGAATGACAGCACCGATCTGTCGCTGGTGATCGATCGCGACGCGGCCGCGCGCTTCGGCATCCAGCCGGCGCAGATCGATGCGACGCTGGCGGATGCCTTCGGGCAGGCGGACATCACGCAGTACTTCACGCAGCTCAACAGCTACTTCGTGGTCGAGGAGATCACGCCATCGCTGCAGGGCAATCCGAACACGCTGCAGCAGATCTACATCAAGTCGAACACCGGCACGATGGTGCCACTGTCCACCTTCGTGCATTACGACACGCAGCACGTGTCCTACCTGTCCATCAACCATCAGGGGCAATTCCCCGCAGTGACGCTGTCGTTCAATCTCGCCCCGGGCGCGGCGCTCGGCGATGCCGTGAATGCCATCGAGCGGGCGGCGGCGAACCTGGGCATGCCGGGCACCATCAGCGGCAGCTTCCAGGGGACGGCGCAGGCCTTTCAGAGCTCCCTGAAGAGCGAGCCCTACCTGATCCTCGCGGCGCTGGTCGTCGTCTACATCATTCTCGGCATGCTCTATGAGAGCTACATCCATCCGCTGACCATTCTCTCGACGCTGCCTTCGGCCGGCGTGGGCGCACTGCTGGTGCTGATGCTGTTTCACTACGACCTGTCGGTCATCGGCATCGTCGGCATCCTGCTGCTGATCGGCCTGGTGAAGAAGAACGGCATCCTGATGGTCGATTTCGCGATCACCGCGGAGCGCGAGGAGGGCTTGGCGCCCGAGCCGGCGATTCGGCGCGCCTGCCTGCTGCGCTTCCGGCCGATCATGATGACCACGATGGCGGCGTTGCTGGGCGCCGTGCCGCTGGCGGTCGGCCACGGCACCGGCTCGGAGCTGCGCCAGCCGCTCGGCGTGACGATAGTCGGCGGCCTGATTCTGAGCCAGGCGATGACGCTGTTCACCACGCCGGTGGTGTACCTGTACCTGGATCGGCTGCAGAACCGCAGACGCCGGCATGGCAAGGCGGGGCGCGCGCTCACGCCCGAGGAGGCGGTGGCCGCGGCGCTGGCCGCTGCCGGCGGCATGCCGCCGGCGGTCGGTCCGCTGCACGCGCCGGGTCCGGCGCTGCGGAATGACGCCGGCAGGTCCGGCATCGAAGGGGCAGAGCCCGAGGGCGCATGAAGGTCCTGCTGATCGAGGACAACGAGCGCGTTGCGCAGTTCGTGCTCAAGGGTC
>JASHPX010000184.1 GCA_030037905.1 Gammaproteobacteria bacterium
CACATGCGATCCTCTCCCGCCACGCTCTCAGCCCCGAGCAGCACGCGGCCTTTCACACCCTCCTCGAGGCCGGGGATTTAAAGGCGCTCGTGGGCATCGCCGGCAGCGGCAAGAGTCGGCTGCTCGCCGCCGCGCGGCAAGTCTGGGAAGGGGAGGGCTACACCGTCAAGGGCGCCGCGCTCTCCGGCATCGCCGCCGAGAATCTCGCCGCCGCCTCCGGGATCCCTGCGCGCACGCTCGCGAGCCTCGAGCACGCCTGGGCCGGCGGACGCGAGCCCCTCACGCGCCGTGATGTGTTGGTGATCGATGAGGCCGGCATGCTCGGTACACGTCAGCTCGCGCGCTTTCTCGAGCGTGCCGCCGCCGCGCACACCAAGGTCGTGTTGGTCGGTGATCCCGAGCAGCTGCAGGCCATCGAGGCGGGCGCGGCCTTCCGCGGGTTGCTGGCCGAAAGCCCGCACGCCGAGCTGCAGGAGGTGCGCCGCCAGCGCCACACCTGGCAGCGGGAAGCCACTGCCGAGCTCGCGCACGGCGCCACGGGCGCGGCGCTCGCCCGCTACCGCGAGCAGGGCGGTCTCGCCGCCTTCGACACGCGCGAGGCCGCGCGCAGTGCGTTGCTCACGCGCTGGGCCGAGGACGGGCAGGCCGCCGCACCGCAGGGCTCGCTGATCCTCGCGTACACGCGCGAGGAAGTCGCAACACTCAACGCCGCCGCGCGCGCCCTGCGCCGCGCCCACGGGCAGCTCGGACCTGAGCAGACCATCGAGACCACCCGCGGCCCGCGCGCCTTCGCCCTCCACGACCGGCTCTACTTCCTGCGCAATGAGCGCGGCCTCGGCGTCAAGAATGGCACTCTCGGTACCGTCCAGGCCGTGCGCGATGGCGTGCTCGAGGTGCGCCTCGACGGGTCGGACGGGCAGGGCGGCCAGGACGCCCGCCTCGTCCACGTCGACAGCCGCTTCTATCAGGACCTGGATCACGGCTACGCCGCCACCGTCTACAAGGCCCAGGGCGCCACGGTGGAGCGCAGCTACGTGCTCGCAAGCGCCCACTACGACCGGCACACCACCTATGTCGCGCTCTCGCGCCATCGCGAGGCCGCGCAGCTCTTCTATGCCGCGGAGGATTTCGGCGTCCGCGTTGACGCGGCCGTCACTGCCAGCGATGCGCAAGCTGCTGCCGCGCGCGCCCTCGCGCACGAGCGCCTGCTGCGCGCGCTCTCCCGCCCGCGGCCCAAGGAGCTCGCGCACGACTATCTTGAGCCCACGCTGGAGGTCCCGTCGCCCCTGACCTGGCGCGCTGGCGCCGAGTTCGACGTGCTAAGCCCCGAGGAGTGCCGCGCGCTCGGCGCGAAAGCGATGGCCCGCGCCGCTGCCGCTTCCCGCGCCGGGCAGCTCACCATGGCCGACATCGACGCGCTCCAGCGCGACGCCGCCGCGCGTTGGCTCGCGAAGCAGCACGCGCGCGAGCTGGGCCTGCACCCTGACAGCGGCGCCGCGCATGGTCGTGAGGCAGGGCAGGGGCTCGAGCCCGGCAAAGGCCTGGGTCATCGCCGCGGCGCAGACGATGACCTCGAGGTGTGACCGTCAGGCCCACGGCGTAGAGTGAAGGGGGTACTCGCGTCGAACACTCGACTGGCGACGGTCTGATCGGCCGCGCCACCACGCGCCCGGGCTATAGGGCTGCCTCGACGGCGTCGAACAGCGTTTGGAATCCGAACGACACGTCAACGATTGCCCCGTTCACGAAAAAGCCTGGCGTCGCGCGCAGGTGACTGCTGCGGCCGCTATCCACCTGCTCACGGATGCTTTGCAGGTAGACTTCGGCGTCCATCTCCGCGGCGAATCTCGGCTGGTCGAGGTCGAGACGTTTCGCGTACGCGAACAGGTGCGTGAGGTCGAGATGCAGCTGATTCTCGAACAGTAGATCGTGCATGGCCCAGAAGCGGTCTTGAGCTCCTGCGCATTCGGCAGCTTCGGCCGCCCTCAGAGCGTGCGGGTGAATCGTCTCCTGCGGGAAGTGCCGATAGGCGAACAGAACTTGATCTTCGAAGTGCTCGAGAAGGAGCTTCACCGACGGCGCCGCCTGCTTGCACGTGGGGCATTCGAAATCTCCATACTCCACCACCGTGACCGATGCCCGTGGATTACCGAGAATGTGGTCCTTGCTGTTGATCGGCTGCGAAAGATCGGGGGATTGACGTGTGACCATCAGCGGACCTCCGGACGCGCCAACCGAGAGTGGCTGGTGTGGATATTCTCGGCAGATCATACCAAGGTATGCTTGCGATCGAGCCCGTGCGCTTCAGTAGGGCGGCGCTCGCCGCATCCTCTGGGCCTGCGCGGCTTCCGTCCACCACGCGAGATCGTCGGCGAAGCGGGGAAAAGCGCGCTCGAGCGCCGCACCGGCTTCGCCGATCGGCTCGCCGGCCGCGTTCAGCGTCTCGGTGATCGGACCGACGGTGAGGGTGCTCGAGATGACGACCATTCCCATCTCCGACAATGTGTTGTGCCAGGCGTAGCTCGACCGGGCGCCGGATAGCCGTCCCGCCGAATAGCTCGCGATCGCCGCGGGCCGCCAGAACCACTCCTCGAGGAAGTGGTCAGTCAGGTTCTTGAGCCCGGGCTGCATGCCTTGGTTGTACTCGCCAACCACGAACAGGAAAGCGTCGGCCTGGCGGATCTTCGCTCCCAGGTTCTCCAGCGCTGCCGGCGCCGTGCCCGCAGCGTATTCCTTCAGCATGCGATCTAGCATGGGCAGGCCGATCGACTTGGCGTCGATCAGTTCTGCGTCCTCGCCGCGAGCCAGAAGTCTGCCGGTGGTGAACTGCGCCAATCGGATTCCCTTGCGATCGCTGCGGTAGGAGCCGTACAGGACGAGAATTCTGTGACCCATTGGCATCACCTCGAAACGAGTCTATGCGCCCGGCGGCGCTTGCGTTGTGCGCGGTTGTCTCTGACCCGGGTCAGCGCGCCGCATACGAAGGAAAACGTGCAGAAGGTTCGAATTGTGCATCGCGCGGATCGCGGAACACCCGGCCAATCCGCACAGCACTTGTGTACTAGACGACGCCCATACCGCGAGTGGATCCTCGCCTGCCGGGACACGTCGAATCGAAATAGGGAGCATCCACCCATGGCCGCATTGCCGGAAGAAGTCGCCGTCATCA
>JASHPX010000185.1 GCA_030037905.1 Gammaproteobacteria bacterium
CCATATCCGTCAGGAACACGGAGAGCTTCACGATCTGATCCAGAGTGCCTCCGGCCGCGGCCGCGACTGCCTTCAGATTGTCCAGCACGCGACGGATTTCCGCCTCGATGTCACCGCTGACCAGCTCGCCCGTGGCCGGATCCAGCGGGATCTGCCCAGACAGGTACACGGTATCCCCGACGCGCACCGCCTGTGAATACGGTCCGATCGCCTTGGGCGCCCGGTCGGTGCGGATAACGCTTCGTTGCATGAATCAATGCTCCCCTGTGTCCGTCTCGGAGCCGAGGTCCTCGTCTTCGTCCTCGTCTTCGTCATCGATGCTGGGCCTGCGGCTGCGTGAGCGGCGCGTGCCGCCCGTGCTGACTCCTCCGACCCCTCCGACCCCGCCGCCGCCTTCCAGCGTTGCTCCGCCGGGCCCCCCGGGGCCGCGCTCGGCAGTGCCCTGCGAGGCTTCCGGACGGCGCGCACCGGCGATCGTGCGCTCCACGCGCAGCACGTCAGGCATACGGCGCACGACGCGCATCACACGGGCCAGATGCTTGCGGTCGGCGATCTCCAGGACGAACACGATAACCGACGTCTCGGCGTCATGCTGCTCGATCGTCACGTGCACGACGTTGGTTTGCGTATTGGCGATCGCAGCTGACAGTGCCGCCAGCATTCCCAGGCGGTTGACGCTCTCGATACGTATCTCCGCGGGGAACTGCCGGGCGATCTTGTGCTGCCAGGTGACCGGCAGCCATTTCTCGGGGTGCTTGTGGTAGTCCTCGACGTTCCCACAGATCTCGCGATGAATGATGATGCCGCGTCCGGCGCTGAGGAAGGCCATGATCGGCTCGTGCGGCAACGGATGGCAGCAGTTCGCATAGCTGACCAGCAGGCCCTCGGTGCCAGCCACCGCCAGCGGCGCCGGTGCACCCGCTTCGGCGGCCGTGCCCCCCGCTGCGGCCGTGCTCCCCGCTGCGCCGCCCTGGCCTGCCGCTGCGCTGCTCGCGCGGTCGGGGGGCAGGAGTCGGCGCGCCACCAGCGGCGCGAGTCGTTCCCCGAGGCCGAGCTTCTCGTAGAGTTCATTAGCATCCTTCAGACCCAGCTCCGGCAGCGCCGATTGCCAGGCGCTGGCCGATACCTCGGGGAGCTCCAGGTCGAATTCCGCCAGCGCCTGGGAGAGCAGCCGCCGCCCGAGCTCCACCGCTTCTCCGCGCCGCAGGCTCTTGAGGTAGTGCCGGATCGCCGAGCGCGCCTTGGCGGTCACGACGAAGTTCACCCACGAGGGATTGGGCCGCGCCCCCTTGGCGGTGATGATCTGAATGGTCTGCCCGTTGCGCAGCACCGTGCGCAGCGGGGCGAGCCGGCGGTCCACCTTGGCCGCGACGCAGCGGTTGCCGATGTCGGTGTGCACCGCGTAGGCGAAGTCGACCACCGTGGCGCCGCGCGGCAGCCGCAGGATCTCCCCGCGCGGGGTGAACACGTACACCTTGTCCGGGAACAAATCTACCTTGACGCTCTCGATGAACTCCTCGGAGTTGCCCCCCTCCTGCATTTCCACGAGGTTCGAGAGCCACTTGCGTGCACGCTCCTGCTGCGCGGAGTCCTCGTTGTCGCCTTCCTTGTACTTCCAGTGCGCCGCGATGCCCGACTCGGCCACGCGGTCCATATCCTCGGTGCGGATCTGTACCTCGATCGGCACGCCGTTCGGCCCGAACAGCGTGGTGTGCAGCGACTGGTAGCCGTTGACGCGGGGGATCGCGACGTAGTCCTTGAATCTTCCCGGCATGGGCTTGTAGACGCTGTGTACCACGCCGAGCGCGCGGTAGCTGGTATCGGCGGAGTCGACGATGATGCGCAGCCCGTAGACGTCCACGATCTCGGCGAGCGTCGCGCGCTTGCGCAGCATCTTGCGATAGATGCTGTACAGGTGCTTCTCGCGTGCCTCCACGCGTGCGGCGATGCCGGCCTTCTTCAGCGCCGCCTCGAACTGTTTGTGGATCTTGCCGAGAAATTCCTTCTGATTACCGCGCGCCTTCTTCAGCGCACGCTCCAGCACGCGGTGGCGCTGCGGGTAGAGCGTACGGAAGCCGAGGTCTTCCAGCTCCAGCTTCATCGAGTACAGCCCGAGCCGTTCGGCCACCGGCGCGTAGATGTCGAGCGTCTCGCGGGCGATCGCGCGCCGCTTGGCCAGCGGCAGCGCATCGATGGTGCGCAGGTTGTGCGTGCGATCGGCCAGCTTCACCAGGATGACGCGCAGATCGCGCACCATCGCCAGCAGCATCTTGCGGAAATTCTCGGCCTGCGCCTCCTCGCGATTCTTGAAGCGGATCTGATCGAGCTTGGTGACGCCGTCGACGATCTCGGCTACGTCATTGCCGAAGCGCTGCGCGATGTCCGCCTTGGCGATCGGCGTGTCCTCGATGACGTCGTGCAGAATCGCGCCGACCAGGGTGTCGGCGTCCAGATGCAGCTCGGCGAGAATTTCCGCGGCGGCGACGGGGTGGGTGATGTACGGCTCGCCGGAGATGCGGGTCTGTCCCTGGTGGGCCGCGGCGCCGAATTCCGCCGCGTCGCGCACGCGCTCCACCTGATCGGCCGGCAGGTAGCTGCCGACCTTGCTGAGCAGCTCCTTGACCCCGGGGGTGCCGCGTCGCGCGCCGGGCAGCAACCCCAACAGCGACGACGCATAGTCCACGGTTACCCTCGCGCGGCGCCCTCGCGCATCAGCCCGGCGCGTCGTCGGCGCGCTGCGGCCTGGCG
>JASHPX010000186.1 GCA_030037905.1 Gammaproteobacteria bacterium
TGCTCGAGGAAGATACTGCCGCGGTGCAGGGGGTGCAGCGGCGCGTCCGTCATGCGCGTCATGCGCGTCATGCGCCGGTCATGCCGTGAGCCGCGCGGCCACCGTCTCGAGCACCGCCATGCGCACCGCCACGCCGTTGCTGACCTGGGAGCGGATGACCGATTGCGGGCCGTCGGCCACCTCCGAGGCGATCTCGACGCCGCGGTTCATCGGCTGCGGATGCATGACGATTGCCTCGGGATGCGCGCGCGCGAGGCGGTCGGGCGTCAGCCCGTAGCGCTGAAAGTATTCCGCACCGTCCGGGAGCGCGGCTGCGGAGAAACGCTCCTTCTGGATACGCAGCATCATGACGACGTCCACCTCCTCGAGACCTTCCTCCAAGGTCGTGAAACGCAGGCAGCCGGCAAACTCGTCCGGCTCCGGCATGAGCGCGGGTGGGGCGATCAGGCGTATCTCGTGTGCCTCGAGCAGACGAAAGACGTGGTAGGCGGAGCGCGCCACGCGCGAGTGCCGCAGATCCCCCACGATGGCAATGCGCAGCGCTTCGATGTGGCCCTTGTGCTGCCGCACCGTCAGCGCATCCAGCAACCCCTGCGTCGGGTGTGACAGATGCGCTTCGCCGGCGGACAGCACGCTGACCTGCGGGCTGACGTGTCCCGCCACGTGCGCGAGCACGCCCGGCTCGGCATCACGGATCACGAATACATCGAAGTGCAGTGCCTGCAGGGTGTAGATCGTGTCCAGCATGCTCTCGCCCTTGGCGCGCGAGGAGAGCTGCACTTCCAGATTGACCACCTCGGCGCCCAGACGCCGCCCCGCGAGCTCGAAGGACACGCGCGTGCGCGTCGAGGGCTCGGTGAACAGGTTGGCGATTTGTATGCCGCGCAGCGCCTGGCTGCGCACGGGCCGCGCGCCGGGGGCGCACACATAGCGCTGCGAGCGCTGCAGCAGCTGTTCCACCTCCTCGCGGCGCAGCCCCTCGAGCGTGATCAGGTGACGCAGCGACCCATCTTCGTGCCGCTGCTCAATCATGTCCCCGTTTTCCCATCGCCGCCATCATTGCCACTCCGGCCCTGCAGCCAGCGCTGCAGAATGATAGCGGCTGCCGCGGCATCGATGTCGGAGTGGCTGACGCGCCGGCGGCGCTGGCCGCGCGCGCGCGCCGCCTGCAGAGCGGCCCCGGCGTCGATCGAGGAGGCAAATTCGTCCACGCGCTGCACCGGCAATGCGGCGCGTTGCATCAGCTCCGCGGCGAAGCGGTCAGTTGCCGCCGCGAGCGTGCTGAGGCTGCCGTCCGCGTGCCGCGGGCAACCGACGATCAGCACGTCGGGGTGGTAGTGCGCGAGCACCCGGGCGATCTCGCGCCAATCGGGTCCGCGTGGCCCGACCGTCACCGTGGCGCACGGCGCCGCGGTGCCACTGACGGTGTCACCTGCAGCAATGCCGATACGCTCGAGGCCGAAATCGAAGCCGAGCGCGACGCGGTCGCGCCGCTCAGGCATGACCCGCTGGCCGGTCAGGCATGCCCTGCCGTGAGACTCACCCGGGAGCTGTCCACGCCGAGCAGCTGCCAGGCTGCCTGCCAGCGCTCCTCGAAAGGCAGGTCGAACACGATGTGCTCGTCCATCGGCAGGCTGAGCCAGGCATTGTCGAGCATCTCGCGCTCGAGCTGCCCGGCCTCCCAGCCCGCATAGCCCAGCGCCACGAACGCATCCTGGGGCCCCTCGCCGCGGGCGATCGCCGCCAGTACGTCGCGCGAGGTGGTGACCTGCACTTCGTCCGACACGCGATGCGTGGAATCCCAAATGCCCCCGGGCCGATGCAGCACGAAGCCGCGGTCACGGTTCAGGGGGCCGCCCTGCAGCACGGGCTGTTCGCCGATACGGATGTCCGCCGGTTCGAGCTTCATCTGCGACATGACGTCGCCGAGCTTCATTCCGAGCGGTTTGTTGAGGACTATTCCCAGAGCGTTCTGCTGGCTGTGCTCGCAGATGAGGATGACGGTCTGCGCAAACGGGCCCTCACTCAGGGATGGCATGGCGATCAGAAGGTGGTTCGCCAGACTGTCCACCGTACTGATGCTTCTAGCGCTCATGAGGCCAGTATGGGGGCATGCGGCTGCGCCCTCAAGGGCTGTCCCACGTATCTGACACGGGCATCACATCCACGCCCGTGCGCGCTTCGCGAACGGCGGTGTAGGCGCCACACCTATGCGCTTATGACGCCTGCCACCCGAGGGCCCCATGGTCCCATGGCCCCGGGCAGCCCTAGGGTCCCTAGGGGCTCTGCGGCGCCGCAGCCGTGTCGCGGGTCGCAGCCGTGTCGGTGGCCTCGCCGGTGGCCGTGGCGAGATTCCCGGAGACGAAGTCCCATTGGTAGGCGAAGCGCAGGCGCGAATATTGCGCAGCGACAGCAGGCGGAAAGGGGTTGAAGGGGCTGGCCAGGCGCAGGATCGTCAGAGCCGCCTGGTCGAGGGCCCCATAGCCGCTGCTGCGACGCACGCGCGCATCGCGCAGGCGACCGTCCGCGGTAATCTCGACCTCGACGACGGGGCTTCCCGACAGCCCGGCGCGACGCGCGGCGCTCGGGAAGTTCAACGTGCCGACGCGCTCCACCTTGCGCTTCCACTCGGCCAGATAGGGCGCCAGCTGCGAGGCGCGCGTATCGGGGCTCACCCAGTGCTCGGCGTTGGACTTGCCTCGCAGCAACAGCTCGAGGGCATCGCCCCGGCCGCTGCGCGGAGCGCCGGGGGCATCCCCGAGCATTTCCGGCAGCGCGGCGGCGGGTTCGGGCGTCGCCAGCTCGCCGAAGTAGCGGATGTCCGGGCTTGCCCCGGTGCTCACCAGCACGCGCTCGGCGGCCGTGTGCGCCTGGAAGGCGTGGTTCGTCTCATCGGCGCCATCGACGGGCTGATCGGCGCTGTGCTGCGCGCCGCGGCTGCTGGGGCTGCCCGGGGGACGGTGTGCATCGGTGTCGCCGGCCCCGATCTGGGTGCGCTGGGCGAGGTAGGAGGCATGCGGATTGTCGCGCGCCTGCGGCACGTCGTCCGTGACCAACATGACATCCAGCTGCGGAGCCGTGTTGCCGCCGGCGTGGCTGCCCGCGGAAAAGCCCACCCCGAGAATGACGATGGCGTGCAGCAGCGCGGTGAGGAACAGCATCGCCATCAGCCGCTCGCGCACCGGCGCGCGTCCCTCGCGCACTCTCGGAACGGCGGCGCTGGCCAGCATGGGTGGATGGGCCGAAGTCACGTCGTCAGTATAGTCGCGCGTGGTGCGCGCCCGATGAGACGGCGCTCGAGCGCGTCGACGAACAGGGCGCCGATGTCCAGCGGAAACTGCCGCTCCAGCTCGCGCACTCCCGTGGGGCTCGTGACGTTGATCTCCGTGATGTATCCGCCGATCACGTCCAGGCCCACGAACAGCATGCCCGCATCGCGCAGTGTCGGGCCGATCTGGCCGCATAGCCAGCGGTCGCGCTCGGTGAGCGCGCGGCCTACGCCCTTGGCGCCGGCGGCGAGGTTGCCGCGATTGTCCTCGGCCAGCGGAATGCGGGCGAGCGCGTAGGGCACCGGCTCGCCGTCGATCAGCAGCACGCGGGAATCCCCGCCGGTGGCGATGTCCGGCAGATACTTCTGCACGATCGCGAAGCGCTGCCCGTCGTCGGTCAGCGTCTCGAACACCACGCGCGCGTTCTTGTCGCCGGGCTCGAGCACGAACACCGAGTGCCCCCCCATGCCGTGCAGCGGCTTGACCACGATCTTGCCCTGCGCAGCCGCGAACGCCGCCATCTCGGCCATATCGCGCGTCACCAGCGTCGGCGCGCAGCACTGTGGGAACCAGGCCGTGTAGACCTTCTCGTTCATGTCACGCAGACCGCGCGGGCGGTTGACCACGAGCGCTCCCGCGAGCTCGGCGCGCTCGAGCACGTAGGTGGTGTAGATGTATTCCGTGTCGAACGGTGGATCCTTGCGCATCAGGACGACGTCGAACTGTCCGAGCGCTCGTACCGTGGGCTCGCCGAGCGAGTACCACTGCTGCGCATCGGCGCGCACCGTCAGTGGCCGCACGCGTCCCTCGGCCACGCCATCGCGCAACCGCAGGTCCTGCTGCTCCAGATAATGCAGCGACCAGCCGCGCGACTGCGCTGCCAGCAGCAAGGCGAGGGTCGTGTCCTTGGCATACTTGATATGCCCGATCGGGTCCATGACCACGGCCAACCGCACGGTCGAGCCCATCTGATGACTCCTCACGATCCCATTCGACGATCCTAATCGACGATCCCAATCGCGCCCGCCGCGCGGATTATGTTCCGCGCGGCCGGCGCGGCTCACGCGAGCCATCGCAAAGCTGCCGCGGCCTCTCAAAAGCGTGACGGAAGCAGCATAGCGGGGGGTGTGCCGATATGTTAAAACGCGGCACTCAGTGGCGCGTGTGTCGCTGCCGGAAAGATTGTGCCGACGGGGCCTGATCGACGCAAAC
>JASHPX010000187.1 GCA_030037905.1 Gammaproteobacteria bacterium
GATCAGCTTCCCGAAGAGGAAGTCCGGCAGCTCTGGCTGCTCGAGGCGCAGCGCCGCGCTGATGAGATCGATCAGGGCAAGGTTCAGTTGGTGGACGGCGACGAGCTGGAGCGGCAGATCCAAGCGCTCGTGCGGTGACGTACACGCTGCATCCGGAGGCGGCCGCCGAGCATCGTCGACAGGTGGCGGTACTGGCCAGATGTGCTATGCGCGCTCGTAGGCTTTGAGGAACTCATCGCGTGCAATATGGGCCTGCGTGCACACGGTGCGAAGGGTCGAGCCCTTCAGGGTGGTGTGATTTGGCAAGGTCAGCGGGGCTGTCGTGCCGTCGGGGTTCGTGCGACGCATGGCGATGTGCTCGCGTTCGCGCACGATCTGGAAGCCGAGCAACTGCAGCGCACGCACAACCCGAACGCGCGGCGCATCGACCGGAAACTTCACCGGTCTACATCGACTTCAGCCACGTACGCGGCTTGGACCTCAGCCTCATTCTCCAATGCCTCTTCGCCGAAGGTCTCGATATGAAACTGCGCTGCCGATCGGGCATCGTCCAACGCCTCGGCATAGGTTTCCCCCTGGCCTACGACAACGCCCCGTAATCCCAACGGGTAGGCGACATAGCCGTCGGGATGCTTTTCCACGAGAAATTTGATGTTGCGCATAAGAGCAGCGTAGCGAACGCCGATGCTGCAATCAACCGGCGGAGAATGACTCCCCGGGTGCGGTATTCGCGCTACAGCGCGCGCTCGAGGGCTGTAATCTGGAGTCAGCGCGGAGCACCTTTCCGACCCCATTCCCGTCCAAGGAGGCGTGTTCGCCGTCACGCGTCACCGCCGTCCGAATTCAACAGAACTTGCCTTAAATGGCCTTAAATGGCTGAACCGTGCTTCCCGTTCGTGGCTCGAGCGACCAAGCCGATAGCCATAGGCGGCCAACGTGATGGCGGCGACGACCGTGGCTATCAGGAGCCACGCCCACGCAACCGGATGGCGGTATCGCGTTGACGCAATGTACAAAATAAGCGAGTTCGTTAACAGGAGAATAAGGCACATCGGATAGGCTATCCGCGACTCGCGTTGCTGTCGCTTGGCCCGCGAGATTGAAAGATCGATCATGCCTGTCAGGCTTTCAGTGTCCCCCGATATTGGCGTCCTTTCGACCCAGCGTACCAACGGGGTCGCCGCCGCAAAAAACACTGCCAGAAGTGCGGCAATCCACCAGCCGATGATATGGGTGATTTTGATCCAGAGGACTGCGGCGGCGACAAGGATGATTGCGCAAGTTGTCATCACAGCGGAGGATGCCCTTTGGAGCAGGACTTCCCGCCGCAGCCGTGCACGCAATCGAGGCACGAGTGAAGCGGAGTCGATTTCGACGGCCCGCCATGCAATGCCGAGATCGTCCCAGAACCGATCATCCGTGGTATTCATGTCCCATGCCTCAGTTGCTGCCGCAAAAGCGCCTTGGCGCGCGTGAGCCGAATCGCTGCCGCATTGGTTGAAATGCCAAGGAGGTCCGCAATCTCGGCGCAGGAAAAGCCCTCCAGCGCCAGAGTGATGACGCCCCGATAGGCCAACGGCAGTCGGCGAAGCGCTGATATGAGCTGCTGCCGTCGATCGGCTGTGATGGCCGACTGCTCCGGCCCCTCGTCCGGAGACGGCATCTCGGCATCCAGTACCGTCAATCGAACTGCTTTGCTCCTGCGTATGACGTGGCTGACGCAGCGATTATGTGCAACACGCGCCACAGGGGAATAATTGGCCACCTTGGATAATGCCGTCGAGGGGACTGATCCATCTGTTCCGGCGGCGAACAGGCGCGGGAAGTGCCGCTCGACCAGCAGCGCACGCGTTGACTGCGGTGCTCAGGCCGGCCAGGCCTGCAACTGCCAGGTAAGCCCATGAATTTAGTGGTATCGTCGATCGACCGCGACTCGATCGACCGCGACTCGTTGGAACCCATGACCCGGCACGGCGCACGAGCAGCCGCCATGACCCACCCCAACCCATGACCCGCCGCAGCTCCATGCAGCAGCCGCTCGCGCTGGGCAACAGCAGCCGCGACTGGCAGCCGCTCGCCGACCGCATGCGTCCGCGCACCCCCGAAGAGTTCGTGGGCCAGCGGCATCTGCTGTCCCCCGGCAAGCCGCTGTACGAGGCGATCGTCGCGGGCCAGCCGCACTCATTGATCCTGTGGGGCCCGCCGGGCACCGGCAAGACCACTCTGGCGCGACTCATCGCGGCACGCTCTCGCGCACGGTTCATTGCGCTGTCGGCGGTACAGGCCGGCATCAAGGATATTCGCGACGCCGTTGAGCAGGCGCGGCAGGCCGCGGTCGAGGGTCATCCCACCGTGCTGTTCCTCGACGAGGTGCATCGCTTCAACAAGGCGCAGCAGGATGCGTTTCTACCGCACGTGGAGGACGGCACGCTGACCTTCATCGGCGCCACTACCGAGAATCCTTCGTTCGAGATCATCGGCGCGCTGCTGTCGCGCGCACGCGTGTACGTGCTCAAGGCGCTCAGCGCCGAGGAGCTGCGCGAGCTGCTGCAAACGGCGCTGACCGATCGCGAGCGCGGCCTGGGCGCCGGCGGCCTGTCGATCGAGCCTGAGGCGCTGGAGTTGCTCGCGCACGCCGGCGATGGGGATGCGCGTCGCGCGCTCGGCATGCTGGAGCTGGCGGCGGGCTTGGCGCTGGCCGGCGCGGGAACGCAAGACGGGGGAACGCACGGCGGGGGAGCTCGAGGCGCGGGCGGTCACCGCGCGGGCGGCGAGGCAGCCGACGCTGGTGCTCACGCTGGCGCGGCGTGCATCACGCTGGCACAGGCGCAGGAGGTCGCGAGCGGTGGGCGGCGGCGCTTCGACAAGGGTGGCGAGCAGTTCTACGACCAGATCTCAGCGCTGCACAAGGCGGTGCGCGGCTCGGACCCGGACGCCTCGCTCTACTGGCTGGCCCGTATGCTCGACGGCGGCTGCGATCCGCACTACCTCGCGCGGCGCATCACGCGCATGGCCAGCGAGGATATCGGACTCGCCGATCCGCGCGCACTGCAGATCACACTCGAGGCATGGGACGCCTTCGACCGGCTCGGGAGTCCCGAAGGCGAGCTGGCGTTGGCCGAGGCGGTGATCTATCTGGCGGTGGCGCCCAAGAGCAACGCGGCATACACGGCCTTCGGCGAGGCGCAGGCGGACGTTACGCATTACGGCACGCTCGAGGTGCCGTTGCGCTTTCGCAATGCGCCGACGCCCCTGATGAAGGGCCTGGGTTACGGCAGCGGCTATCGATACGCGCACGATGAGCCCGAGGCCTTCGCTGCCGGCGAGCGATATTTCCCCGACGACATGCCCGACCGTCGCT
>JASHPX010000018.1 GCA_030037905.1 Gammaproteobacteria bacterium
CGAGCACGACCTCGCGCTGCCAGGGCTGCCAGGTTTCGGCGTTCGACATGGGGAGACCATCCGCGGATGCTGTCCGCGGCGGGCATCATAGCGCCGCGGTCGCGGCCGCAGCAGTGCCCCGCTTACCGCGGCCGCCGCCTGCCGCGGCTGCCGCTTACCGCAGCTGCCGGCTCTCAGCCCGATGAGACGCGGGAGGCGCTCGCCAGCGATGTGACCGTGCTCTTGCGGGGTCCCTCGGCGCCGAGCGCCATGGCACGCAGGCGTTGCGGCAGACTGGACATCACCGGCAGCAGCTCGTCGCGCGAGACGGGCGGGGCGATCAGGAAGCCCTGCAGGTACATCGAGCGCTGGCCGAGAAGCAGCGGCAGCTGCTCGGGTCGCTCGATGCCCTCGGCGGTCATCTCCAATCCGAGGCCGTGGCACAGTCCGATGATCGCGCGTGCGATTGCTGCCGAGCGCGCACTGGTGTCGATGCTGGCGATCAGGCTCTGATCGAGCTTGATGCGCGTCAGCGGCAGCTTCTCGAGCGAGGCGAGCGAGGAGTACCCAGTACCAAAGTCATCGAGGGCGATCGCTACGCCGTGTGCTCGCAGGCGGCGCAGCGTCTCGATGGTAGCCGGGCCGGTCTGTAGCACCGTCTCGGTCAGCTCGATCTCCACGCAGCGCGCAGGCAGGCGGAATTCCTGCAGCAGGCGCATCACCATACCCACGAAGCGGTCATCGAGCAGCAGTCGAGGCGAGACATTGATCGCCACGCGTGCCTCGGGCCACGCGCCGTAGTGCCAGCGCGCCGCGGTCTCGATCGCCGAGCGCAGCACCCAGTCGGTCACTTCCAGGATCAGTCCCGATTCCTCCGCGACCGATAGGAATTCGCCTGGCAGCGCGTGCCTCCCGTCGGGCAGGCGCCAGCGGATCAGCGCCTCCACCAGCGCCGTGTCGAGCCGCTCGAGACTCACCTCCGGCTGGAACAGCAGCTCGAACTCGCCGCGCTCGATCGCGCGGCGCAGCCCCTGCTCGGTGCGGAACTTGGCGGATGCCAGCTGCAGCAGGTCCGGAGTGAATAGCGCAAGCTGACTGCGGCCGAGCGCCTTGGCATGAAATAGCGCGGCATCTGCGGCGCGCAGCAGCGCCTCTCCATCGCGCTCATGGTCCGGATAGATGCTGGCGCCGACGCTGACGCTGACGGTCAGGTCCCGATGGTGAACCACCAGCGGCACCTGGAAGGCGCTCACCAGCGCCTCGCCGGCAGCGCGAATGTCCTCCACGCTGGCAGCGCTCGGGAAGATCACGGTGAATTCATCTCCACCGAGACGCGCGGCGAATCCGAACGGGCCTGAGGCCTCGGCCAGGCGCTGGGAGATGGACATCAGCACCGCATCCCCGAACGCGTGACCGAGACTGTCGTTGATGTTCTTGAAGTTGTCGATGTCCAGGAAGAACACCCCGACATAGCGCTGCGTCTGCCGCGCCTGCTCGATGGCGGTGTCCAGCAGCGCGAACAGTTGCCGGCGATTGGGCAGCCGCGTCAGCGGGTCGTGCGCCGCCAGCTCCTGCAGCTGGCGCGTGCGCTCCTCGACCTTCGCCTCGAGCTGCTGCTGATACGAAAGTGCCAGCTGCTGGGCGCTCGAGAGCTGCTCGGCCATCCGATTGAATGCCACGCTGAGAGTATCGAGCTCCTTGATGCCGCCGCGCGGTACGCGGGTGCTCACGTCCCCAGCCGCGAGCCGCGTCGTGGCGGCCAGCATGCGCCGGATCGGCAGCACGATACTGCGCACCGTCAACGCACAGATCAGCGTCAGCAGCCCCAGCGCCAGCGCACTG
Organism: Gammaproteobacteria bacterium; assembly: GCA_030037905.1. Classification (GTDB taxonomy): domain Bacteria; phylum Pseudomonadota; class Gammaproteobacteria; order Steroidobacterales; family Steroidobacteraceae; genus FEN-1191. The sequence continues at coordinate 1,822 of JASHPX010000018.1, forward strand.
ATCCAGGCCAAGAGGACGCGCGGCCGCGAGGCTCTGGAGGAGGCGCCGGAGCCCGTATCGGCGCCGTGGCCGCCTCCGCTCGCAGAGGCCTGCGGCGGCGGCTGCGCCGGCGGCGCCGGCAGCATCGAGATTGCATCGGGCGTCGGATCCGATACCGCCGCTGCATTCGCCGGCTGCGTCGCCGGCGCCGTGGGCAGGGCGGCTACCGAGGCGGTCGCCGCGGTCCGCGCCGCGGTCGCCCTCGCGGCGAGCTTCCCCGGGACGAGGTCGGATTGCGCCGCGGCCGCGAGCACCAATGACACGGGCGCGAGCTCGTGGCCCACGATCTCATCGAGCAGCTGTGTGCTCTGCGCCGCGAACTCATCCGCCTGACCGCGCCGCTGCTGCTCCACTTTCCCGAGCGACTGGCGCGCCGCGCTCATCGCCGCCAGATCCGCGCGCGTCTGCGTCTCCCAAGATTCGCCCTGCGATCGCTCGAGGCTCGCGGCATAACGATCCAGCGTGTCGTTCAACCCTTCTTCGCCGTCCGCGAGCGTAGTGAGGCTCGGCGCGTTGGCCACGTCGGCTGCCGCGACCGTCGAGAACTGCTGGCGTACCACTTCCAGCGAGGCGCGCAGCTGCATCAGCGAGCGCCGGGCGAGCACACGGCCGAAGATGGTCCAGGCGCCGTCGAGCGCAGTCTTGACGCGATGGCCGATGGCATCCATGTGCGCGCCATAGGTGGCGAGATCCGCGCGCCGCGTATCGGACAGCTGTACCAGCTGTTCGCTCAGCTCCCGATACGGCCGAATCCGCCGCACGAGACGGCCCGCGCTGGCGCCCTGATGCACAGCCTGGGCAGCCGCAAGGTAACTCGAGGTGGCGTTCTCCAGCGCCGCGGCGCTGTGCTGCCAGTCGTCATTGGTCTGCGCATCGTCATTCGAGACGCGCGCCTGGGTCGCGTGCTCGAAGTCGTCGAGCGCCATCACCAGCGCGTCGGAGCTGCTGCGCTGCCGCTGCACCTGCTCGGCGCTCGGGCCGACCCGCCGCACTCGTAGCGGCGGCGCCGCTGACACGCGGACAGGCACGGCAGCTCGAATGGCGGTGGAGGAGATGGTGGGGAGCGCGTCGCGGTCCGCCACGCGCGTCGGCACCGGGCCCGTAGAACCCACCGCCAGCATGCTGCGTCCGAGCAGCACGTTGGCAGCGATCGCCAGGCTCAGCGCGGCCGCCAGCGCAATGCTCAGCCGGCTGACGATGCTCAGCCGCAGCTGCCTCGCATCGAGCGCTCGAGTCCAGGTCAGATACTCGCGAACCCTCGTCGCCGTATCGCGAAGTCTCATGCAGGCGGTCGTCAGGGGCGGGGATTGGCATTTTGACGGGCCGCGACGGCACGCTGGGCGTCAGGGTTGCAAACTGTGCGCGGCCCACGTGCGTAGTTCACATTTGTCCGGGCACACGCGGCCGGCGCGGGCCACGCGCACGCGGCAGCGGCCGCCCGCGCAAGCCGGCGCGGCGGCGGCAGGTTTCGTCAAATCGACGATCGGGGAAACCGCGCGGCAGACTACAGGCTCCGATTGCTGCGGCCATGGCCATACGGTAAAATACCGTACCTTTTGGAGAGCCCGTGCGCACCACACCCGCCCGTTTCGATCTCAAACTGGATTCCGGCGAAAAGGAAATCGTCGCGCGGGCAGCTGCGCTCATGGGCACCACCATGGCCGGCTTTGTGCGAGCCGCAGCCAAGGAGAAGGCGCAGACATTGCTCGAACGTGAGACCCGCATCGTGCTCGATGAACGTGACTTTGCGCGTTTTGCGGCGGCCGTCAGCGGGCCTTTCGAGCCGAACGCGCACTTGTCGCGGACACTGAAGGAGGCGCGGCGGAAAGTCCGCCGTGCTTGAGGAACGCGCACTCGACGTCGGTGTACATGACCGAAGCGGTTTCGATTGCGGCGTTCCCGAACTCAACGATTACGTGACACGCTTCGCGGAGCAGCATCGGCGTAAAGGTATCAGCACGCCGTTCGTGCTGGTGAATACGGATGCGCCACGCGAGATCCTCGGCTACTACTGCCTCAGCGCGGCACAGGTGGATGCGACAGAACTGCGGGAAAACACCCGCAGCAAACTGCCACGCTATCCGGTGCCGTGCTTTCGCCTGGGCCGGTTGGCGGTACACCAGCGCCTGCAGGGGCAGGGCATCGGCAAGCTGCTGCTTGCCTGCGCCGTCGACCGTTGTCTGAAGGCAGGCAGCGACGTGGCAGCCTACGCGCTGATCGTCGATGCCAAGGATGAAAACGCCCGGCAGTTCTATGAGCACTACGGATTCACGCCGTTCGCCAGCGCGCCGATGACGCTCTACCTGGGGCTTGGCGAATGACGGACGTGGACCGACTTCAGCGAGGGAACCGCGAGCACTCGGCAGTTGTGTCCGCTATGAAGCAATGCTGGCAGGCACGGGCAGCGTGAGCGTCACGCACAGTCCGCCGCCCTCGCGGTTGGCGAGGCGGATGCGCCCGCCATGTGCCTCGACGATCTCGCGCGTCAGGGCCAGGCCGAGGCCCGTGCCCTGCCGCTTGGTGGAGTAGAACGGCAGTAGCGCCTGAGCGAGCACCGTCTCGCTCATGCCCGGTCCCCGGTCGCGCACCTCGATCTGCTGCTCACTGGACAGCTGCCGTACGGCGATCTCTACCTCGCTGCTGGCACCGCCCGCCTCGCGTGCATTCTTCAGCAGGTTGATCAGCGCCTGCTCGAGCTGCGCGCGATCGAACCATCCGGGCACTTCGGGCAACGGCCCGGCGATGCGGCAGCGCTGCTGGCGGCCCAGCTCGCCGATCAGGTCTGGCCATGCCACCCACTGCGGCCGCGGCGCCGGCAACTTGGCGAACGCGGCGTAGCCCGAGATGAAATGATGCAGGTGCCCCGCGCGCTCGCCGATGGCCGCGAATACCTTGTCGAGATTCGCGGTCTGGCCGGCCTTTTCACCCCGTTGAAGCTCCGCGCGCTGGGACCCCGCGCGCTGGAGCCCGGTGCCGTGGCGTTCGGTGCGCTGCAATTCCTCGCGGCGCAGCAGCTCGCCGCCCGATTGTGCCAGCGAGGCGATCGGCGCGAGCGAGTTGTTCAGCTCGTGGCTGAGCACCCGGATCAGCTTCTTCCAGGTTGCAACCTCCTGGCGCGACAGCTCGCGCGTCAGGCGCTTGAGCAGGTAGAGCCGGTGAGGCACCCCGCGCAGCAGAAAGCCGCGCTGCGAGAGGTGGAAGGTCTCGTCCTCACCCTCGAGCTCGACCGAGAAGAGCGTATCGTCCCCCGCGGCCGCTGCAGCGCTCAGTGCCTCCGGCGCCTGCGCCAGCAGCGCATCGAAGTCCAGGCCGGTCAGGCTGCGTCCGAGTCCCAGTAGCTGGCGCGCCGAGAGGTTCGCATACACGACACGACGGTGCGCATCCACGAGCACCAGTGCGACCGGCGAGTTCTGCGTCACCGTGTCGAGCAGCAGCTCCCGCTGCAGCAGTTGCGCGCGCTGCTCGCGCAGCGCGCGACCGAGCTCGTTGTGCGCGGCCTGCAGCTCGCCGAGCTCATCGTCACGATCGATCCGCAGCGAGAAGCTGAAGTCCCCGTCGCGATAGCTCGCCACCGCACCGGCGAGCGCGCGCAACAGGCCGCGCACGGGCCGAAAAGCGCGGTGGGCAGCCCACACCGCCAGCAACAGCGCCGCGGCAGCGAGCCCCACGTAACCCCACGGCGTAAGCGCGCGCGGGGCGCGCATCGCCAGCCGCGCGAGCAGCGCCGCGGCCGCTCCCGCCGCCAGCATCAACCCCAGCATCAGCGCGGCAAGCCGGGCTTCCAGGGTCAGTCGAAGACGCATCGGAGTTCGGTCCCCCCGTCGAGCGATCAGGCCTGCACCATGCGCAGCCAATGCGCCAGAAAGGGGTCCTCGAGCCGGTAACGGATCGAGCCCACGGATTCGTCTTCGCGCACGATTCCCCGGTCATCGAGAATCTTCAGCGCTCTGTGCATCGTCGAGGCCGCCAGAGCGTAGCGGGCCAGAACGGGTGCCGCGCGCAGGTTGGTTCCCTTCTCCAGAATAACCGCCTTCACGGCAATCTTCTGGGCCTGGGTGAGGCTGTTCCAGATCTGCGTGTAAGCTGCATTCTCCCGTGCGACGAGGCGGGTGAGAGCCTCATCCGCCCTGCGGGCAGTCAGCGCTCCTCCTCCAGATGCCCGCAGCAGCTCCCAGCAGAGGTTGGCCAGCTGCTGAATGTTGTACGGTACGTCTTCCGCGAGATCGATCAGATGCGAGACGGCCACATCTGAGGCCCTGAATCCGGCCCGCGAAAATCCCCGCAGCAGAAATTCGACCCATGCAGGCCGCGGAACTGGTCCGAGAAACAGGCGTGCCCCGAGTTTCCAGAAGGCGCGCCCTGGATCGTTGGTCATATCCGCCAGGAGCCGCGTCTTGGAGCCCGCAAACACATAGGCGGTGTTATGGTGACGCTGGATCGTCCCACGGATCTGCCGCTCGGCCGCAGCACCACCTGCCTGCACCACCTGCTGGAACTCATCCAGGATGACAGCGACCCGGCGTCCGTTCTCCCGGGCGAGTCGATCCACGGCGTTCAATACGTCCGTGAGGACGGGCAACGATCCGGCGGCCGCGCGCTGCGACAGCGCGAACCTGATGCTCAGACTCTGCTCGACGAGATCGTAGGTGACGCCGGGGCTCAGCTTCGAGGCAAACCGTTTGACCGCCGCGACGGCCTCGTCGAGATTGCCGGTCAACCGTTTCGCCGCGGACGCGAGCAGCGCTTCCGCCAGGGCCCCGAGGCTCTCGTATACTTCCGCGTCATGGCGCAGGACCACGACGTCCGAGCCTGCGAGCCTGTGCTCCACAGCCGCCAGAATGGAAGTCTTGCCGTAGCGGCGCGGCCCGATCAGGAACAGCTTTCCTCCCTGCTCGAGCGTGTGCAGGACGAGATCCAGCTCCTCTTCGCGATCGATGAGACTCGACGGCTCGAGCTCTCCGCCGAATTCGAAGGGATTGACGCGCGCAGCGGCGGATTCGACCATGGCATCTCCGGCTTACGGCATTATAATTCTGGATTCGTGATTCACAAATTGTGATTCACAAAAGTGGAATCCGCTCTCCAGCGTACAGCTTCTGACCTGCCCGCACAGGATTCATGGCCGCTGCCGAGGACCCGGAGAAACTTACGTCCGCAGCCCGAAACGTTCCAGGCGCCGATAGAGAGCCTGCCGCGACAGCCCGAGCCGCTGAGCGGCGCGGCTGACGTTGCCGCCGGCATCGCGCAACGCCGCCTCCAGCGTCTCGCGGCTGAGGACCTCGGCGTCATGGCGCTCGAGCGCGTTCGCCTCGGCATCGCCCGACAGGCGGCCCGCCGCGCTCGCGCTGGTCTCGGCGGCGCCCGTGCCTGCACCGGCGCCTGCACCGG
>JASHPX010000188.1 GCA_030037905.1 Gammaproteobacteria bacterium
TTCGCCTGTTCCTCGTACCCAGTGACGAGCGCGTCCAGTGTTGTTGGATCGCGTGCTGTGGCGACCATTCGGAATCCATGGGCGAGCCCGGCGCGCACAAATTCTCGGCCGAAGCCGGAGGATGAGCCCGTGACGAACCAAACGGGTGAATCAGCAATGCTGTTTATCATGCGTCTTTTCTCAACACGGAGGCGACAGTGCAACCCATATTCATCTCGCCTCCCCTGTTGTGATGAGCCTAGGGTGTTACCGGATCGAGAACCGACCTGGGCGCAAGGCCGCGTCGCTTCCCGTAGGCACTCGTCCTGCAGCATCGGATGCTTCTCCTACCCGGTCTTTGCAGGGCTAGTCGTTGCGTTAGTTGTGAAATTCCAACGCACCCCAACGACCATCGGCCTTCTATGCGGCGCATTGCGGCGTGCATCAAGCATGAGGTAGCCCTTTAACGATCTATCATTTGATCGTCGCCTGACATACGTAGAAGTCACGATAGTTAGAATTGGCCATAAAGACTATCCATCCGCTCTGGGCGGGCGCTTCTTTGGGGTTTAGCTATGCTTGGGGAATTATCGCCCCGCGAGATCGAGGAGCTGCTTCAGAGCGAAGTGATCGCTCGTCTCGGCTGCCACCTCGATGGACGTACCTACGTGGTTCCTATCACTTACGCCTACGCCGATGGCGGACTTCTCTGGCATTCGACGCAGGGATTGAAGCTCGAGATGCTGCGTAAAAATCCCAAGGTCTGCGTCCAGGTCGATCATGTGGATAATCTCGCCAGCTGGCGCAGTGTGATTGCGTGGGGCGAATTCGAAGAACTCAAGGGCGCTGCGGCCGAACATGCGATGGCCCAGCTGAGGTCACGCTTTGTGGCGCTCACCCTCAGTGAGACGCGCGTGATGCCCTCGAAATTGCGCTCCTCGGAGGCCCGGGAGCGAGGCGCCGCGGCCCCGTTAGCCCCTGTCTACCGAATTCGGCTGACCGAGAAGACGGGACGCTTCGAACGGGGTGGGTGAATCGTTGCCTGGCGTGTGGTCAGGCGCGTTCTCCCAAAGGGATTAGGATGCGAGTCGCTAAGCTCCCGCAGCCGACTGGGTTCATCCGCCGCGGCACCCCATCGTGATTGCGGTGCGGATCGTACATGCTGCTCTCATTATGGGAGCCACCACGGCCGTTACGCTGCTCTCTACGTTTATAGGGCAACCACGCCACTATCCTCTTGTGCTATGAGGATTGCGCTGTTCAATCAAGGCCGAAGCGCCGATGGAACCAGACCTTCATCAGATGAGTGAGCGCGAGGTATACGAGTACCTGAAGCGCGAGGAGCGGCCAGTAGAGAAGTGGCAGAGGCACAAAGCCGAGTGCTTGTGCAAAAGGTAAGTACGGAAGCGCCGCGCCGAGCGCACAGACGCCGAGGCTCGTGAGCATCAGCGGCGCGCTCGCGCGGCTCTCGATGAAGGCCAGGTGCTGGGTGCGAATGACATGAATGATGAGCGTCTGAGAGAGTATCGATTCCACGAACCACCCGGTCTGAAAGAGCGCCGCCCGCGCGGGGGTGTTCGCGCCGAACAGAAAGTACATGATGAGATATGTGGTGTAGTCGAACAGCGAGCTGATCGGGCCGATGAAAAGCATGTAACGCCCGATGTTGCCGATCTCCCAGCGCCGCGGGTGAGCGAGGTACTCGGGGTCCACGTTATCCGTGGGGATCGCGGTCTGCGAGAAATCGTAGAGCAGGTTGTTCGTGAGTACCTGAACGGGTGCCATCGGCAAAAACGGTAGCCAAGCGCTAGCGCCGATGACGCTGAACATGTTGCCGAAGTTCGAGCTAGCACCCATCCGGATGTACTTCACCACGTTGCCGAAGACCTTGCGCCCCTCCATCACCCCGTCATCGAGCGCGAGCAGGCTCTTCTCGAGCAGGATGATGTCCGCGGATTCCTTCGCGATGTCCACGGCAGAATCCACGGAGATACCGACATCCGCCGTCTTGAGGGCCGGGCCGTCGTTGATACCATCTCCCAAGAAGCCAACGACGTGGCCGCTCCTCTGGAGCGCCGAGATAACCGCCGACTTCTGACCCGGAGAGAGCTTCGCGAAGACCTGCGTCTGCTCCGCCAGCGCGGAGAGTTGCGTGTCCGTCAACGACTCGATCTCTGTGCCGAGAGCGACGCGTCCGGGCGGTAAACCGACCTCACGGCAGATTTTGCGGGTGATCACCTCGTTGTCCCCGGTCAGTACCTTTACCCGAACGCCGTGCGTGGCTAGAGCCGCGATGGCACGCCCTGCGCTCTCTTTCGGGGGATCCAGGAACGCGATATAGCCCACGAGGACCAGATTCGTCTCATCGTCCAACGCGCACGTGGATTGGCTGGCGGGCAGCTCCTTCACGGCGACGGCGATTACGCGAAAGCCGTCGCTGTTGAGTTCCTCCACGCTGGCACGCAGCTGCGCCAGATGCGAGTCGTCGAGTGCAAACGATGCGCCTGCAGCGCGCCCGAGCCGGGAGACCGCAAAGACCTCTTCGACGGCGCCCTTGCAGATGAGGAGCTTTTGCCCGCTATTCTCGACTGCTACCGACATGCGGCGCCGCTCGAAGTCGAACGGCACCTCATCGATCTTTCGGTATTGGCGCGCCTTTTGTTCGAGGGTAAGCGCCCGCGAATGCTGGAGTACCGCCACGTCGAGCAGATTCTTCAGGCCAGACTGATAAAAGCTGTTGAGATAGGCGTACTGGAGGACCTCCTCGCTTTCCTCGCCGCGCAGGTCGAGCGCCTTCTGCAGGATGACGCGGTCTTGCGTTAGTGTTCCGGTTTTATCGGTGCACAGCACGTCCATCGCGCCGAAGTTCTGGATAGAGTTCAGGCGCTTGACGACGACCCTGCGGCGTGACATCGCGATTGCGCCCTTTGCCAGATTCACCGTGACGATCATGGGCAGCATTTCCGGCGTCAGCCCGACCGCTACCGCGGTGGCGAACAGGAGGGCTTCTACCCAGTCTCCTTTCGTGAGCCCGTTGATCAGGAACACGAGCGGCGCCATGACGAGGATGAAGCGGATCATCAACCAGGCGAAGCGATTAATGCCCTTGTCGAAACTCGTGAGAGGCCGCTCGCCCGCGATGACTGCCGCCAGACCGCCGAAGTAAGCCCGAGGTCCCGTCAGGGCGGCCACTCCGGTGGCGCTCCCGCTTACCACGGTCGTGCCCATGAAGCAGATGTCGTCGAGCTCTGCGAAGTCGCTCGACGGGGATCCGTTGGCCGCTGACACAGCCCGGGGATCGGCATGCTTCTCGACTGGCAGGGCTTCGCCGGTGAGCGATGCCTCGTTCACGAACAGATCTTTCGCCGCGATCAGCCGCAGGTCCGCCGGGACCATGTCTCCTGCCGACAGATGCACGATGTCGCCGGGTACGAGCTGTTCCATTGGAATCTCGGCCGGCATGGCGGCCGCCCCAGTGATACCAGCTCCGCCGGGAGCCCCTATGGACGGCGGCGCCTCCTGCTCTCCGGCCTGTCGGACTACGGCGGTGGTGGTGTGTACCATCGCACGCAGCCTCTCGGCGGCTGTGCTCGACCGTCGCTCCTGAACCGTAGCGAGGGACAAGCTGAGTAGCACCATCACAGAGATGATGAGGGCCGCTTCCCGCTCGCCCAAGAACATTGATACTGTGGCAAGCGTCAGCAGCAGAATGTTGAGCGGATTGAGGAGCCTACCTAACAACTGCACGACGAGCGCTTGGTGCTCCTCGTGCGCAATCCGGTTCTCTCCACACTCGTGACGACGGAGCTCCACTGCCACCGCCGAAAGCCCATTCTCCGATGAGCCAAGACGCTTCAGCGCATCCGCTGCGCTGAGTGATGCGAGTTCGATCAGCAGAGGAGGAAGGGGTTCCTTGCGGGCTCCCGCAGCACCCCGCATGCGGCCGGAGGGCCCATGGCGAATGGGCCAGTGGAACACGCGTCTTGATCGAACGGGGTCGATTAGGCTCAAGGCTTTACCCGACCCGAAGTTTTTCCGCTACCCGCGCAGAAAATAGCCCAGTGTCAGGCGTGCGACTTCAGAGAAGCGAAAATTGATCAGGTGTCGAGGCCAGAAGAGCTCGCGCTTGTCGCACACTGTGGAGATGCTGAAGCGTGTAATCTCGCCGCGCAGCGCTGCGGTAGCGGCGCTGTCGGCGACGCCGTGGGCGGGTGGAGCGCCCGCCGGAACCGAGAGAAGGGCTGGGGCGGTTGCGGGGAAGGCGGCAGAATCGGCACGCGCCAGCTCGGCATCGAGACGAGCGCGCAGGCTGCGCGCTTCACGGATGCGCCGGGCGACCGCGCGACCACGCCGCGCCGAGAGTCTTCCGTAGCGCACCTTCAGGGTATTGAGTCGCTCAGCCGCATCGTAGGTTGCATCCACCAGCTGGGCGCGGCTCATCCAGTGCGTCTCGTAATTGAGGATGCGCTCCCACGTGGGCTGCAGCAGTAGCTGCCGATGTTCCTCGAGGGTGCGGGCGAACAGGCGATAGCCGAACCGCTCGGGCTGCTCAAACGCGCGACTGCCCGGATCGCTGAAGGGCCCCATCGGCGAAATGAAGCAGGACAGCCGTCGATCACCGAGTCGCAGCAACCGCTCGCAGTAGTCGATGCAGGCATGCACGGACTGCAGCGTCTGGGCGGGCAGACCGATCATGAAGAACACATCGAGGCGGTGACAGCGCAGGTCGAGTGCCTGGCGCAGGCAGCGCTCCATGTCCTCATTCGTATAACCAGCCTCTCCCTCTTGCGCATCGCGCACCGCCGGGTCCTGGCTCTCGGGGCTGAACTCCAGGCTCCAGTTGGGGACGCAGCGATCCACCTCCGGCAGAAACCACGCAGGCGGCACCGTGAAGAGCTCGAAAACGGTCTCGTTCGGCAGCGCCGCCTCGCGCAGTCGCTCGAGCAGTTCCCGGGCATAGGTCTCGCCTGGCTGCAGCACATCTCCGATCAGCATGATCGGCCCGCGGATCAGGCGGCTGATCGAGCGCATGTTGGTGATGATGCTGGCGGGGCTGCGATACACCGGGCGTGGCCGGTGGGTGAGGTGCGTACAGGTCGTGTGTGAGCTGCCGCACGTGACACACTCGTACGAGCAGCCTTTGACAGTGAAGACCGTGGTGATGGGGTTGCGCCACCAGCCGTTGAACGGCAGCACGCTCTGCAGGTCGCGGTAGCGCAACACCATCCGCACCATGAGGTCCGGCCGCAGATCCACGTAGTCGAGCGAGGCTGGCAAGTAGGTGTGCGGGTTCACCCGCGGCTGACCCTCCTGCTTCCAGGAGAGATTGGCGATGCGCGCCAGCCGTTCGGTGCGCATCGTGCCCGTCAGGTGCAGCGCGCCGAGCAACTCGTGCACCAGCGGCTCGGTGCTGTCGCCTCGGAGCACGAAATCCACCTGCGGGTAGCCGATCAGCTCGCGGTGATAGTAGGTCGAGGAGAGGCCACCGAAGATGACGGGCACGTCGGGTTGCAGCTCCTTGACCAGTCGCGCGACCTCCAGCGCTCCGTGACAGTGCGGCATCCAGTGCAGGTCGATGCCGACCGCGCGCGGTTGCAGGCGCGACAGAAAGCGCCGCACATCGAAGCGGCGGCTGTTTATCATGCGCAGCGCGAGGTTGACGATGCGTACCGACCAGCCGCGCTCGTGCAGGTAGCTCGAGAGTGTCAGAAAGCCGAGTGGGTACATCTCGAATACGGTCGAAGACGGAATCACGTCGCTGACCGGTCCGTAGAGGATTGCCTGCTCGCGAAAGTCGTAGACGCTCGGCGGGTGCAGCAGCAGCAGGTCGATGGGAGCCGACACGGACGGAGATGCGCCGGCAGCGACTACTCAGTGCGCGCTACCGGCCCGGGCAGCTGCGGTAGTGATACTGCGGCGGGTGCACCCGAGGCGAGCGGCCGCAGCTTGGTAAGAAAGTCCCAAGCCATCAGCAGCGCACCGATGGCGAATACCACATCGCCCGGCAGGCGCAGCCACTGCCACACGCGTGTCTTATCGTAGAACGCGGTGCTGCGTGCATAGGCGAGGCCGTGCTCGAAGACGGCATCCAGCTGCGGCCAGCCGACGGGGAAGAAG
>JASHPX010000189.1 GCA_030037905.1 Gammaproteobacteria bacterium
GCTGGACCGCTCGACACCCGAAGAACTGTCACGGGTGGTCGAAGGCCTCAACGAGATCATCGGCCCCTGACTGGCAGGGAATCGAGTCGCCAATGCCGCGCGATGTTTTCATCAGCTACTCGCAGAGCGATCGCGAATACGCCCTGGAGCTGACCGCACGCCTCGAGGCCGAGGGCATCGGCGTATGGATCGCCCCGCGCGATGTCTCGCCGGCGGCCGACTGGGCCGTGGAGATCATCGAGGCGCTGTCGGGCGCGCGCGTGATGGTGCTGCTGCTGTCGGCCAGCAGCAATGTCTCGCCGCAGGTGCGGCGCGAGGTTGAGCGCGCCGTGCACAAGCAGCTGCGCATCCTTCCGGTGCGCATCGAGCAGGTGCTGCCCTCGGTGGGCCTGGAATATTTTCTGAGCACGCAGCAGTGGTTCGATGCCTTCCCGCCGCCGCGCGAGTCGCACTTCGCGCGGCTGTGCAGCCATCTGAAGAGTCTGCTGAGCCAGGAAGGTACCACTGCCACTGCCGCGGTCACCGCCCCTGCCGCCGCGTCCGCCTCGCCCAGCGCGCCGAGCCCGGCCAGCGCGTCGCAGCCGACCACGACGCCGGCTCGGCAGCGGGCCGGCACTGTGCCCCTGGAGCGTTCCATCGCGGTGCTGCCATTCGCGAACCTATCCTCCGACCCGGAGCAGGAATACTTCTCGGACGGACTGACCGAGGAGCTGATCAATCAGCTCGCCCACATCAAGGGCCTGCGCGTGGTGGCGCGCACGTCGTGCTTCGTGTTCAAAGGCCGTCACGAGGACCTGCGCCTCGTGGGTGAGAAGCTCGCGGTGGGCCGCGTGGTCGAGGGCAGCGTCCGCAAGGCCGGCAAGCGCCTGCGCATCACCGCGCAGCTCATCGACTGCGCGGACGGCTATCACCTGTGGTCGCAGACCTTCGATCGCGAGCTCGAGGACGTGTTCGCCATCCAGGACGACATCGCGCGGGCGGTCGCCGGCGCGCTGGGCAGCGTGCTGACGACCGACAGCCCCGCCACGGCGGGCGGTACGCAGAATGTTGAGGCCTACGAGCTGTACCTGCGCGCGCGGGCGCTGCTGGGGCGGTTCACGCCTGCCGCGATCGAGCGCAGCGCGACGCTGTACCGTGAAGCGCTGGCACTGGATCCGCGCTTCGCGCTGGCCTGCACCGGGCTCGCGCAAGCCATGTACTGGGCCATGCTCTACGTGCCCGAGACGGCCCGGCAGGCCGAAGCGCAGATGGACGAGTCCATCGAGCGCGCGCTGGCGCTTGCGCCGGACCTGTGGGCGAGCCACGTCGTCATCTGCCAGCGCGCGATCTACCATCACCACTGGCAGGCGGCCGATGAGGCCGCGCGGCGCGCGCTGGCGCTGGCGCCGCCGTCCGATACGGATTCCCTGGTGGAAATCGGTAGATGGCTGCAGTCCGTGGGCCGCGCCACCGAAGCGCTCGTGCATCTGCGCGCCGCGTGCGCCATCGATCCGCTCTCGGGAACCCACTCCGCCAGGCTGCAGATTGTCCTGACCATTCTGGGCCGCGACGCGGAGGCCGACGCGGAATACCGCCGCGGCGAGGACTTGGTGGGCAATCGCCACGTCGCCGAGCACACGGCGCTGCTGCGGGCCTGGGGCCGCAGCGCACCGCCGGCCACGCTGCGCGAGCACCTGCGGCATTATCAGGATCCGGTGCAGATGCCGGTGGAGCTCGAGCTGCCCGGGCTCATCGAGCATCCCGAAAGGGCACGCCAGCGCTTGCGCCACGTCTTCGACGACCCGGCGTACCAGGACTCCACGCGGCTATTCAGGCTGGCCCTGTGGGCCGCGCTGTTCGGCGACGTCGATCTGGCGCTCGCAGTGCTGCGCCGCGCCTATGTCGACCTGCACGGCCCGGCCTGGTACCTGATCTGGCTGCCGATCTATCGGTCCGTACGCGCCGACCCTGGCTTCAAGCAGCTGCTGCGCGATCTCGGGCTGGTCGACTACTGGCGCGCGAGCGGGAACTGGGGCGAGTTCGCGCGCCCCATCGGCGCAGAGGATTTCGAGGTAGTCTGAGCGGCGTGAAGCCGCGGTGCCCCGGCCCTCGGCGTGGGCAGCGTCGAGGTGGCGTGGCCACGACGTGACTGATCCGTGTAGATACGGCGGAGCGTCAGGCGAATACGTTTGATGTATTCGCCTGACGCTCCGCCGTATCTACACGGGTGCGCACGACCACCGGACCTGCGGGCAACGATCCGGGCTCCATGTCGGCTTCCGCGTGGGCCGGTGCCGCCAGGGGCATCGCGGCTTCGACCGTCCAGCGTCCGGGACCCATGACGACGTAGCGCGCCAGTGGCCACCCGGCGATGGGTAAGCCGGCTTTCTGGCCATGGGAGAACAGCTTGCCAAAGCACTCCGCGAGCATGCCCGTGAGCTCCGAGCGCGCGATGCGGCGGCGGATCAGTAGAAGGTGCTGTCCGTCGAATTGCCGGCGGTCGATCGAAAGAATGGGCATGGCGCAGCTCCGGCGAGCGATCTGGGTGGGAAGGCGAAAAAGTCGTATGCACGGGGCGATGGCGGTAGAGAGCTCAAAATGTTTGCTGCGCGCCGCCTGAGGCAGGGACGCTCGGATCGCGGAGCGATAACGCCCTGGCGTCGAGCCAAACTGCCGGTGAAATGCGCGGGTGAACACTTCGTGGCTGGAAAAGCCGCTCGCGAGGGCGAGCCGCCCGGCCGTATCGTCGCTCGTCGCGAGCCGGCTCGCCGCGCGCAGCAGTCGCAGACGCTGCGTGAATGCCTTGGGAGTCTCGCCGACGACGGCGCGGAAGCGGCGGTGAAAGTGGTAGGGCGATTGAGCCGCGCGCCGTGCGAGCTCGGTCAGACGCGCCGGACCGTCGAGCGTGCCGATCTCGCGCAGCAGATACATGAGCTTCCGGGCATCCATCGGCCCGGATAGTAGGCGCGACCAGGCACGGTTGCATTGATGTTTCTTGCTTTCATGGGCGGCCATGGACCTGCTGCAGCGGCAGCGTACGACCTGGCCCACGCGTGTAGATGCGGTGGACCTTCGGGCGAATACATCAGATGTATTCGTCCGAAGGTCCACCGCATCTCCATGGGTACCCCGCGTCGTGCGCTGCCGCTACACTGGGCTGCCATGCGATTCACCGAGCGCTATGACGTCATCGTGGTCGGCGGCGGGCACGCCGGGACCGAGGCGGCACTCGCCGCCGCGCGGATGGGCTGCCGCACGCTCCTGCTGACCCAGAGCCTCGAGACCATCGGGGCGATGAGCTGCAATCCGGCGATTGGCGGCATAGGCAAGGGCCACCTGGTGCGCGAGATCGACGCGCTCGGGGGTGCCATGGCGCGCGCGGCCGATCGCGCGGGCATCCAGTTTCGTACGCTCAACGCCAGCAAGGGCCCGGCGGTGCGCGCCACGCGCGCCCAGGCCGACCGGCAGCTCTACCGGCGCGCCGTCCGCGGCCTGCTGGAGGCACAGCCGGGGCTGGCGCTCTTCCAACAGGAGGCGGCCGACCTCGTGATCGAGGGTGCCCGGGTGCGCGGGGTCGTGAGTGTCACGGGCATCGTGTTCGAGGCGGAGGCGGTGGTGCTCACGGTCGGCACGTTCCTCGACGGGCGCATCCACGTCGGGCTGGACAATTACCAGGGCGGACGCGCGGGGGATCCGCCGTCGCTGCGGCTTGCGGAGCGGCTGCGCGAGATCGCGCCGCGTACCGGACGGTTGAAGACCGGCACCCCGCCGCGCATCGACGGGCGCAGCATCGATTATTCCGGCCTCGCCGAGCAACCGAGCGATACGCCGCTGCCGGTGTTCTCCTTTCTGGGCTATGCCCACGAGCACCCGCGTCAGATCTACTGCCACATCACGCACACCAACGCGCGTACGCACGACATCATCCGTGCGGCCTTCGACCGCTCGCCGATGTTCACCGGTGCGATCAGCGGCGTGGGCCCGCGCTACTGCCCGTCGATCGAGGACAAGGTGCAGCGCTTCGCCGACAAGGCTTCGCACCAGATCTTCATCGAGCCCGAGGGGCTGGATACCCGCGAGGTCTACCCGAACGGTATCTCGACCAGCCTGCCGTTCGACGTACAGGTCGAGCTGGTGCACAGCATTCGCGGCTTCGAGCGCGCACACCTGACGCGCCCGGGCTACGCGATCGAGTACAACTTCTTCGATCCGCGTGACCTCGGGGGCTCGCTCGAGACCCGGACCGTCGCCGGGCTGTTCTTTGCCGGTCAGATCAATGGCACCACCGGTTACGAGGAGGCGGCGGCGCAGGGACTGCTCGCAGGCATCAATGCAGCACTGCGCGTGCGCGCAGACCCGCCCTGGGTGCCGCAGCGCTCGGAAGCCTACCTGGGTGTCCTGGTGGACGATCTGGTCACGCGCGGCACGAGCGAGCCGTACCGCATGTTTACCAGCCGCGCCGAGCACCGCCTGGTGCTGCGTGAAGACAATGCGGATGCCCGGCTGACGCCTCTGGGCCGCCGTCTCGGCCTGGTCGGCGATGAGCGCTGGGCTCTGTTCGAGGCCAAGCAGGCCGCGGTCGAGGCCGAGCTCGCGCGCCTCGCCGCGCGGCGGCTCAAGCCCGGCCAGATTTCTCCGGCTTGGGCGCAGCGCGTCCTGGGCACCTCCCCACCCGCTCGCGAGGTCGGCGCGCTGGAGCTGCTACGCCGGCCGGAAGTGTCCTATGCCGCTCTCGCCGAGCTGCTCGACTCGCCCGGCGGCGGCGGTGCGCCCGATGAGCGCCTGGCCGCACAGGTCGAGCGCGCAATCGAGGTCCAGGCGAGTTACGCCGGCTACATCGAGCGGGCGCAGCAGGAGATCGAGCGCACGCGTGCACAGGAGAACACGGCGCTGCCGTCGGATCTGGACTACACCCGCCTCGCGGGCCTGTCGATCGAAGTGCGGCAAAAGCTTGCCGCGAATCGTCCCGCCACGCTCGGACAGGCCGCGCGGCTGCCGGGTGTCACGCCTGCAGCCATTGCCATCCTGCGGGTGCACCTCGGCCGCCGCGCCCGCGAAGTCGCCTGAGGGCGGCGCTGCCGTGAAGCGTCGCTGTGAAGCGGTGCGGGATTCCATTGTCGGCGTGAGCGAGTATCGTATTGGGCAGTGCCTGACCGCCGCATGGCGCAGAGGCTTGGTTGGAGGAAAGCGGTAGCGCGTACCATTTATTTCAGCTTCGGATAGCAGGAACGGCGCGAGCTGCGACGCGCTGCACGAAAGCGCGGGCTCGGGCCGGGGCATCATCGGCCGCGTCGTAGGGAAGTTTTGGGATCACGATGTCCAGCGTAATCGCCATCATCATCACTGCCTGCATCGTCTCGACGCTGTATCGGCGCCAGCAGCGCAAGCCCGCAACCGCGCTGCGCGATGGCAGCGGCTATCTGCTGCGCCATGGTCGCTGGGAAAACGTCATCGCGTGGATCGTGCTCGTCTCGGCCCTGGTGCCGGCGGGACTGGCTGCCTATGTGCTCTGGAGGCCGACCGTGGCGCACTACGTGCTGCGTACCGCCACGGAGCTGCTGTTGTGTAGTGCGCTATTCGCGGCGCTGGCGGTGTGGTGCTTCCAGTCGGTGCGCCGGCACATCCGCGTGAATGATGCGGGAGTCACACTGTACTGGGGTCGCTCGGTCATCGACATCGCGTGGAACAGCGTGACGCGTGTCACGACCGACCTGACCGGCGCGCTGCTGATCTGCAGCTCGAGCGGCGCCGAGATAGCGGTCAACAAGCTGTTCGTCGGCATTCCCACGCTGGTCGGATACATGCGCCGCCATCTGCCGGAAAGCATGTATTCGCGGGCGTTCGTGACCTACACTCCGCGGGCACACCTCGGCGCATAAGGGCAGCACGCGACAACTCGGGGGAACGGCTGTGGGGGTCATGGCAGCGCATCCGCAAGATAATCCGGTTCGGGAAGATGGGCCGGCGCGCCGGGATCGACTGCCCGAGCAACTCGGGCCGGTAGCCCCGCGAAATGCGTTGTCGCGGCGGCAGATACTGTCCTGCGCCCTTGCGGCGGGCGCGGGCCTCGCGCTCGGTCGCGCCGCCAGGGGAACCGCAGCCGCGGCCGCCGCAGCGACAACCGTCACCACCCCCACGGCGGACTCGCTGTTTCATCTGCCGCTGATCACCAAGCCGATTCCCGCCACCGGCGAGCGTCTGCCGGCGATCGGCCTCGGCACTGACAAATTCTACGATAGCGAACGTGCCGCGATCCGGGACGAGATTGCCCGCATGCAGCAGCTCGGCGGCACGGTCATCGATACGTCTGCGGACTACGGCGAGAGCGAGGGGCTCGTGGGCGATGTGCTCTCGTCGCTCGGGATTCGCAACCGAATGTTCGTTGCAACCAAGCTCGTGGCCGGGGGCGGGGGCTTTTTCGGGTCCTTCATCGGCGGACGGCCGAGCTTCGAGCGCTCGCTGACGCGGCTGCGCACGCCGCGCGTGGATCTGCTGCAGGTCCACAACCTCGACGGCGTCGACACGCTGATGCCACTGATGCAGCAGTGGAAGCAGGCCGGGCAGATCCGCTACATCGGCATCACCACCTCGGACCCCAGCCAGCATGGCGACATGGTCGGATACATGCGCCGCTATCCGTTGGACTTCGTACAGGTGGATTACTCGATCGCCAACCGCGATGCGGCCATGAACGTGCTGCCGCTGGCGCTCGAGCGGCGCATCGCCGTGCTGATCAACGTTCCGTTCGGCTACGGCTCGGTGATCGAGCAGGCCGAGTCGCGTCGCCTGCCGGACTGGGCGGCCGATATCGATGTCACCAGCTGGGGGCAGTTCCTGCTGAAGTACGTGATCTCCCATCCGGCCGTCACCTGTGCAATCCCGGGCTCCACGCAGACTCGCCACCTGGTGGACGACCAGGGCGCGGCGCGCGGCCGACTGCCTGATGAGGCCATGCGGCAGAGAATGGAACGATTCTGGGATTCTGCCTAGCGGGATCGGCCTATATTGATCCGCTATCGTAACAAAGTGCCGGCGACGGCTGCCGAGAGCCGGCTGCCGAGAGCCGCAGGCTCTGCTGACATCTGCCGGCCGGGCGATTTACCATTGCCGACTAATCCACTTAGGGGGTCTTCAGCATGAAAGCTATCAGTGCCGTCGCGGTGCTTGCCGCGATAGTTCTCTCACCCGCATATGCCGACTGCACGGCACCGGTTGCTCCACAGAACATTCCGGACGGCAACACGGCGACGAAGGAGCAGTTGCTCGCGGCCCAGAAGGAGGTCAACGCCTACAACAGCGCGACCAACGTTTACCTGGACTGCCTGTCAAAAGAGCACGCGGCTGCGCTGGCTGCGGCCGGTCCGAAGGTCACCGACGACCAGAAGGCCAAGCTGGACCAAATCGAGACCCAGAAGCACAACGCTGCGGTCGACCAGCTGACTGCCGTCGCGGACCGCTTCAACGAGCAGGTCCGTATCTTCCTGGCGAAGAACAACAAGAATTGAGCCCGCGGGCGGTGAGCTCGCAGGGGGCCACCGCCATCGGCCATGGGACCGGCCGTACAGCAGCCACTGCTTCCGTCGCTGCTCCCAGCCATCCGGCCGGCGCAGTCTGGCCCGGGCCCGGTTTACGCTGGGGTGTATCCTGGCGGGCTGCAGTCGGCCCGGCTGAGACTTTTGGCCCGGCTGAGCCTGGCTCTGCCCCGGCGGGCGCTGCTGCGGCGGGCGCTGCTGCGGCCCCGCGCGGGTGCAACTTTTTCGGCCGCCAGGTGTTAGGCGCTTGAAACAAGCCCACACCAGTGTCAAAGCCACCTACGGAGCCCAGCTGGTCGGACGAGTTCACGACATTCATGCGTGTCCATCAGGATATGGTCTTCAGCACCGCGGCACGGCTGCTGGGGGATGACGCCCAGGCCGAGGATGTCGCACAGGACGCGTTCGTGAAGGCCTTCGAGCACTTCGAGCAGCTGCGCGTCAGCCCGACGGCGGGCGGCTGGCTGCGCACCGTGGCGCGCCATCAGGCCTTGAACCATCTGACGCGTTACCGCCGGCGCTGGCGTCTGTTCTCGGAGCTCTCTACGCCCGAAGAGGACATACCGCGGCCTGACTCTTCATCCCGAGGCTCGGCGCTGACCCATACGGTGATCGCCGATCTGCACGCTGAGCAGCAGCGCGGACTGATCGAGCAGGCTCTGCAGAAGCTACCGGCGGCGCAGCGTGTGCCACTGGTGCTCTATCACTTCGAGGAGCTCTCCTACGAGCAGATAGCTGCGCAGCTGCGCATCTCCCTCGCCAAGGTCAAGACCGACATTCATCGCGGCCGGGCGGCCCTGCTCGCCGTGCTCGAGTCGCGCGGCCTCGCCGAGGAGCTCAAACGCGACCTGGCAGGCGACGAGCTCGCGGATGCACAGGTCGGGCAGCTGGGATCGGATCCATGAATCGCCGGCCGACCGACACCCCGCGCGATGCCCGCGACGCCCGCGGCGCCCACGATGCACGCGATGCACGCGACACGCGCGATTTCGAAGCCCTCGAGGCTCTCACCAGCCGCGCACTGCGTACTCTGCCGCCGCGCTCTGCGCCCCCGCGCCTGGCAGCACGGGTGCATGCAGAGCTCGAGCGGCGTGCGGCGCTGCCGTGGTGGCGGCGCAGCTTCGTGTACTGGCCCGCGCCCGTCCGGGGCGCGTTCGTGATGATCTGCGCCGGCCTGATCGGGCTGAGCCTGCTCGGCGGAGCGCGATGGCTCGCTGCGGGGCAGTTCGCTCATGCCGCGCAGGATTCGATCGCACGGTGGCCGTGGGCGGGTCCGGTGGGTGCACTCTGGAGTGCCCTGCTCGACCTGGAGAGCGCGCTGGCCGGCGCCGTTCCCTCGCTCTGGCTCGATGCAGGTGCCGCGGTTCTCGGCCTGGCCTACGCACTGCTTCTCGCCCTCGTCGTCGCAGCCTGCCGTGCGCTGCAGGCGCAGCGCTGAATACCGAATCATGGAAAGCCGCCTATGAGTTGCTCGAATTTCTCTCGTCCCCCGCGCGATGATGTCCGTCTGCGCAATGACGCCCGCCGAGCGCCGGCGATGTCGCGTCGGGTGCCCCGCGTTCTCGCGGCGCTCTATGCGCTCGGCTGCCTGGCCTGCTTCGTCGGTCCGGTTGCCGCTCCCGCCTACGCCGAGGATGCGCCACACGTGGCGCTGGCGAGCGCGGACAATGATCCGGGCGACTTCATTTTCATCCGTCCTCGACCCTTCGGCCGCTATCGCGGCGGCCATCCCGACGATCGCGTCAATGTCGGTCGCGATACCGACCTGCCCGCCGGCGAGCACGCCCACTCGGTGGTGTCCGTGTTCGGCTCCGCGAGCAGCGAAGGCGAGGCCACGGGAGATGTCGTGTCCATCTTCGGCAACACGCGCGTCACCGGCACCGGGACCCGGGATGCCGTGGCCGTGCTCGGCAACACCTATGTGGATGCGCACATCGACGGTAATGTGGTGGCCGTGCTCGGTACGGTCGAGCTCGGACCGCATGCGGATATCGATGGCGACGTCACCGCCGTCGGCGGAACCGTGCAGCGCGATCCCGGCTCGGTGGTGCACGGCGGCGTGCAGGAAGTCGGCGGCACGGTGGCCGGAGTCGGCTTCAGCGGTCTGCAGGGTCTGGCGCCCTGGGTACGCCACGCGCTGCTGTACCTGCGCCCGCTCGGGTGGGGTCCCGGTCTCGCCTGGGCCTGGTATGTGGCATTGGCCTTCCTGGCGTTGTATGTGTTGCTGGCGCTGCTGGTGCCCGCAGGTATCGACGAGTGCGAACGCACCCTGCTGCAGAGGCCTGGCGGGTCGGTACTCACTGCGGTGCTCACGGTGTTGGCCGTGCCGGTGGCGTTCTTCGTGCTGCTCGTCAGCGTCATCGGCATCCCCGCAATTTTTGTGCTGGCGCTGGCGCTGCTTTGCGCAAGTCTGTTCGGCAAGGCGGTCGTGCTCGCCTGGTTGGGACGGCGCTGCCTCGGTGGGCAGCGCGCCGGTGCGGCCGGACATGCGGCGCTGGCCGTGCTCATTGGCGGCGCGATCGTATTGGCGCTCTACCTGGTTCCGGTGCTCGGCTTCGTGATCTACAAGCTCCTTGGACTACTGGGACTGGGCACGGTGATCTACACGCTCATCCTGAAGGTGCAGCAGCGCCGCTCGATCGCGCGCGGTCCCACCCCGGGGATCCCGCCATCCGGAACGGCACCGCCTCCGGCGGGTCCTCCACCGGCGGGTACCGCAACGGCGGGCGGCCCCTCGGCGGCGAGCGTCGCTGACGCGTCAGGTTCAGCCTCGGCAGCGTCGTCCCCTCCACCGCCGGCAGCTGCTGGCATGACGGCGGCCAGCGGTGCGACGGCCAGCGGCATGGCGGGTAGCAGCACGGCTGGCAGCGGCGCGACGGGCAGCAGCACGACGGGGGCACCACGTGAGGCGCCGGCGAGTCTCGCCGCGACGCTGCCGCGCGCCGGGTTCTGGATAAGGATCGCGGCGCTGTTGCTCGACGCCATCCTGATCGGCGTCGTTGTCCACGAGCTGCCGGACTCGCGTAATCTCGAGCTACTCGCGCTTGCGATCTACGGCGCGGTGATGTGGAAGCTGCGCGGCTCGACCATTGGCGGCATTGTGTTCGATCTGCAGGTGATGCGGCTGGATGGCCGCGAGCTGGACTGGACCACCGCCATCGTCCGTGCGCTCGGATGCTTCCTGTCGCTGATGATCATAGGTCTCGGATTCATCTGGATTGCATTCGATGATGGGAAGCAGGCCTGGCACGACAAATTCGCAGGCACGGTCGTCGTGCGCGCCGTCAAGGCGCCGTCGCTGGTGTGATTCGCTGGCGCGAGCAGGCCGGGGCGCAGAGCCGGCAGGGTGCCACTGCTATACTGAACGACTGATCAATCAGCCGGCAGCTCGGCACGGGGGATTCGATGAATAAGTGGCTTTGGGCACTGGGTGCGGCGTGTCTGTTGGCAGGCTGCAGCAAGGTCGGCCAGGCACCCAAAGCGACCACGGCGGCCAAGCCTGGGGCGAGCGCCGCGGCTGCCCCGGCGGCTGCCCCCGCGACGACCCCCGCGGAGGCCGCGGCGCCTGCAGCACGGGTATCGGGCATCGCCACGCAGTACTTCGATGACTCGGTGCGCGCCCAGGACGACTTCTACCGGCACGTCAACGGCAAGTGGCTCGACACGACGCAGATTCCCGCCGACAAGGGCAGCTACGACGCGTTCGTGCAGCTCGACGACGCGGCGCAGGACGAGCTGCGCGGGATCATCGAGGGGCTCGAGCAGCCGGGTGCGGCAACCGACGCGGAACAACAGAAGATCGCGGACCTGTATGCGAGCTTCATGGACGAGCAGACGGTCGACCGGCTCGGGCTCATGCCGCTGCAGGGCGAGCTGGCGCGCATCGATGCGCTGACCGACAAGCGGCAGATCGCTGGGCTGATCGCCCACTTGAATCGTATCGGCATCACGGCCCCGTATACGCCGTCGGTGCATCAGGACGCGCACGACTCGAGCAAATACGTTTTCGATCTCGGCCAGGACGGTCTCGGCCTGCCCGACCGGGACTACTATCTGCAGAATGCCGCGCAGCTGGTGAAGATCCGTACGCAGTACCAGGCGCACATCCAGCGCATGATGGCCCTGGCCGGTGATGCGCACGCCGCCGCGGATGCGCGCGCCATATTCGCACTGGAGACCCGGCTGGCGCGCGCGCAGTGGTCGCGCGTGGAGAACCGCGACCCTATCAAGACCTATAACAACTATCCCTTTG
Source organism: Gammaproteobacteria bacterium (assembly GCA_030037905.1). Taxonomy (GTDB): domain Bacteria; phylum Pseudomonadota; class Gammaproteobacteria; order Steroidobacterales; family Steroidobacteraceae; genus FEN-1191. The sequence continues at coordinate 11,764 of JASHPX010000189.1, forward strand.
CCAAACTCGCCGCCCTCGCTCCCGGCTACGACTGGGACACGTACCTCGAGGACTCCGGCGTCATGGGACGTACCGACTACCTCGTGATCAGCCAGCCGAGCTACATCCGCGCCTTCAATCAGCTAGTGCGCACCACGCCGCTGCCGGTATGGAAGGCGTACTTTCGCTGGCATCTGCTGAGTGATTTCGCCCCCTATCTGAGCAAGCCCTTCGTCGACGAGCACTTCGCCTTCTACGGTACCGCGCTGCAGGGGATCCAGCAGAACCGGCCGCGCTGGCAGCGCGGCGTGCGCCTGGTGGATGAGTCCATCGGTTACGCCCTCGGCAAACTGTACGTGGCCAAATATTTTCCGGCCTCCTCCAAGGCGCGCATGGACCAGCTGGTCCACAATCTCATCGCCGCGTATCACGCCGATATCGCCACGCTCGACTGGATGAGTCCGCAGACGCGGCAGAAGGCCGAGGACAAGCTCGGCAAGCTCACCACCAAGATCGGCTATCCCGTGAAGTGGCGCGATTACGGCGCGCTCAGCATCGACAAGGGTGATCTGCTCGGCAACGTGATGCGTGCCAATGAGTTCGAGTACAACCGCGACCTGAACAAGCTCGGTCATCCGGTGGACCGTACCGAGTGGGAGATGACACCGCAGACCGTCAATGCCTATTACGATCCGGAGCACAACGAGATCGTGTTCCCGGCCGCGATCCTGCAGCCGCCGTTCTTCAATCCGAAGGCCGACGACGCCGTCAACTACGGGGGTATCGGCGCGGTCATCGGCCACGAGATCAGCCACGCTTTCGACGACCAGGGCAGCCAGTACGACGGCAACGGCAACCTGCTGAGCCCTCCCGGCTGGTTCACGCGTGAGGACCTGGCGAAGTTCAAGGCGCGCACGCGCGCGCTGGTGGCGCAGTATTCGGCCTACTCGCCGGTCCCAGGCTATCCGATCAACGGGGAGCTGACGCTCGGCGAGAACATCGCGGATAACTCCGGGCTGGCCATCGCCCACGAGGCGTATGAGCTGTCGCTGGACGGACAGCCGGCGCCGGTCATGGATGGGATGACGGGGGATCAGAGATTCTACATTGGATGGGCACAGGTCTGGCGCGGCAAGACGCGCGACAACGTGGCCATCCTGCGCATCAAATCCGATCCGCATTCCCCCGACCGCTTCCGCGGCACTGTCCCGGAAATGAATCAGGCCGCCTTCTACGCGGCCTTCGATGTCAAACCCGGCGACAAGATGTATTTGCCGCCGGACAAGCGCGTCGCGCTGTGGTGAGGGGGGCGCGCCAGCGCTCCACTGATACCGGCGCAGCAGCGTTCGGCGTAGCCAACCGTGCAGAGATGTGGACAATCCAGGCGAATACATCAGACGTATTCGCCTGGATTGTCCACATCTCTGCACGAATGACCTGCGCCATATGCTGCTCCGTTGGCTGATGTCTGCGGTGCTGGCGGCCGCGCTGCCGGGGCAGGCGCTTGCTGCGTCGGCGAATGCGGCGGCGCCAGCAGCGGCCGCGCCTGCCGCGCCTCCCGCGTCTGCGGGGCTCGTCACCGAAGAATTCATGGTGCCTACGGCCGATCCGGGCATCAGGCTGTACGTGCGCAACAAACATCCGGCGGGCATCGCGAGCTATCCCGCTGACAGAATCCTGCTGTTCGTGCATGGCGCAACCTATCCGGCCGAGAGCAGCTTCGATCTGGAGTTGGATGGGTTGTCCTGGATGGATTACATCGCGCGCCACGGCTACGACGTCTATCTGATGGATGTCCGCGGCTATGGCCGCTCGGACCTGCCGTCCGAGATGCGCGTGCCCGCTGACCGGAACCCGCCGATCGTCCACACGGCCACCGCCGTCCAGGATGTCGGCACCGTGGTCGATTTCATCCTGCAACGCCGGCGCGTGCAGAAGCTGGATCTCATGGGCTGGTCCTGGGGCACCATCCTCATGGGCTGGTACACCACGCAGCACGACGACCGGGTCGTCAAGCTGGTGCTCTACGCGCCCGTATGGCTGCGCGAATCACCGGCGCTGATCGAGCCATCCGCCCGGCTGGGAGCGTACCGCACGGTCTCGGTGCCGGCCGCGCGGGCGCACTGGTTGAACGGCGTGCCACGGGATCAGCGCTCGACCCTCATCCCGCCGGGATGGTTCGATGCCTGGGCGCGCGCGACGTTCGCCGCGCCGGGGTTGCTGCGTGCTCCCAACGGGGTCGTGGCCGACATGCGCGAATACTGGAGCGCCGGCAAACCGCTGTACGACCCGGGCGAGATCACCGTGCCCACATTCCTCGCACACGCCGAATGGGACGCCGATGCTCCCAACGACATGCTGTACGCCTACTTCGCGCGCCTGACCCACACGCCCTACAAACGCTATGTGCAGATCCGCGAGGGCACGCACACCGTCATGATGGAGAAGAACCGCATGCAGCTCTTCCAGAGCGTGCAGCGGTTCCTCGACGAGTCGCCGGGCGACGGCCGATAGCGATAGGCGCCCCACGGGCACGGCAGCGCTCGGCGGGGTGATCCGTGGGGATGAGGGGGAGCCTCAGGCGGATACGTGAGATGTATTCGCCTGAGGCTCCCCCTCATCTCCCGGAAGTCACACGCCGTGCGCTGCGGGGTCCGGAGGGTGATATCCGCCGTGTGCGCATGCCGGGCGATTTATGGCCGCACGAGGTGCTCCAGTGCTCCACATATCCGAGCGCGATCAAGCGCGCCTTTGCGCGTCCAACGTCCTCGGGCACAACGTCGCTGCCCCTGCCAGCGATCGCACGCAACTTCGGACAACGACGCTGGGCGACCAAGGTGACGCTGATCACCGGCCGCTATGGGGCGGGCCGTTTTGACTATGAGCTATATGTTGGACTCAGGCGGTCGAGCTTACGCCGCAGCGCCGGCCAGACCAGGGCGCCCCCACCCCCGAGAGTGACCTTGATCATTTGATCTGCGGCCAAGTCGAGGATCCTTTGCGGAATCGGGATCATCTCGCTGCTCCCCGACAGTGCGCGTACCTGTACCGTGCAGGCAGCCTCGAAGATGTACATGGCGAGGAACGACTCGGCCACCGTGCCGCCCACCGTGAGCAATCCGTGATTGCGCAGCATGAGGAAGACTTTGTCGCCCAGATCGCGCACCAGGCGCGGCTTTTCCTCCTCCAGCAGGGCCACGCCTTCGTAGTCGTGGTAGCCCAGAGAGGAAAGCACGAAGAACGCCTGCTGGGAGATCGGTAGTAAGCCTTGCTTCTGCGCCGACACTGCCACGCCGTTGATCGAATGTGTATGCATGACGCAGCCGGCATCGTGACGCGCACCATGTACACAGCTGTGGATCGTAAATCCGGCGGGGTTCACCGGATAGGGCGAATTCACCACCTTTTCACCGTCCCCGTCGATTTTTACCAGCGAAGAGGCGGTGATCTCCTCGAACAACATGCCGTAAGGGTTAATGAGGAAGTGCCCCGTGCCCGGCACCTTAGCGGTGATGTGAGTGAACACCAGGTCATCCCAGCCGTTCAGCGCAACCAGCCGGTAGGCGGCAGCGAGGTCGACGCGCGTCTGCCATTCTTCTGCACTGACGTGCCCCTTCACTTCGACTGTGGGTGTCTCAGAGCTCATGATTGTGCCCTCCACTGGAACAGAGATCAGCCCCCTCGATGGGACGTAATGTCCTCACCAGAGGTGATCGCTTGACCTTCGATCAGAATTAGTTCGGCATCGAGGCCGTTAGGAAGCGATGACATGCAGGTTCACAGTGCGGTGGCGTGTTCCAGCGTCTTGGTCGGTGCTGCCTGCGCCTTTTCGACCGACTGGCTGGCCGTCATGGTGACAAGCGGGCGCTAGCACTTATAGCGGGTCTGAAGGATAGGATTAGCTTTTAAAGGATGCAAATCGCTACTACAGAATACTTCCGACTCATGGACTAAACCGCTCGCGCGGTAGGGTGGCTTCGAGACGACTGGGCTGGTGAGCAGAGTTCCGTGGCTCCGCTCCGTACGTTGCGAATCGAGACGATCCGTCTCGCGTTCCAACCGGAGCTCCAGTCACGGATACCCGTCAGAGAATCTCACCGCTACGTCAGCGCATGATCGACGAGATGAACATGCGCCAGCTCGCGCCCAAGACGGGCGATGCCTATATCCGTTCCATCGTGCATGCGTAATTCACGCGGTATCTGCGCCGCTCGCCCGACACACATCGCACGGCACTCTCGGTGGCCTATGGTGCAGGCTGCGCGTGAGCGAAGTGACGGATCTGGCGCCATGCCCACCGCGGAGCGTGCGCGTCGGAGTCGGCAGGCGATCTCTCCGTGTGCCGCGGCGATAACTGATCGGCCGTGGCTGGAATTGGCCTTGATTTAGACGCGTCTATAGAGACTGATAGAAAATCGAGGCCTCTAATCTGCCAACGCGGCTGAAATCACCGGCTTTTTCCGGCCATAAAGACACGCTAAGGATGAAATCACCAAAGCCCCAGGAACCCAATGTTCTTACGCCCAATAGACGGCCACTGCCATCAGGCACGGGGGTCGTGTGATTTATTTGGCACCCCGCGGCTTCTAATATTGCGAAGGCACTGACAAAGGAACTGTCTCGCCGGATATACATCGACACGATATCCGACACATCCAAGGGATTCCTGCCACCCGGCACTTGGTGAGCCGCCCTTAATGCCTTGTACCTTTTGTCAATTGCTGCCTTTAGCGCGCGACCCTGCTCTGTATACCGTTGCTGGCCGTTCAGCGACAAGCTGCCGTTCTGTAAGGACAGTTGCTCCGCGTGGTCTCCGCATCCGCAGATGAATCCGAGAAGGATGCTCAGTAGTGCGATGACGAGTGGACGGCTTACCGTGATAGTGCTTGAGTCGTTCATTAGCCACTTGCCCATTGTCCACCGCAAGTTCTGTTTCTGGGCAGAACCTACACCCATAAGTTATCGGTGGCAAAGACACGCTTTTGGCCTCATGGAGGGTGAAAAGAGAATTGGTGTGCGACATGAGCGCTCTCCGGAGCTCGGGCGGAATTGCCCGCGGCGGCAGCCCCACGCCGCAGCACAGCCGTCAAGGCCGCCGCAGGCCTTGACGCCAAGAACGGCGTGGCACAATCCGAAGAAAAGACAAGATCGCTC
>JASHPX010000190.1 GCA_030037905.1 Gammaproteobacteria bacterium
CTGCCGAGCCACTCGCTGCGCAGGGCGCCGCACCGGGCACGGCCCCGTCCGTCACGTCCATCGCGGCGCCGGATGCGGCCGAGCCGAGCGGCCCCGCGAGCGATTCGATCGGTGCGGTGAGCGCATCGAGCGCCGGTCCGAGCACTGCGGCGGCGCTCGCCGAGGCGATCAGCCCGCGCGTCTGCGCGTCCGCGGCCGGATCCCAGTCGGCAGGACGATAGCGCGCCGGCAGGTCCGTGATCGTCACCGCGCGCATGCCACACTGCACCGCCATGCGCTCGATGAGATTGCCGAGCTCGCGCACGTTGCCGGGCCAGCGATAGGCCGACAGCGCCGCCAGCGCGCCGGCGCTGAACTGCACGCGCGGCCGTCCGCTCTGCGCGATGCGCTCGGCCAGCACCGTGATCAGCACCGGCAGATCCTCGACACGCCCGCGCAGCGGCGGCACCTCGATCGGCAGCACCGCCAGGCGGTAGTACAGGTCCTCGCGGAACGCGCCGCGGCTGATGGCATCCTCGAGATCGCGATGCGTCGCGGCGATGATACGCACGTCGCAGCGCTGCGAGATGCAGCTGCCCACCCGCTCGAACACGCGCTCCTGCAGCACGCGCAGCAGCTTCACCTGCATGGTCGGGTTCATGTCGCCGATCTCGTCGAGAAAGATCGTGCCGCCCTCGGCGATCTCGAAGCGGCCCTTGCGGGCGCTGAGCGCACCGGTGAAGGCGCCTTTTTCGTGGCCGAACAGCTCGCTCTCCAGCAGCTCTGCCGGGATCGCGCCGCAATTGATCGGCACGAAGGCGCGCCGCCGGCGCGGGGAGGCGGCATGGATGGCGCGCGCCACCACTTCCTTGCCGGTGCCCGACTCGCCCAGGATCAGCACGTTGGTGTCGAACGCAGCGACCTGGCCGATAAGCTGGTTCACGTGACGGATCGCCGCCGATGCTCCAGTGGGTAGCATCGCGGCCGGCGCCAGCGCGGAGTCTCGATCGGATGGCGCGGCGCTGCCGATGACCAGGGCGGCCGATTCAACCATGCGTTGTTGTTTCCTCGATTTTCGTGGTATCGCGCGACGGTTGCGCGACGCTCCAGGGGTCTGGCACGACAGCCTAGGGGCCGTCTTATGGCAAAGGATGGGCTTACGTCACATGCCGCTTGAGCACGGCGTCGCAATTCGGCAACGCCGTCACGCGCGCCGCTCAAGAATTTGCGGCTGCGGCCGGTGGTGGCGGCAGGTGGCGTTCGCGCGATCGCCAGCCTGTGCGGCCACGCCGCGCGACCAGCGGCGCTCTCGTGGGGCTGCCACGCCCGCGCCACCGCTACGCTCGTGCACCGGCGACGCCGGCGACCGGTGGCGCTCTCGTCCGCCGGCCGTCACGGCTGTCGAGGTAAAATACCGCCGTGATGTCCACCACTCCCGAGCAAGCTCGTGGCTATCTCACTGGGCTCGCGCGCGCGAACGCCTTCGAAATCGAAGAGCTGCGTCGTGCATCCATCGAGCTCAAGCTCCGTCAGATCTGGTCTCTGATGACGTCGGCCGCACTGTTCGAGGACGAGGCGCAGCGGGAAGCCGCGGCCAATCAGGTCCGCGAGCGCTGGTTGCGACTCTACGAGACATGGCGTCGAGAGACTGCTGGCACAGCGCAAACCTCCGCACCGCCGCCATGTTGACGCCGCCTTCCAATGCCGGCCAGCCGCCCGAGGCTCCGGATCCACAGGCGCTGCAGTCCTGGTGGATGCCGTTCACCGGCAACCGCTACTTCAAGGCGCACCCGCACCTCATCGTCAGCGGCCGCGGGGCCTATTACACCCTCGCCGACGGGCGCCAAGTTTTCGACTGTCTGTCAGGGATGTGGTGCACTCCGCTCGGGCACGCGCATCCGGGCATCGTGCGCGCGGTACAGAGCCAGGTGGAGCGGCTCGATTTCGCTCCGGGCTTTCAGATGGGACACGCGCCGGCCTTCGAGCTCGCGGCCCGGATCGCGGGGCTGGCGGGGCGGCCGCGGGATCGCGTGTTCTTCGTCAACTCCGGTTCGGAGGCCGTCGACACAGCGCTGAAGGTGGCGATCGCCTACCACCGCGTGCGCGGTGAGGCGACGCGCACGCGCCTGATCGGCCGCGAGCGCGCCTATCACGGCGTGAGCATCGGCGGCCTCTCCGTCGGGGGGATCGCTTCCAACCGCGGGATGTTCGCCCCGCTGATGCTGTCCGCGGTCGATCACCTGCCTCACACCCACTCACTGCAGGACATGAGCTTCACGCGCGGCCAGCCGCAGTGGGGCCTGCACCTCGCCGAGCAGCTGGAACGATTGGTGAGCCTGCACGACGCCTCCACGATTGCGGCAGTCATCGTCGAGCCGGTGCAGGGCTCCACCGGGGTCATCGTTCCACCGCGAGGCTATCTGCAGCGGCTACGGGAGATCTGCACGCGGCACGGCATTCTGCTGATCTTCGACGAGGTGATCACCGGCTTCGGCCGCCTGGGCAAGCCGTTCGCGACGAATTTCTTCGCAGTGCAGCCCGACCTGATCACCTTTGCCAAGGCGGTCACCAACGGCGTCATCCCGCTGGGCGGAGTCCTGGTGCGCGCGGACATCTACGAGGCGTTCATGCGCGGGCCCGCGCATGCCATCGAGTTCTTTCACGGCTATACGTACTCCGGGCATCCGATGGCGGTGGCGGCGGCCGGCGCGACGCTCGATGCCATGGTCGGCGAAGGCCTGATCGAGCGGGCCGCGAGCCTCGCGCCGGTTCTCGAGAGCGCCGCGCACGGCCTGCGCGGCGAGCCGCACGTGATCGACATCCGCAATATAGGGCTCGCTGCGGCCGTGGAGCTCGCGCCGCTGCCGAATCAGCCCGGCCTCAGGGCGCTGCGTGTGTTCGAGCGGGCGCTCGACGAGGGGTTGCTGGTGCGCTATTCGGGCGACGTCATCGCGCTGGCGCCGCCGTTCATCTCGACGCCGCAGGAGATCGAGTCGATGATCGA
>JASHPX010000191.1 GCA_030037905.1 Gammaproteobacteria bacterium
TTGCGGAAGATTTCCCGGCGGCTGTCGCGATTGCTCAGTGTGTCGAAAATCGGCTGCTGCGTCGTGTTTTGCAGCGGGATCAGGTATCCCGGTCGTTTGTGTTGCTTCGCGGCCTCCTCGGCGGCCTGTATCTGGTCATCGGTCAGGCCGGCGAGTGCCGATTTATCGGTGGTGGAAAACGCACCGGCGTTGTCGGCAGCGCGCAGCTTCTGCATGAAGGCCGTGGAGAGCGTGGCGATCTGCGTATTGATTTCCCTCAGTCGCCGCTTTTGGGCGGCAGAAAGATTCGCACCCGCATGAACGAAATCACCGTATGTGAGCTCTACCAGTCGCTTGCCGTCGGTATCGAGATGCAGCGAATCACGCTCGTCGTATATGGCCTTTACGCGCGTGAAGAGCTTCAGGTTCAAATACTCATCATCGTTGAGCGCCGCGAGCTTCGGCGCTTCGGTTTGCTGCACCTCATCCAGCGTTGGGTCCGTGTTGGCTGACACCATCGCGCTGAACACCTGATTCACCCGCTGCAGAAGCCGGCCGCTGCGCTCCAGTGCCACGAGCGTGTTGTCAAACGTCGGAGGCGCGGAATTGTTCGCGATCGCCTGCAGCTCGCGGAGATTTTGCGCGATTGCAGCGTCCATCGCCGGCTCGTAGTCGGAATCCTTGATTTTGTCGAACGGCGGCGCCTGGAAGGGAAGCGCGCTCGCCGTGTAGAAGGGATTGGCCGGGCCGAAGCCGGGCGTGGCCGAGTGCGCATCTGCTGCCAGCCCGAACGCCAGTACGGTAGCCACGATCACCAGGGAATAGTTGGCAAGGATGAAAGATCTGGCCGAAGAAGTGCGGCAATTCATCTGCACCCCGATGCGTTCCTGAACGCATGCTTTACCGCTGGCCGCGGGTTACCGCACATTGTGCCACGCGGCCATGGTGGCGTCCTGGTCGCGTACTCCGGCAGCCGAGCGACCGCCAGGCGTGGCGGTTGCTGGTTCGAGAGCGACCTGGTGAAGATTCACCTTGGCGTCGACAAAGACTTTCATCCGGCCAGGAAGGCGCATCCTGGATTGCTGGTCGACGATTTAGCGGTCGTTGTGGCACGCTGCCGCGAAAAAGGGCATGAGATCGTTCAGGACGCTGCTATCGAAGGCTACGACCGCATCTTCGTCAGTGACCCGTTCGGCAATCGGATCGAGATTCTGCAGAGGAAGCCGTAGGCTATTTATTGGCATTGGGCGTTGTAAACCGCGCTCCGCAACCTTATCCTGCGCGCTCGCCGACCGCGGCCATCAAGATGCCATCAAAACCTCCGCTACGGACACGGCACATGGGGGGACATGAACACTATTGCGGCGATGCCATTGCGGCGAGTCGATCCTTGGGATCCACGCGACGACCGGAAAATCTATCTGCTCTGGGTTGGCTTGATGTGGGCGGGCCTCATCGCCGGATTCGGACTCGATATCCCATACCAGTTCTTGAAGGAAGTTCCCCGGCCGGCGTGGGTCACCTATGTACACGGCGCCGTTTTCACAAGCTGGATGTGCATTCTTACGACCCAGGTCCTGCTCATTCAATCGAAACATTTTTCCCTGCACCGGAAGATCGGCAAGCTGGCGCTTTGGTGGGCCGCGCTGATGATGCTACTGGGCCCTGCCGCCTTCCTGACCAAAGACGCGCAGCTCTTGGCGCATCCCCTTGCGTACCAATCAGCCATCCAATCGGACCTACCCTTCATGGCGGTCAATATCTCCGATATCGGAGGGTTCGGTCTCTTCACGGCAGCGGGATATTTTCTGCGGCGCGATCCCGCCAGCCACAAGCGCATGATGATGCTCGCCATGGTCTCACTCGCCGATCCCGGCTTCTCGCGCATCACCGGGACGCTGGTGATCCCGTTCCCTGACACTTTCTGGCCGTCTTTGATTGCAACCTTTTACGGCAATTTCCTGCTGATCGGATTGATGGCCGGATGGGACTTGTGGCGGCGCGGAACACTCAATCGCCCGTTCGCGATAGGCGCCGCCGTTCTCGTCGCCAGCGAAGTCTGGGCGAACGCACTCTATTTCAGCCCCGCCTGGAAACAGGCAGCCATCGCGATCACCCGCGCCTGGGGATACGCGGGATGACGGCTCGCAGGCCGCGAGCAAGTGGCCCAAAGCAAGGTGAAGTCAGTACGCGACTGGTAAAACCGGAGCGTGGGACGGCCGAGGTGCTCCGCGGTCAGCGGGTACTACTCGATGCCGAACTGGCCGCCCTATACGAGGTCACGACTCGACGATTAAACGAGCAGGTTTGTCGCAACCGGGCGCGCTTTCCTGACGATTTTATCTTCGAGCTGAGTGCTGAAGAGTTCACCAACTTGAAGTCGCATTTTGCGACATCAAGTTGGGGCGGGCGCCGCAAACGCCCGCTCGCCTTCACGGAGCATGGCGCCATGCAAGCTGCCACAATCCTCAACAGCCCCCGCGCGGTCCAGATGAGCGTCCACGTGGTTCGTGCCTTCGTGAGGCTACGCGAGCTGCTCAGCTCTAACCGAGAGCTCGCCCGGCGCTTCGAGCAGCTCGAGGCGCGCCTGGGAAAGAAACTCATCGAACACGACGAGGCTATTGCTCGCATCCTCGCCGTGATCCGCGTGCTCATGCAGCGCCCTGAACCTCAGCATCGAGGCATTGGATTCACGGCCGATCTGGAGCGCAAGAGCTGAACGGTGGAACGGCGCACAACCGGCTTCCACGAGGGCGGCGCGCGGCCTGGATCGGTGCTTTCGACCCGGCCCGGGACACCGGCCGCTGACAGAAATGCGGCACTGGCCACTGTGAAGGCGTGCGTATTCGTCGCAGGGCTGACCCCGCTGAAAAACAAATACGTTATCTCGCCGCTATCGAATGGCAATGTTGCGCTGATGGTCCAGCTAGCGAAATTTGCTGGTTTGCCTTGGATTTGATCTTGGGCTCCGATCTCGTCCGGCACTACAAGCCGGATCGTGAGATGTACCTGTCGGCACCGTCTTACTCTTACTTGGAACGTCCCCGTTGAATCGCGACAATTGCATGCCGCCGACTTTAGGCCTGAGAATCTATCGTGCTCGACATTAGGGGCTGGCAACGGCGGACAGGGAGGTCAGACAATGGACAACGGTCATAAATTCTCACGACGCGACGCTATCCGCGGTGTGAGCGGAACGGTGCTTTCGCTGGGCATGAACGAGATCGCCCTGAGTCAGGGCTTTTGCCGCGATGGCTATGGCCAGGGCACCTGTCCCCTGAGCAAGGAGGTCGCTACCGCGCCAATCCCCCCAATATTTGCGCCGACCGGCTGGAGAACGAAGGCCCTGGAACATATCCTGTTCGAAATCGAGGATTACCGCAAGGAAGCTGCCTTCTATGTGGCCTTGCTCGGTTGGAAGCTGCGTAGTGACGATGACAAGCAGGCAATACTTGATATCGGCAAGTGGGGTTCTGCAATCTTTCGTGGCGTTTCCGCGGGAGGCTACACAACCCAGCCCCCCGAGGGCCGCCATGTAAGCGTGAGCAGCTTTGCGTTCGTCATCGACCCCTGGGACGCGAGGCGAGTTGAGATCGAGTTGCGAAGTCGCGGACTAGCGCCTGTCCCGGAGAATCGGGGGCGCTTTGAGAGCTTCCACGTCAAGGACCCGGACGGCTGGAATCTCCAAATCTGCAATGCCCATGGGCTCGTCCAATCCCGGCAAACGACTGCGTATATATCGCCGACGGCACCGCTCCCGTTCAAGCCGACAGATTGGCAAACTGTATGGCTCGACCATATGTCGTTCCGCGTCAGCAACTATAAGAAGAGCGCATCGTTCTATTCCAATTTGATGGGATGGACGCCGTCTTACGACGAAGGATCTCAGAACGAGCTTCTGATTGGGGATGTCGGGGACATACTCATTCGCAGTCCAAAGCCGATCATCCCTGGAACTCCGGCTCTTCCACCCGGTGCACTGCTTGATCATATATCGTTCGGGATAGCCCCTTGGGACGTGGACCGGGTGCGCGCGGCGCTGGTATCGAGAGGGCTTCCAGTGCGTGTAGACACTTCAAGCGTTCATTTGGGACCGGATGGGGTGTATGTATCAGACGATATCCATCAGGCTGCCTTCCAGAGCTACCACACGACGACTCCGAACGGGTTCAACCTACAGATCAGTTGGATGACCAAGGATAAGAGATTGGCTCTTGCGACGGCCGTGAAGCCAAAGGCGTTGCTCCCTTGACGGCGGAAACGTCCTTAACGCGGCGGGGGCTGTTCGGTCACTTGTTTACACAAAGCTTGCGACGCTATCCGCAGTGTGAGCGGAACCGAAGCTGGGCATAGCCAAGAGCGATTTATGAGGCATTTCACATACGCTGTAAAGCTCACGCCTGATAAACAGGATGGCGGGTATGTAGTCACCGCCCTATCGGCTGGTTTATCGTGTCCACGCCAACCAAGTCGTGATCTACCTGATTGCCGACGGCTGGCGCGACATGCAGAGTCTACTCACGCAGCGAATGCTGGGATACTGAGGCGGCAGCAGTCACTCGCCTTTTCAGGACGTTATCTTCGGTCCCGACCCGAGGCGTCACGACCCCTGTCGGTGGTGGCCGTCCGCTGTCGGGCAGCATCCCTTGCTCAACGCTATAGAGTCGCAATCTATCTGATGATCTCAAAATTGTCGTCGCCCAGGGGGCGGGCGTACTCGCCCCAGCGGCCCGTCTGCCGCCAATAATCGACGATCCCGAGATCGCGCAGCAGCTGCTTGAAGCGCTCATCCCGGCGCATCGTGCAATAGATCGGCTGCCACAGCAGGAACAGGGCCCAAGAGTGCAGCTCGACGTAGGCGCGGCGCGCGGTTGCCAGGGCGAGATCGATGTCATCAAACAGTGCGGCCCACATGGAGAGCCTGAACTGCCGGGTGGCATCCTGGTAGTTGGGATCCTCGAAAGCCTGCTTGAGGAGCGTGCGAGCCGCCACCGGCTGATCGAGCACCTCGAGCAGGTCCGATTGGAGCGGCATCGGCACGCTGTCGTGCGCAATAAATCGGCGCAGGTGCGTGCGAAGACTCTGCGGTGAGTCTCTCCGCGCCCAGGCACGCAACAGGGCGAAGTGTTCTATCGCCGACCGATCACCGGCCAGGTCCTGACTGCGGTGGTATTCCTTCTCCGCCTCCTCATCTCGCCCGGCGGCGGTCAGTCCGATCTGCAAATTAGTCGACGCAAGCATCGACAGCGGATCGGCCGCGCAGGCGACTCGACACCGAATGATCGCTTCTTCCATCCGTCCGAGGCTCGAAAGCAATCTGCCGAGAGTGGACCCCACTTCCACTTCCGCTCGAGGAGCCCGCTGCACGGCCCGATTCAGGGCTTCCTCCGCTGCGATCCAGTGTCTTCGATACGATTCCCGCTCACCGAGCGCGAACGCGCTCGCCCACAGGCTCGGCGCAAGGGCCACGGCCCGCTCGACGACTCGATCCCATTCCGCCTGAAGTGCAGCGGCCTCTTTCGGCATGTATAGGGTGCTGAGATGAAGGGTCGACGCGAGCTCGGTCCAGGCGAACACGAACTGCGGGTCGCGCGACTGGGCCTCGCGGCACAGGCTCGCAGCACGCTTGAGCTGCTCCGGACTGAGAGTTGCCGTCAACGATCGGGCTCGCAGGTACAGGTCATAGGCCTCGACATTGTCTGTGCCGCGGTCCTCGATCGCCTGCTTCTCTTCGGGCAGTAGTTTCAGTTTAAGCGCCGCAACGATGGCTTTGGAGATCTCGTCTTGAAGCGCGAAGATGTCATCAAGATTTCGGTCGTAGCGCTCCGCCCAAACATGGCTTCCAGAGGTACCGTAGATGAGCTGCGCCGTGATGCGCACGCGATTGCCGGATCTGCGCACGCTCCCCTCGAGTACGTGGCTCACCTTGAGTTGGCGGGCAATCTGCGGCACATCGACCGATCTGCCCTTGAACGTGAAGGCGGTGTTGCGGGCGATGACCGCAAGAGCGGACACCTTGGACAGATCAGTGATGATGTCTTCGCTGATACCGTCGGAGAAATATTCCTGCTCGCGATCATCGCTCATGTTCGCGAACGGCAATACGCAGATCGATGCGCGATGCGCCGCCGCCGAGGCGGCGCGCGGAATGTCCTTCAATAGAAGCGACAAAGCGCAGAGCAAATCCTGGAAAGACTGGCTCGAGGCATCCTCGCGCCAATCGTCCAGATCGGTGGTGTGAACGGCGCGGGCGTCGATCGGCAGCCTCGCCTTGTCGAAACGCACGGGCACCAGGATGCCGCGATCAGCCGCCTCGCGGGCCTCACCTCGCACCCAGCGCGAAGCGACCGAGAGCGAAGTCCATACGACGACCACTGCGCTTGCCTTGTCGATCTCCTCGGCAATGCGATCGTCGAACTCCTGGCCGGGAATGATGGCCGGATCCCACCACACGCTCCAGCCCTGGGCCTCGAGGGCCCCGACCAGTGGGGCTACCCGTGCCTTGTCGGCCCTGGAGTAGGAGAGAAAGATATTGGCCATGGCATCGACTCAGTCGCCCCCTTCGTCTCTGGCGTCAGCAAGCTCGTAGCTCTAGCCTATTCAATGAATTATAGCGTCCGGACCCTCAA
>JASHPX010000192.1 GCA_030037905.1 Gammaproteobacteria bacterium
GTGAGCGCCGTCACCTCGTAGCCGCGCGCCGCCAGGCACTGCACGGCGAGGCTGCCGACGCCGCCGGTGGCCCCGGTCACGATCACCGGCCCATTGGCCGGGGCGAGCCCATTGCGCTCCATCTCGACGATCGAGAGCGCCGCGGTAAAGCCGGCGGTCCCGATCGCCATGGCATCGAATGCAGACAGCTCCGGCGGTAACGGCACCACCCAGTCGGCCGGCACGCGCACGTAGCCCGCATAGCCGCCGTCATGCGCGACGCCCAGGTCATAGCCGGTCACCAGCACGGGCGCGCCCGGCTCGAAGGGCAGGCCACCCTGGGCAGCGGTACTCGATTCGACTACGCCGACCACGTCGATACCGCCGATGAGCGGGAAGCGGCGCAGGATCTTGCCGCTGCCGGTCGCGGCCAGGGCGTCCTTGTAGTTCACGCTCGAGAAAGCGGCCTTGATGAGCACCCCGCCCGCGCTGAGCTCTTCGAGCGCGCATTCAACGACGCGCCCCGAGACCTTTCCGTCCTGATCAAAAATCCTGAAGGCGCTAAACATGACGTCGATTCACCTCGGCCTGCATCGTGTCGGCCTGCATCATCTCGGCCCGCATCATCTCGTCATCTCGCTCTTCATGCGGCGCCAGGCCGATCGCGCCTCGTCTACCGAGCCTTCATCCTCGATGGTGGTGATGTCACCGGGATCGCGGTCGAGAATGACGGCCTTGAGCACTCGGCGCATGAGTTTGCCGCTGCGCGTCTTCGGCAGCATCCCGACGAAGTTCAGCTCCCCGATGACCGCGACCGGTCCGAGCTCATGTCGCACGGTCTCGATGACCGCACGGCGCAGGTCCGCCGATGCGGTCTCACCGTGCTTGAGCAGCACGAAGGCCGAGATGACCTCTCCGCGCAGCTCGTCGGGGCGACCGACGACGGCACACTCGGCGACCGCCGGATGACACAGGCAGGCGCTCTCCACCTCGATGGTGCCGATGCGGTGGTCTGCGATCTTGATGACCTCGTCGGCACGCCCGCCGAACCAGAAATAGCCGTCTTCGTCGAGCTGCGCAGCGTCACCACTGTAGTAGACGCCCGGGATGCGCTGCCAGTAATCGCGCGCGTAGCGCTCAGGCTCGCCCCACAAACCCGCCGTGAGGCCCGGGAAGGGGCGCTTCAGGACCATGATGCCTTTCTCCCCCGGCGCACAGGGCTCACCTTCGATCGAAAGCACGGTCGCCTCGATGCCGGGCAGCGGGATCGCCGCGGAGCCTGGTTTGATCGGCAACAGGCCGAGACCGTAGGGATTGCCGATGATGGGACCGCTGGTCTCGGTCTGCCACATGTGATCGATCACCGGCACGCGGCCGCCGAGGATGGTGTTCTGCAGCCAATTCCACGCCGGCGTGTTCAGCGTCTCGCCGGCCGAGACGATGCGCTCGAGCCGGGAATGGTCGATCGACCGCAGCGGCTCGTTGCCATAGCGCATCAGCAGCCGGACCGCCGTGGGCGAGGTGAAGATGCCGCTCACACCGCATTCCTCGACAGCGGCACGCCAGTTCGCGTCCGGCTGGGGGTAGTCCAGGGCGCCCTCGAACGCGATGGTGGTGCAGCCGACGACCAGCGGTGCATACACCATATAGCTGTGACCGACGATCCAGCCGATGTCGGAAGTCGCCCACCAGACGTCCGTCGGCTTCAGGCCAAAGCACCACTTGCCGGTCGCGACCACGTGAACCTGAAAACCGCCGTGGGTGTGAATCGCGAGCTTCGGTTTCGCAGTGGTACCCGAGGTCGCGAGAATGAAGGCCGGCTCGTTAGCCTCCATGACGGCGTAACCGGAATCCTGCGCCACCCCGAGCCGCATAAAGGAGTCCCAGGACAGAGGCGCGCGCGCCTGCGATCCGGCCGCAGTCCTGCCCTCGCGCGATAGCACCACCAGACTCTCCACGGCGCCGCCGCAGTTGCGCAGCGCCTCCTCGACGATCGGCAGCAGCGGCACGCTCTGGCCCTTGCGGTAGATCACATCGGCCGCGAACACCGCGCGCGATCCACTCGCGGCGATGCGACTGCCCAGCGCCTGAGCGCCGAATCCGGCGAATACGATCGAGTGGATCGCTCCAATACGGACCGTCGCCAGCATCAGCGCGATCGATTCCGGGCAGGGCGGCATGTAGATCGTGATCCGATCGCCCCGGCCGATGCCGAGACCGCGCAACGCTGCGCAGATGCGTTTGACCTGATGCAACAGCTGGGCATAGGTCTGCACGACGCGCTCGCCGCGCTCGTTGAGATAAATCAGCGCCGCACGTCCACCGTCACCGTCCAGTACGTGGCGATCGACCGCGTTGTAGCCGAGATTGGTCTGCGCGCCGAGGAACCAGCGGAACGTCGGCGGCTGCCAGTCGAATACCCGATCCCATTTTCTGAACCACGGCAGCTGGTCCGCGGCCCGGGCCCAGAGGCCGTCCGGATCGCGCCGCCCGTCCTCGATCCAACGCCGGACCAAAGGCGTCATGAGGCTCATGGGCGATCAGCCGTGGCGTTGGGAAGCATCGAGCTCACCTGGGTCCTCTTCTCCCCGCGGCCATCGCGGCCGCGCGGAGGCTACAACGACCCGTGTTTTGGCCCGTAATGGCCTGCGTGCGGAGGACTGCTCGAAGCTAATGTAGACCAGATTCAGATCGACCTCCAGACCGGCTGCGAGGAGCGTGCATCGCTCAGGCGATCCGGTGACGGCCGTCATCGATCGCACTGCGCCCTTCGGGTAAGCTTCCCTGCCGATGAAACGATCGCTCATGCTGTTGATCGCCTGCGGCCTGACAGTAGTCGCCGGCGCGCGCGCAGCGCCGGGCGATGAGCTGCCGGGTCTGGTCGCGGCGGCGCGCACGATCCTCGGTCCGGATCAGGGCGTCTATGTCGAGGCTGCCGACGGCACGGTGCTCCTGGCTCAGGCGGCCACCCGGGCGGTGCATCCCGCCTCGGTGTCGAAGATTCCTACGACGCTCGCGCTGCTGAACAAATTCGGTCCCGACTATCGCTTCACGACCAGCTTCGTGGCGCGCGGGCGCGTGCTGAACGGGACGCTGCAGGGAAATCTGCTGGTCACGAGCGACGGAGACCCCTCGCTGGTGGACGAGGATGCACTGCTGGTCGCGGAACGTCTCAATGCGCTCGGCATCCGGCGCATTGCGGGCAACCTGCGCCTGCAGGGCGCGTTGACCTTCGATTGGCAGAGCGATCCGGAAGGTGCGCGACTGCGCCGAGCGCTCGCCGGGATGACCCCAGCTGCGGCGTGGGCGGCGGTGCGCGCCTTGCCAGCGCCGCAGATGCCGCAACCGGCGCAGGTACTGCCGGCGGCCGCGGCGGGGCTGCAGATCGCGGCGCCTCCGGCAGTCCAATTCCTCACGGAACGCGGCCTCTCGGCCGCCGGCAGTCTGGTGCCGGCCACGGCGCAGGATGCCACGAGTGGCGATGTGCTGCTGGAATTGCGCTCCGAGCCACTGCTTTCGATGCTGAAGGCTCTGGACGACTACTCCAACAACATCATGGCGCCGCTGGCCGACGAGGCGGGCGGCGCGGCGGCCGTACAGGCACTGGCGCGCAGCGTGGTGCCCGCGGCGATGCGCTCCGAGATCATCCTCGGTGACGGCGCGGGCGAGGATCCGCGCAATCGGCTCAGTCCGCGCGCAGCCGTGAAGCTGCTGCGCGCGTTGGAGGGCAGGCTGCAGGCGACGGGTCACCCGCTTTACGACGTGCTGCCCGTTGCCGGCATCGATGAGGGTACCTTGCACGACAGGCTGAAGGGCCCGGGCGAGGCCGGGCGCGTCGTCGGCAAGACGGGCTCCTTCGGCAGCTACGGGGCGAGTGCCCTGGTCGGCGCGATATCTACCACGGATCGGGGTACCGTGTACTTTGCCATCCTCGATCACGGCGTACCGCTGCACGAGGCGCGGCGTCGCCAGGACCGTTTCGTGCACGCGCTGCTGGGGCAGCTGCACAGCCGTCCGTGGAACTATCAACGCGATGCACGGCCTGCCATCGCGCGCGTAGAGCTGTCGATGCCGTCCCGATAGGCCGCCGTCGATACGACATGGTCCGACTCGACGAGCGCGTCTCCTCGGCCATCCGGGTCGTACCAGGAGATCCGCTCCTCCAGAGTGTAGGGAAGCAGGGTTGCGGGGTCAGTGACGATACGAGCTTCGATAGAGCCGGCATACTGCGGATCCCACGGGTAACCGCTGAAATCGATGAGCGCCTGCCGATCTGGGGCCGCGCGAATGATGATCTCGACGCATTGCGGCGGCGCTGCGCGCGCGCTACACGGCACCATGCGGGTAAAGGCAAAGGTGATGCGGTGTCGAAGAACGACGCGCGGAAAGCCCGGAAGGGCAAGAGGGGCTGAGATCTCGTACCAGACGCCCTGCTCGAGAGTCGCCCCGACCCACATTGCGGTCTGCAGAGCGTAGTCCTCGGCCGTCGCGGCCTCGAGGAGTCCCGGTGAGAGCACGTCGGGCGTCGCCTCGACAGCCTCGTCCATGACGTCATGCACGAGCTTACCGGACGGCGCACGGGCTCGGATGAGCCGCTGCGCGACGGCGACCAGGCGAGCCGAGAACATCCTGGAATCCGTTACACCCTCGAACTGTCCGCTGGCGCTTACCTTGAAGCCCACCGCCGCGAGCGCGGCGGGGGCAAACGCGACTGGCGACGCGTGCGGATCCTCGGCCGTTGGCCAGACGCCAGGCAGGTAATGGGACAAGCGATGCAGGTACGAGACGCTCCAGCTGCCGTCGTGGTCGGGGCTGATGCGGCGCTCGAAACTGGCGGCCGCCCGGCTGGCGAAGATCCGGCCGTCGTCGATGGATTCACGACGATTTTCGAGCGTGATCTGCGCGTCGCGTGCACCCCACGCGAACTTCAGGATCGCGCGTCGCTTCGGGAAGTCCCGCATGAGTGCGGCAACCTGTGCAGGGCCAGCTGCCTTGCCCTGCCAGTCGAGAAGCAGCTCGTAGTTCTGCGCAGCGTCGTCGCCGAAACCGTATTCCCGGTCCATATCGAGAGCCACCTCGAGGGCCGCGAGCGCCGTCGCCTGCTCGCCGAGCTGATGCAGAACGACACCGGTGTCGAACTGCATGATGACCATCGAGTGGTAGTCGAATACGTTACGGTAGAGTGGGACGGCGCGGCGCGCCGCCGCCAGGGCCGCCAGCAGCTCAGCGTCACGATCCACGTTGCCGTCGCATGCGGCACGCTCGAGGTGCAGGCGGTATTCGAGGCCGGCCGCGCGGGCCAGAGCGTCGGGAGAGATGACACGCGCCTCGGGATTGGCTTCGACGCTAGCGAGTGGTGGCTGCGCGAGTGCGAGACGCTGCGCGCAGGGGCCCGGAGCTGCGCCCAGGAGGAAATCGGCGTAAGCGAGCTGCGCGCTCAGTACGGCGGGCGATCCCGGATCGCGCCGCTTGATGCGGGAAATGGCCGTCCTGAAATCGCGCGCCCGGGGCGCTGGAGGACTCGCCGCACAGGAGCAGGCGAGCAGACTGATGGCCGCGCAAACAAGCAGAGGATGAGCCGTCATCCGTCGCCAACGGACGGAGGACATCGAACCGCAACCTCAGGGTTCGCGCGCCCTGTCTGGCAGGGCGTCGTTGATCCCCCTGTCGGTCGGCCTCTTGGTCGGGCCGTTGGTCGGGGTCTTGATCGGGAAAGAGCAGTAGAAGGGCCAATAGTTCTGGCCAGCCTCTGCGATCCAAGGCACCTCAGCGACCCAGGGAGCACAAAAGAGCTCGATCGGCTCGTACACCTCGTAGGCTGCGGGTACGCAGTTCGTAGCCGTATCGCAATTCTCACCAGGACTCACGCGCGGTCGCGGCCGATGCCGCG
Organism: Gammaproteobacteria bacterium; assembly: GCA_030037905.1. Lineage (GTDB taxonomy): Bacteria > Pseudomonadota > Gammaproteobacteria > Steroidobacterales > Steroidobacteraceae > FEN-1191. The sequence continues at coordinate 5,870 of JASHPX010000192.1, forward strand.
GCATGGGAGGACGTCCCGGGTGTGGGCTGGGGCGGCCCGCCGGGTCGAATCGACCCGTTACGCGCCTGGCGGTGGCGGCGCTTCCCGCACGGGGACCCAGGGTAAAGGTATTCCGGGCGCTGGCCCCGCCCCGCGCGCCGAGCCCGCCCGGCGTGGCCAGACCAGCAGATTCATAGCCTACGATACCGTAGCCGCCGCGGCTGCCCCCAACAGCGCGACTCGCGAAGCTCATCCCTCCAAAGCCGCCTCCGCCACGCCCTCCTCCAAAGCCACCTCCACCGTGGCCGCCACCTCCACCATGGCCGCCGCCTCCGCCTCCGCCGTGCCCGCCTCCCCCACCCCCACCTCCGCTGCTGCTACTGCTACTGCTGCTACTGGTAGTGCTACCGCTACCGCCTCCCGTGGAGCCCACGGCAGCCGCAGTAGTTGCCAGTGCGACGGCAGCAAGACCAACGACGAGGCTGGCAGCGAGAGTGAGGAGCTGGGTACGCATGGGCCTGTCTCCTGAAGGACGGCTACGCGAGCTACGTTCCCAATGACGCAGATTAGCTCCACCCGGGTTAAGCCCCGATAAACGGCTCATTAAGGTTGGTTAAGACCGTGGCGGGAAAGGCTCCCCGTGCTCGGCTGGCTCGCAGGCGCCCCTCGCCGCTCGCCGCTCGCCGCACGATCCTGAGCGGCGCTATCATTGAAGCGAAGCAACAACCTGGAAATAGCGGGGGACCAGTCATGAAAACAGCCACGGGCCTCGGATTCATCGCCGGTGCAGCGATGCTGCTCGCGGGTATCGCGCAAGCCGACGTGACGCTGAATGCGGCGCGTGTCGGCGGCAGCGACGTCGCCGCACTGGCGAAGTTTTATGAAGCGGCGTTCGGCCTGCAGGAGGTCAACCGGCTGTCCTTTCCGGGAAACCTCGAAATCATGCTGAACTTCGGCGATTCGGTGGCCACTGCGAAGGCCGATACGGCCGCGCAGATCGTCATCATGCATCGCGCCGCCAAGCTGACCGACCCGGTACCGCACCTGATCCTCAACGTCTCGGACCTGGCCGCCACCTCGGCGGCGGTCGAAGCCGCCGGCGGCAAGATGGACGGCAAGCCACGCACCTTCGGCAACACCGGCATCATGATCGGATTTGCGATCGACCCGGCCGGCAATCGCATCGAGTTGATACAGCAGCCAAAGCGCTGAGTGCCTCGCCTCAGCAGTTCGGCCTGTCCGGGATGATTGCGGCTCGGACACGCTGTCGTTCATAACCGATGCTTGCCTGTTGCCCGCGTGGCCGTTGCCCGCGTGCGTGTCCGGCGCGTGCGTGTTCGCCGCGTGCGGCCCGCCCGTAGAAGCGCCTCGCGCAGCACCAGCGCATTGTTGTGTTCCGGATCACGCGCACCAAATACCAGCGTGACCGGACGCTCGCTTGCCAGGCAGAGCAGCTCGTCGAACTGGTCATTCGGCCGGGAGAGCTCTCTCGCGTAGCGACGATGAAACTCCTCCCATCGATCGACAGCGTGTCCGAACCAACGGCGCAGAGGAGCGCTGGGCGCGACGTCCTTGAACCAGTGATCGATGCGCGCCCCCTGCTTCGTGACGCCGCGCGGCCAGAGCCGATCGACGAGCACGCGCGTACCGTCGCTGGGTGCTGCGCGCTCGTAGGCTCTCTTCAGGCGGATGTCGGGACGCCGGGCTCTGGCCATGCTCACGCCAGCTTATCACTGCCTGTCGCTGACATAGGAAGCGCAGTGGGCGCGCTTCAGCGCCGATCCGTACGCCGCGGAGAGCTTCACCGCGCGGTTGCCGTCGCGGCGGATATATGAGCTGCTATAGTCGGCCCCGGCCGGCATGGGGGAAAACGATGAAGAGTACGAGCGCACGGCTCACAGCCGGGTTCGCAGCGTTGGTCGGTCTGTGTTTGCTTGCCGGATCGGTGAGCGCCGCCGAACCGGCTTCCTGTGATCGCGCCTGCCTACAGGCCATCGCCGAACGGCGCCCGGGTGCTGCTCGCGACGCGCATCAGGGTAGTCGATCATCGGATCACCGAGATCGAGAGCATCGCTTCGCGACTCGCCGCAACCATCGGCGTGGGAGCCGGCGCGCTGCCGCGGGTCGATCAGCTCGGTGACCATCCGCGCCCACAATTCCTCAGCGTGCTGCCGCCGAGCGAGCGGCACACGCGCTCGCAACTGATCGCGATCGTCAATGCCTACTACACCGGCATCGAGAACAACACCGGCGGGAGGCTGACCGCGATATATCCTTTACTGACTACTCCACCGTGACCGACTTCGCCAGATTCCTCGGCTGATCGATCTCCGTGCCGCGGTCGCGGGCGACGCGATACGCGAGCAGCTGCAAAGGTATATTCAGCAGGATCGGATCCAGCTCCGGCTCGGAGGCGGGCACCTGCAAAGCGCCCTGCACACCGGCAGGTAGTGGTCCGGGGTGCGTGACAACGTAGATCGGACCGCGCCGGGCGCGGATCTCCTCGATCGTGGAGAGATTTTTTTCGAAGAGCTCGTCGCGCGGCAGTACCACCATCGTCGGCGTGTGCGCATCGATGAGCGCCAACGGACCGTGCTTGAGCTCGGAGGCAGGATACGCCTCGGCGTGCAGATAGCTGACCTCCTTGAGCTTCAGAGCACCCTCCATGGCCACGGCGTGGCCCGCGGATCTGCCGACGAAGAACATGTTGCCGTACTTCGCGACCTCACGGGCCACGGCGTCGACGGCCGCTTCAGCGGCGAGCACCTCCGCGACCTGCCCGGGCAGCGCCTCCAGCGCGGCGAGCAGCCGTGCGCCCTGCGCGCTGGACAGGTCGCGCAGCCTTCCGAGGTGGATCGCCAGCAGCGCGAGCGCCACGGCAGTGCAGGTGAAGGTCTTGGTCGCGACCACTGCGATCTCCGGCCCGGCATGTAGATAGATGCCGCGGCCGCAGGCGCGTGCGATCGCGCTGCCCACCACGTTGACGATGCCGAGCACCCGACCCCCCTTGCGCATCACCTCCTGCACGGCTGCGAGGGTGTCGAAGGTCTCGCCCGACTGGCTCACCGCGATGTACAGCGTATCGGGCTCGATGACCGGATTGCGGTAGCGAAACTCCGAGGCGGGCTCGGCATGCGCGGGCACGCGCGCGAGCTGCTCGATCAGGTGCGCGCCGACGCAGCCCGCCAGATACGCCGAGCCGCAGCCGAGGATCTTGATGCGGCGGATCTCCAGCAGCTCGCGCGCCGCCATCTCCAGGCCACCGAGACGTATGGTCGCGAAGCGCCGCTCCAGTCGTCCACCGAGGGTGCGTCGGATCGCCTCGGGCTGCTCGAGCATCTCCTTGTGCATGTAGTGGGCGAAGTCGCCCTTGCCCAGCGCATCGCTGGCCCAGTCGAGCGCGAGCGGTACCTTCACGGTCGGCCCGCCCTCGAGGGTCGCGGTCTCGTAGCCGTCCGCGTGCAGCACGGCCATCTCTCCGTCGTCCAGGTGCACGACACTGCGCGTGTGGCCGATGAGCGCGGCCGAGTCCGACGCGACGAACATCTCGCGCTCCCCGATACCCAGGATCACCGGGCTGCCATGCCGCGCGACCACCAGCGACTCCGGACGCTGTACATCCAGGACCGCCAGACCGTACGCGCCGCTCACCAGCCGCAGCGCGGCACGCACGGCATCCTCCAGCCGCTGTCCGTCCGTCATCGCGATCAGATGCGCGAGCACTTCCGAGTCGGTGTCCGAGCGAAACTGCACGCCCTTGGCCGATAGCTGAGCGCGCAATGCCGCCGCGTTCTCGATGATGCCGTTGTGGACGATGGCGTAGCGGTTGGTCGCGTCGGTATGCGGGTGCGCATTGCGCTCGCTGGGCTCCCCGTGCGTCGCCCAGCGCGTATGGGCAATCCCGGGGCTGCCCTTGAGCGTCTTGGGCAGCAGCCGCTCGAGCTCGCGCACCTTGCCCTGGCTCTTGTAGAGGCGCAGCGCCCCGCTACGCGCCACCGCCAACCCTGCCGAGTCATACCCGCGGTACTCGAGGCGGTGCAGCCCCTCCATGAGGATAGGCGTGGCATCCTGGCGCCCGATGTAGCCAACAATCCCGCACATCCCGCCTCCCCAGGCCTCAGCCCAAATCAGCCCCAGCCCCTCTTCGCGGAGGGGCCAGATCAGCCGTAGATCATTCGTCGCAGTTGCCGTTCGCTATATGCCGGTGCCCGAAAGCGCCAGGCCGGCAGCTCCGCGGACAGTCGCTGGAAAATCGCCGCGTTCGACAGTCCCTCGCTCTGCAGGGCGCGATGTCGTCTTCGCACGAAGCTCTCAGGAGTCTCCTGTAGAAAGCCGAGCACCTCCTGCACCAGCCGCCGAGCCTCCATCATGGACAGCCTGCTGCTCTGTGCAAGGTAGTCGACGAGCTCCTCGAGTTCTCCCTGCTCCGGCATCTGGCCCCTCTGGCCCCGGCCCAAGTGTGCCCCGACCGAGATAATTAGGGGTATTTTTGCCCGAACTCGGGCAAGATATCCAGAAAATTACCCCAAAATTCGTGCTGAAGTGCAAGCCAGGTTGCCAGGCCGCCAGGCGCGCTGGTCGCACGGCGACACCGCGGGCAGGCGCGCCACGACCGCGAAGTATGCCGGGCACAATCCGGCGCCGCGCGGGCGAGGGCCCACGGTGCGCCCGGGTTGCGCGGCTGGCGGAGCGGCCCGTCAGTTCTTGGGGGCGCTGGCGCCCGGCAGCGGCGGCGGTGGCTTCAGCGCCGGCTTCTTGGGAGCATTCTTGGCCTTGTAGGCCGCCACGGAAGCGTTGAATTTACTGATGGTGCTGTTGAGCGACTCGACGGCCGCGTTGTGCTTCGTCGATTCGTCCTTATCCAGCTTGTCGGCGTCCACGGTGCTGATCCCGGGATTGGCGGCCAGTGCCGCGTCATGTTGCTTCTTGATGCAATCGAGGTAGGTATTGGTCGCCTGATCAAAGTCCTGCAGACTCTTCTGCGCGGTCATGATGTCGTTGGCGCTGGCCGTAGTGCCATCCGGAATGTTCGGGGCCGGCCCCGGGTCGGTGCAGGCTGCGTAAACCGGTGAGACGCCCAGCGCCGCGATCGCGGCAAGCGCATACGTTATTCTCATGATATTGACCCCCATTGCTTCGACACCTCTATGGTAATTCGCTGCCGGGGTGATCGCCAACCCGTTGCCGGCCGGCGGCCTCGGGCGCTCGCCGCGGCTCTCGCCCATCAGTCCCCTGCGCATCGAAACCTCGCGTCCCAGCGCAACTCCCGTGCAGCCTTGCGACTGTCGACCGACCCGTCAGCCTCGGCGATGTTGTAGATACCCGGACTGCCTCGCGTCATGGCGCGCCGGGTGGCGTCGGCCGCCGCCTCGACGTGCAGCGGGCTGCCGCGGATCGGTGCGTCAAAGCCGGTACCCGGGCCGTACAGGCGCCCGAAGCGCAGCACGATGCCTTCCAGCGGCGCCTCCAACACCTGTCGCTCGAGGCTTGCGACCGCACGCGCAGAAATGCCCGCCCCACCGGGCGCTCCGACGTTCAGAGCCGACTCCTCGATATAAGGTAACGGCTGCGGTGCGTAGGCGAATGCGATGCTCTGAGCGACCAGGCGCCGGGTGCGGGCATCGAGCGCGGCATCCAGCAGGTGCCGTGTACCGACCTCTCGGATGCGCGCGTTGCGCACGGTGGCGCCCTGCATTTGTGCCGGATCGAGCCCGTCAGGCAGATCGGTAAGCTGGTGCACCACGACATCGGGCTGCGCCTCGCCCACGGCCACCTGCAGCGCCTCGACGTCGAACACGTCCACGAGCACCGGCAGCACCCCGAGCGCGTGCAGCACCGCCACCTTCTCGGGCGAGCGGGTCATGCCGGTCACCTGCCACCCATCCTCCACCAGCAGGCGGCAGAGCGGCAGACCGATGACGCCGCTCGCGCCGGCGACAAACGCCCGATTGGCCATAGGCAGAAGTATCAGCTCTCCCAGCACGGCGCCGCAGATCCCAGCGGGCTCGCTGGCAATGACCAAGAGGTCGCAGAGGTCGTCGTAGACATGCCGTGGCGAGGACCGATGGGGCGTATTGCGGGATGAGTCACCGCACCGCTTCGAGGATAGCAGACCGCGCACGGCGAGCTTCCCGAACCGACGGCAGGCTGAGCGCTGGGCGATCTGCCGGCTTGCGACTGCTACGTGCTGAAGGATGTGATGTGAGATCCGGGTGCGTCTTTGAAGCCCGGCGGCCGAGGAGGGAGGCCTTCGCCGCCAGCATCCTGCTCAGGACGGCGAGGCAAGCAGAACGATTTTCCCGGAGCTCCTGAAGTCACTATCGAACGACAACGCTTCGGAAACACCGAGCTGCTCCATGACCACGAAGCTGAGCGCATCGCAGAAGGAATAGCATTCGTCGGTGTGGCGCCGGAGCAGGTCGACGGCTCTCGTCTCATCGAGCAGACGGACCCGCTCGACCTCACAGAATCCACCGTCAACGGCATCCAGAAAGCGCAGGGCGATCTCGCGGCCGTTGTGCGCACGAGTGCGGATCAGGGTGTAGGTTTCCCATACCACGGCATTCGTCGTGATCAGCTGCCAAGCCTCGCGGTCCGCCTGCTGGAAGAGGGCGCGGCCCTCCGTATGATGCGCGTCTTCCGGCCGCGAGGTGTGCGAAGAGTGCGCTGGTGTCGACAAAGACGCGCTTCACGGCTTCGTCTTAGGCAGCTCGGTCAGGTACTCGTTTTTGCGACCAGAAATGTCGGCGACATCGACGTGGGCACTACCGGCCAGAGCAAGCCAGCGTTCCATGGCGGCCCGCCGTCGGCTCTCGCTCGGCGAAGTGCCTTGGTCCGCCTGAAGGTTGGCAACCAAGCGCTCCCGTTGGTCCGCCGGCAGCCGACGGGCCTGGGCCAGGATCTCTTCGAGGGTGTTGTGGGAAGAACTCACGGTCTCAAGAGCTTACCATCAGACCGGCGATTCGTGGCACAGTATGGGCGCACTTACCGCCGCAAAACTGCTCCTTTTGGCGCAACGCAGCGCACGATCCCCCTGAGCCGGGTTCAATCACTGCGATACGGCGTTTGATCCAGTCTGCGGAAGAAGCGCTGATAGAGCGCCAGTTGCACCGCCTGCAGCGTCGCGGCGAATAGAAACGGCAGCGCGAAGTGGTCAGCATGGATCATCCAACCGCCGATCACCGGACCGATCGCGCGTGGGATCTGCACCGACAGGCTCTGCACGCTGGCCGCAAGCCCCCGCCGCTGAGCACGCGTCAGCTCCACCGCGACGGTCTGGCGCGCCCCGAGCGTGCCGCGATTGAACGCCGCACGGACGGCGTACAGTCCAGCCGCCGCCGTAAAGCTCGGCGCGAAAGGCACTGCCACCAACAGCACCAGCCCACACAGTCGCATCCACAGCACCGAGCGTACCGCTCCCCAGCGAGCGCTCAGTTCGCCGCCCACCACCGAGCCCACCGCGGCCAGCAGAAAGCTCGCTGCCAGCGCCGGCCCGATCGAGCCCGGACCCTGCAGAAAGCGACGCGCCAGCCAGTAGGCGATCAGCGGGCCGATGATGCCGATTGCCAGGCCATTGATCGCGTTGGTGCCCGCCAGGCGCCGCAGCTGGCGATTCTCCTCGCGCGCAATCTGCCGCTCGTGTGTGCGGTCGGTAGAGGCACCGGCCGGCGCGTTCGCGCGCGCGGCGGTATCCTGCGCCGCTGCCAGCAGCACGATGGCCACCAGCGAGCCGACCAACGGGATCAGAAACAGCAGGCGATAGCTCTGCAACTGACCGAGTGTGTGGCCGAAGCCGGAGGGTAGCGCCGCGACTGTAGCGCCGACGGCCATGCCGACAAATCCGCAAGTCGCATTGAGCGCGAAGACCCGACGGCGCGCGGCGCCGCTCACGGCGCGTGCCAGCCATGCCTGTTCCACTGGCGAGAATGGCCCCGCGGCTCCGTTGGCGCCGCGGCCGAACCCGGCGATGGTCGCCGCGACGACGAGCACGGCCTCGCTATGGGTCAACATCGCGGCCAGCGCCGCCGCCGCGTTGGCGGCTTCGTAGGCGAGCAACAGCCCACGGCGCCCGCGCCGATCGCTCAAGGGACCCACCAGCAGCGTCAACAGAGCTCCAAATACGAGCCCCGCCATGAGCACGACGCCGATGGCGGTGCCGCCGTAACCCAGCGCCTGCAGGTACAGCGTGAAGCTCACCACCATGGTGCCCTGGCCGACGCTGCGCGCGGTGCGCGCGGCCAGCAGCAAGCGTACGCTGCGCGGTAGAGCGGCGCTGTCGGGTAATTCGCCGGTGTCGCCGGACAGGCCGGGGATGCCGCGGCTCGATTTCACCGGAAGCGAAGCTACCGGATCAGGCGATGCTCGGCAGCGGCGCGCTCGTGATACGCGGCGAGCACCCGTTGGATGCGGGCATCCACTTCTTGCGCCATCGAGCCTCCTCTCGGCGTCATGCGCGCCGCACCCGTGCGCTGCTCAGGACTCTCGAGTCTTGCGGCGCCGCTGCCACTCTTCGATGGTCAGCTGGCGCGAGCGCGCCAGCGTCAGCTTGCCTGCGGGCGCGTCGGCGGTGATGGTCGAGCCCGCGCCGATGGTCGCGCCCGCGCCGATGTCCACCGGTGCGACCAGCATCGAGCCCGAGCCGATGAAAGCGCCGTCACCAATCCGCGTGCGCCACTTGTCGATGCCGTCGTAGTTGCAGGTGATCGTGCCGGCGCCAACGTTGACGTCGCTGCCCACGGTAGCGTCGCCGACATAGCTCAGGTGATTGACCTTGCTGCCGGCGCCAATCTCACTGTTCTTGATCTCCACGAAGTTGCCGGCGTGCACGGCATCGCCGAGCCGCGCGCCCGGCCGCAGCCGCGCAAAGGGTCCGATGCGGCAATCCGCCCCGACATCCGCATCGTGCACGACGCAATTGGCGTGCAGCACGGTGCGCGCCCCGATCGAGGCATTGTGCACGACACAGTTCGGCCCGATGTGCACGCCCGCCCCGAGCCGTACCGGTCCCTCGAGCACTACGTTCACGTCCAGCAGCACGTCGGCCTCCACCTCCACGCTGCCGCGCACGTCCAGGCGCGCGGGGTCGACCACCGTGACGCCGCGGGTCATCAGCTCGCGTGCGCGCCGCCGCCGGTACTCGCTCTCCGCCTCGGCGAGCTGCAGGCGATCATTGACACCGAGCACCTCCAGGGCGTCGGCCGCGAGCAGCGGCTCTACCGCGAAGCCGTCGCGCACGGCCATGCCCACGACGTCGGTCAGGTAGTACTCGCCCTGGGCGTTGCGCGCGTCGAGCGCGCCGAGCCAGCGCCGCAGGGGCCGCGCGGGCGCGACCAGCACGCCGGTGTTGACCTCACGGATGGATCGCTCGGCCGCGCTGGCATCGCGCTGCTCCACGATCCGTCGGATATGTCCGCGGCGATCACGTACGATGCGTCCGTAGCCCTGGGCATCGGCGGGCATCGCGGTCAGCAGCGCGACGCTGCGCTCGCCGGCGCGCGCGATCAGCTCGCGCAGCGTCTCGGCACGCAGCAGCGGTACATCTCCGTAGAGCACCAGTACCCGATGCTCGTCGGGTACCGCGGGCATCGCCTGCTCGAGGGCATGTCCGGTGCCGAGCTGCTCGGCCTGCAGCACCCATCCGAGCGTCGCGCGCGCCCCGGCCCTGGCGGTAGAGGCCGCCGCGGTCGGCGCCGCCGCGGTCGAGGCCGCCGCAGCAGCCGGCGCGGCAGCCTCTGCGCCGGCGAAATACTCGCGTACACGTTCCCCGCCGTATCCATAGACGACGTAGATGGCTGCCGGCTCGAGGCTCTGAGCCAGCTCGAGCACGTGCGCGAGCAGCGGCTGGCCGGCCAGCGGCTGCAGGACCTTGGGCAGCGCCGAGCGCATGCGCTTGCCCTGCCCGGCAGCCAGGACGACGACACTCAGCGAAGCATTGCCGCGGCCAGCGGCAACCCGCCGCGGCGTTACGGCCCGTCGAGCACGTGCGGGCCGCGCGCGGGCTGGCGTCTTACGTGAAACCATTGGCAGCCCTCGCGAGCATCGATGAAATTGTACCAGTGCGAGCGGCGGCGCCCGAACCTGTCCATCCCCGCCGGCAGCGCGTGTGGCGTTTTCAGGCGCGGCTCCCTATAATCCCGCGACTTTTTCCCGCCGCCGCGCAACTGGCCGCGGGATAAGGCAAAAGCCGGCCCCGGACCATCCTCTTCGTCGACGCGCCCGAGTTTCTCGGGCAGGCGCGGCAGGGCGGTGACCGGCCTCACGTCGCGCGAGTGATCCGCTCGGGCACGGCGAGCGGGGGCCTGCGAGCGGCGTGACGTGTCGATTAAACTTGGGTGCGGCTCCTTGCGTCGATACGGTCTGCGAGGTCGCGCTACGGAGATGAGGCGCAGAGGATCATGGACCCCGAAACCGCGCGATGCGCAGGGCCGAAGAGCGCCCACGAACGCGCTTGGTCGTCCGTCGAGAAGGCCCCCGCCGGGCTGCCGGCGATGCGCACGGCGCTCTTCAATTTATTGACGATTCAGGCCGTCATCAGTCTGGCGATCGCCGTAGGATTTTATGCGCATCGGGGTACGCCCGAGGCGGCGGAGGCGGCGTTGTTCGGCGGCGGCATCGCTCTGGCAGTCAGCGCGTTATTGGGATTGCGACTGTGGCGCGCCGCGCGCCCGGGGGCGGGAGTGGCCGGCCTGTATCTGGGCGCCCTGGAGCGATTCGCTTTCGTGGCCGTGGCGTTCGCCGTGGGTCTCGGTGTGCTCGATCTGGCGCCGCTACCCGTGCTGGCCGGCTTTGGCGGTGCGCAGTGCGCGTATTTCATCGCCGCAAAATGGGTCCACGTGAGCGAACCGATACCGCCCGGGAGCGAGCATGGCGGCTGAGTCGGGCGGCAAGGATCCGGTCGAATATATCCAGCACCACCTGACCAACTGGTCGGTGGGGTCGGGCGTGCTCGCGCTGAATCTGGACACCATTCTGTTCAGCCTGATCGCCGGCGGCGTACTGATCGGCCTCGCCTGGTGGGTCGGCCGCCGCGTGACCAGCGGCAAGCCGGGGCGCCTGCAAGGCTTCCTCGAAGTGGCCGTCGATTTCATCAACGGGCAGGTGCGGCAGGCGTTCCCGGGGCGCGACCCGCTGATCGGGCCGCTCGCGCTGACCGTATTCCTCTGGGTGGGTGCCATCAACGCGCTGGATCTCCTACCGGTCGACCTGCTCCCGCGCATCGCGCAGTGGGTCGGCATGGCCTTCGGATTGAATCCGGAGCAGGTGCATTTGCGCATCGTGCCGAGCGCGGATGTGGGGACGACGCTGGGGATAGCGTTGTCGGTCTTCGTGTTGACCATCATCTACGGCCTGCGCGCGCGCGGGCTCGGCGGTTACCTCACGCGCTTTCTGGCTCACCCGTACGGATTGTGGATGGCGCCGATCAACCTGATGCTGACGCTGGTGGAGGAGCTCGCCAAGCCGCTCAGCCTCGCACTGCGGTTGTGGGGCAACTTCTTCGCCGGCGAGCTGATCTTCATGTTGATCGCCCTGTTCGGTTATTCGGTGTGGGTGGCGCCCGGCCAGTTTGCGCTCGACTGGGCATGGAGCTGGTTCGAGACGCTCGAGGTCCTCTTGCAGGCGTTCATCTTCATGTTGCTGACGGTCGTTTATCTGGCGATGGCCGTCGAGAAAGAAGAGCATTAGCCCGTCGATGCCCGCGGATTTTTAATTTCGTTGCGACGAGGAGTCGTTCATGAGCCCGCAGTTCATTGCACAGCTTTATTCCTTCACCGCGCTCGGCGTCGGTGTGATTCTCGGCCTCGCCGGGCTGGGCTCGGCGCTCGGTTGGGGACTGATCTGCTCGCGGTACATCGAAGGCATCGCCCGCCAGCCCGAATTGCGGCCGATGCTTCTGGGACAAACCCTGTTCACCGGCGGATTGATGGAATCCTTTCCGTTCATCGTGCTGGGCATCTCCATGTGGTTCATTTTCGCGAATCCGTTCCTGTCCGCATTGCTCAAGAGCCTGCCCCACTGAGGCGGCGCGACGCGTCCTGCGAGGAGAATCCATGACCGTCAATGCCACGCTGCTCGTCGAGGTGCTAGCGTTCCTGCTTTTCATTTATTCGTTCAAGCGCTTCCTGTGGGGGCCGATTCTGACGGCGATGCAGGCGCGCGATACGAAGATCGCCAACGGCCTCGCCGCCGCGGAGCGCGGCCAGCACGATCTGGAAGAGGCCCAGGTGCGCTCGTCCGCCATCCTCGAGGAGGCGCACGAGCGCGCTCACCAGATCGTCGAGCAGGCGCACCGCCGCACGAACGAGATGCTCGAGCAGGCGCGAACGGCTGCGGCCGCGGAGGGCCAGCGGCTCGTGACGGCTGCGCAGCAGCAGATCGAGCTCGAGGCCCGTCAGGCGCGCGAGAGCCTGCGCCGGGAGGTCGGTCGGCTCGCGGTTGACATGGCTCAGAAGCTTCTCGAGCGGGAGATCGACGCACGCGGGCACGCCGATCTCATCGGGAAGCTCACCGCGGAGATCTGAGGCGACCGTGGCGGCGGACAAGACAGTGTCGCGACCCTACGCCAAGGCGGCTTTCGAGGAGGCCGCCGCCGGCCAGCGCCTCGCGGAGTGGTCTCGCGGCCTCGCGGCCGCCGCAGCCGTCGTGCGCGATGCGCGCGTCGAGCCGCTTCTCGGCAATCCGCGCGTGACGCCCGCGCAGCTCGTCGAGCTCATCGCGGGCATCGCGGGACCCGAGCTCGGCAAGCCCGGACGCAATTTCATCGCGATGCTCGCCGAGAACCGCCGGCTCGGCTATCTCCCGGAAATTGCGGCGCTGTTCAATGAGCTCAAGGATCAGGCGGATGGCATCGCAGACGTGACGGTGACCTCCGCGGTACCGCTCGATGAGACGCAGCGTCGGGCCCTCACCGAAACGCTTGCGCGCCGCCTCCAGCGCCGCGTGCGGCTGCATTGTGAGACGGAACCCGCGCTCATTGGCGGGGCGGTGCTGCGCGCGGGCGACCTCGTGATCGACGGGTCGCTACGCACGCGCCTCGCACGCATGGCATACGAGCTCACGGTTTGAGACAAGAGCGGGATTCAAAGAGGACGATAGGTCATGGCGATCAAGGCAACCGAAATCAGCGACCTCATCAAGCAGCGCATCGAGAGCTTCCAATCGGTCACCGAGGCCCGCAACGTCGGCTCGATCGTCTCGATTTCTGACGGTATCTGCCGCATCTACGGGCTCGCCGATGCGCGCTACGGCGAGATGCTCGAGTTTCCGGGCAACACCTTCGGGTTGGCCCTGAACCTCGAGCAGGACTCGGTCGGCGCGGTCGTGCTGGGTGACTACGAACACCTCGCCGAGGGCGACACGGTCAAGACGACCGGGCGCATCCTCGAGGTGCCGATCGGTCCCGGACTCCTCGGGCGCGTCGTCGACTCCCTGGGCCAGGCGATCGATGGCAAGGGCCCGATCCGGGCCGAGCGCACCGCCCCCATCGAGCGCGTCGCCCCGGGGGTCATCTCCCGAAAGTCGGTGAGCCAGCCCGTGCAGACCGGCTACAAGGCGATCGACTCCATGGTGCCGATCGGTCGCGGCCAGCGCGAGCTCATCATCGGGGATCGCCAGACGGGCAAGACCGCGCTCGCGGTCGACACCATCATCAATCAGAAATCGAGCGGCATCAAATGCATCTACGTCGCGATCGGGCAGAAGCAGTCATCGATCGCGAACGTCGTGAGGAAGCTCGAGGAGCACGATGCCCTGAAGCACACGGTCATCGTCGCGGCCTCCGCCTCGACTCCCGCCTCGATGCAGTACATCGCCCCATACAGCGGCTGCACGATGGGCGAGTACTTCATGGACAACGGCGAAGACGCCCTCATCATCTACGACGACCTCACCAAGCAGGCGTGGGCCTACCGGCAGATCTCCCTGCTGCTCAGGCGCCCGCCGGGGCGCGAGGCGTATCCGGGCGATGTCTTCTACCTGCACTCGCGCCTGCTCGAGCGTTCGGCGCGCGTGAACGAGCACTACGTCGAGAAGACGACCGCAGGGCGCGTGCAGGGCAGGACGGGCTCCCTCACCGGCCTGCCCATCATCGAGACGCAGGCGGGCGACGTGACAGCCTTCGTGCCCACCAACGTGATCTCGATCACCGACGGCCAGATCTTTCTCGAGAGCGACCTCTTCAACGCCGGCATCCGGCCCGCGATGAACGCCGGAATCTCCGTCTCGCGCGTCGGTGGTGCGGCGCAGACCGGCATCATCAGGAAACTGGGCGGCGGCATCCGCCTCGCGCTCGCTCAGTTCCGCGAGCTCGAGGCCTTCTCGCAGTTCGCCTCGGACCTCGATGAGTCGACGCGCCGCCAGATCGAGCGCGGCCAGCGCGTGCGCGAGGTCATGAAGCAGAAGCAGTACGCGCCGATGTCGGTCGCCGAGATGGCGGTGTCGATCTATGCAGTCAACAACGGCTACATGGACAATGTCGAGCGCGCCAAGGTGCAGGACTTCGAGGCGGGGCTCATCGACTTTGCGCGCACGAACCACGCCGAACTCCTGAAGGCGATCAATGCGGACCCGAAGCTCACGCCCGAGTTCGAGCAGGCACTGAAGAAGCTCTGCGAGGAATTCGTGGCGACGGGAAGCTACTGAACAGATGCCGGGTACCAAGGAAATCCGCGCGAAGATCGCGAGCATCCGCAACACGCAGAAGATCACGCGTGCGATGCAGATGGTCGCGACGAGCAAGATGCGCCGCGCCCAGGAGCGCATGCGGGCGGCGCGGCCGTACGCCGAGAAGATGCGCATGGTGATCGGACACTTGAGGAAGGCGAACCCCGACTACCACCACCCCTACATGATCGAGCGCGACGCGAAGGCCGTTGCGTTGCTCGTCATCTCGACCGATCGAGGACTTGCGGGCGGGCTCAACGTGAACCTGTTCAAGCAGGTGATGCTGCAGATGCGCGACGGGCAGCAGAAGGGCATCCAGGTGAGTCTCGGCCTCATAGGGGCGAAGTCCGTCGCTTTCTTCAGGCGGCTGCACGTGCCGATCCTCGCGCAGGCGACGCATTTCGGGGACCGACCCCACGTGCGCAACCTCATCGGTACGGTCAAGGTCCTCCTCGATGCCTACCGTGAGGGACGCATCGACCGGCTGCTGCTCCTCAATAACCACTTCGTCAACACGATGAGCCAGAAGCCGGAGGTGAAGCAGCTCCTGCCCATTCCGGCCGTCGAGGTGAGCGGGCTGCCCGAGCACTGGGACTACATCTACGAGCCGGATTCCTCCGCTATTCTCGACGGACTGCTCATGCGCTTCATCGAGTCGCAGGTCTACCAGGCCGCCGTCGAGAACGTCGCCTGCGAGATGGCCGCCCGCATGGTCGCGATGAAGAGCGCAACCGATAACGCCGGCAAGCTCATCGAGGAGCTGCAGCTCGCCTACAACAAGGCGCGCCAGGCGGCAATCACCAAGGAGCTCGCCGAGATTGTGAGCGGCGCGGCGGCAGTCTGATCGAGGAAACGACATGGCGAACCCAAAAGCAGTCAATCCGGAAGCGACGGCGGTCGGAACGGCCCAGGCCGGTGCGGCCGGCACGCAGGGCAAGATCACGCAGATCATCGGGGCGGTGATCGACGTTGAATTTCCGCGCGATGCGGTCCCGAAGGTGTACGAGGCCCTGAGGCTCGCCGACGGAGCCGGTCTCACCCTCGAGGTGCAGCAGCAGCTCGGCGACGGCATCGTGCGCACCATCGCCATGGGCGCTTCGGAGGGTCTCAAGCGCGGCATGACCGTGACGGTGACTGGTGCCCCGATCAGCGTGCCGGTCGGCACTGGGACGCTCGGGCGGATCATGGATGTGCTCGGCAATCCGATCGACGAGGCGGGTCCCCTCGAGACGCAGGAGCGCTGGCCGATTCATCGGCCCGCGCCCTCGTTCGCCGAGCAGGCAGGTGGTCAGGAGCTGCTCGAGACCGGCATCAAGGTCATCGATCTTCTCATTCCGTTCGCCAAAGGCGGCAAGGTGGGCCTCTTCGGCGGCGCGGGGGTCGGCAAGACAGTCAACATGCTCGAGCTCATCAACAACATTGCCAAAGCACACTCGGGTCTTTCCGTGTTCGCCGGCGTCGGCGAGCGCACCCGCGAGGGAAACGACTTCTACCACGAGATGACCGAGGCGGGGGTCCTGGACAAGGTGGCGATGGTCTTTGGCCAGATGAACGAGCCACCGGGCAACCGCCTGCGCGTCGCGCTCACGGGCTTGACGCTCGCGGAGTACTTCCGCGACGAGAGGCGCGAAGGCAGCCAGGGTCGCGATGTACTCCTCTTCATCGACAACATCTACCGCTACACGCTCGCGGGCGTCGAGGTCTCGGCGCTCCTGGGGCGCATGCCCTCCGCGGTGGGCTATCAGCCGACGCTCGCCGAGGAGATGGGCACACTGCAGGAGCGCATCACATCCACCAAATCGGGCTCGATCACCTCCATCCAGGCGGTCTACGTCCCGGCCGACGACCTCACGGATCCTTCCCCGGCGACGACCTTCGCGCATCTCGATGCGACCGTCGTGCTCGACCGTCAGATTGCGGCGATGGGGATCTATCCGGCGGTGAACCCGCTCGACTCCACCAGCCGCCAGCTCGATCCGCTCGTCGTCGGCGAGGAGCACTACGCGACGGCGCGCGGCGTTCAGGCCGTGCTGCAGCGCTACAAGGAGTTGCAGGACATCATCGCGATCCTCGGGATGGACGAGCTTTCCGAGGACGACAAGCTTTCCGTATATCGCGCGCGCAAGATCCAGCGCTTCCTCTCCCAGCCCTTCACCGTCGCACAGACCTTCACGGGGCAGGAGGGCAAGTACGTGCCGCTCAGGGAGACCATCCGCGGATTCAAGGGCATCCTTGCCGGCGAGTATGATGCCTTGCCGGAGCAGGCTTTCTACATGGTCGGCACCATCGAAGAGGCGGCAGCGCGGGCGAAGACGCTGCAGTAGCGGAAGCACATGGCCGATACCATTCAGCTCGATATCGTGAGCGCCGAGGGCGCGATCTTCTCGGGGCCCGCCCGCGTGGTGTTCGCGCCCGCCTCCGAGGGCGAGGTCGGAATCTATCCGAGGCATGCGCCGCTCCTGACGCTTCTCAAGCCCGGAGAGGTGCGCGTGCAGCCGGCCGAGGGAGAGGACCAGCATTTCTACGTCGGCGGCGGCGCGCTCGAGGTGCAGCCGCATCGCGTCACCGTGCTCGCCGACACGGCGCTGCGCGCCAAGGACATCGACGAGGCGGCCGCCCTGGCCGCCAAGCAGCGCGCCGAGGAAACCCTGCGCACGCAGGTGGACAAGCTCGAGCAGGCCGAAGCGCTCGCGGAGCTCGCCCAGGCGATGGCGCGGCTCAAGGTGCTGCAGCGACTTCGCAAGCTCCACGGTTGAGCCCGCGGGCACGGTGGAGCCCGCGGGCCCTCGATGACCTTCCGGCGCTAGTATGAAGCGCTTCCAGCTTGGCTGAGCTAGACCTTCCCGGCGCCGGCGCGCGTCAACGCGAAGCTCACCCGCCAGCTCACCACCAATGTCGCCAGATACGCCACCAGCAGTGCCGGCCAGGTTACTCGCGGCAGAATGACATAGGCCAGCGCGAACAGCCCCACGGTCACGACGAGCTTGACGAGCTGCCCGAAGTACAGGCGCCCCAGCGCCGCACTCCGCGTGCGCGCCGGCCGCAGTGCGCGCAACGTCATGTACAGGTTCGCGACCATGCCGGTCACGGCGCCCGCTACGGCCGAAACGAGCCCGGTCCGGCCCCAGACCGCCAGGCACACCAGCGCCACGACCAGGCCCACCGTCCCCTGCAGCACCAGCACCCGATGGGCGAGACGCCGCACGTCCGAGTCGCTGCTGATCGGCACGGAGTTACGTATGCCGCTTCAGGAAGGCGGGGGGAAATGACCCAGAATACCGTCGAGCTCTTCGAGGCTGTTGTAACGGATCACCACGCGTCCGTGTCCGGCGCGCGCGTGCTCGATGCTCACGCGAGCGCCGAGTCGCTCGGCCAACTGCTCCTCGAGCTGCTGGATATTGGGATCCACCGCGACCGCCGCGCGCTGCGCGCCCTCTGCGTCGCGCGCGGGCTCGATCATGCGCCGTACCAAGCTCTCCGTTTCGCGCACCGAGAGGCTCTTGCGCACCACGAGCACCGCCACTTCGATCTGCTGCCGCCGCTGCGGCAACCCCAGCAACGCGCGCGCATGACCCATTTCCAGCTCGCGTCGCTCGACCTGCCCGCAGACCTCCTCGGGCAACTCCAGCAGCCGCAGGAGGTTACTGACCGCGGCGCGCGAGCGTCCCACGGCCTGAGCCGTCTGCTGATGGGTGAGGCCGAACTCGCCGATCAGACGCTGCAGCGCGCGCGCCTCCTCCAGAGGATTGAGATTCTCCCGCTGGATGTTTTCGATGAGGGCCATCGCAATGGCCGCGTCATCGGCCACGTGGCGCACCACCGCCGGGATGTCGTGCAATCCGGCCATCTGCGCCGCGCGCCAGCGCCGCTCACCGGCGATGATTTCGTAGCGCTGCACGCCATGCGCGTCGGGGCCGCCGATCGGGCGCACGACGATCGGCTGCACCACGCCCTGCGAGCGGATCGACTCGGCCAGCTCCGCGAGGCTCTCGGGCCGCATGTCCAGGCGCGGCTGATAGCGTCCTCGCTGCAGCAGGTCGAGCGGCAGCCGCTCGAATTCATCCTCACCGGTCCGCCGCTCGGCGCGCACGCGCGCAGGCGGCAGCACCGTGACCGCCGCGCCACCCGCGCTACCCGCGCCACTGGCGGCGCTCGCCGTTGCGGTCGCGGCGCTCGTGGCACCTGCCTGCGCCGCCTCCGGCACGCTCATGGGGGCGGGCGCGAAGGCATGCGGCTGCCCGAGCAGCTCCGCCAATCCGCGCCCCAGCGTGGGCCTCTTCTGCATCAGCGACTCATCCTCTTAGAGACTATTCGAGAACACCGCGTCCACCGCGCCGGCGCGCGGCTCACTCTCGGCGCACGGCTCACGGTCGGCCTGCGATTCACTGTCGGCCTGCGACTCACCTTCGGTCCGCGGCTCACCTTCGGCCTGCGGCTCGCCTGCATCGTCCTCCCCATGCGCCGCCGCGGCGCTGTCGCGCAGCTCGTCCTCACGGCGCAGCAGCTCGCCTGCTAGCGCCAGGTACGCCAGCGCGCCGCGCGAGTTGGGATCGTGCTCGAGTGCCGGCCTGCCGAAACTCGGCGCCTCGGCGAGCCGCACATTGCGTGGCACCACCGTCCGGAACACACGATCGCCGAAATGCACCATCAGCTGCGCGCTGACTTCGTTGGCCAGATTGTTACGCGGATCAAACATCGTGCGCAGGATACCCTCGATCTGCAGTGCGGGATTGGCGCTGGATCGGATCTGCTCGATCGTGCCCACGAGCGAGGACAGGCCTTCGAGCGCGTAGTACTCGCACTGCATGGGGATCACGACGCTGTCGGCCGCGACCAGCGCATTGACCGTGAGCATGTTCAGCGCCGGGGGACAGTCGATGAGGATCAGGTCGTAGCTGTCGCGAATCGGCGCGAGCGCCTGGCGCAGGCGCTGCTCGCGACCGGCCCCGAGCGCGAGCAGGCGTACTTCTGCCGAGGTGAGATCCTGGTTCGATGGGATGATCGCGAGCGGATGCAGCGGCGGGCCTACGCTGATACCCACCGCGGGGGCGGTGTACACCTCGGAGCTGCCGGCGCCAGCCGCAGCGCCCGCAGTAGCGCCCGCAGCAGCGCCAACCGCAGCGCCCGCAGTAGCACCACCAGCGTACGGCGCGCGGGCCTCGTTGGGACGGAGCTGCACTATGGCCTCGGCAGCGCTGCACTCACCGAGCAGCACCTCGCAGGAGCCCCGTGCGATGCCGAGTTTGTCGACCCCGCAGCCGGTGGTGGCGTTGCCCTGCGGGTCGACATCGATCAGCAGCACACGGCGATGCATGACCGTGAACGACGCCGCCAGATTCACAGCCGTGGTCGTCTTGCCCACGCCTCCCTTCTGGTTCGCGATCGCGATCACGCGCTTCATGGCGGGGCTAGTCTAGCCGCTGGCGCGGCTGTGCGTCAGGCAGACGATGTGGCGCTCGGCTGCGAGCCCCGGGATGTGCACGGGATGTAGTGCCTGCACTCGCCAGCCGCGCGGCAGTGCGGCCAGCTCCTCGCGCGGCAGCTGTCCCTTGAGCGCAACGACGCGTGTCGCCGGGCCGACGAGGCCCCGGATCGCGGGCAGCAGCTCCGGCAGCGCCGCAAAGGCGCGTGCGACCACGGTGTCGAACGGCACCTGCTGCGCAAGCATCTCGACGCGCGCCTGCAGCGGCGCCACATTGGTGAGCTGCAGATGGCGGGCGGCGTGCGAGATGAAGCGAATTTTCTTTCCAACCGAATCAATCAGCGTGAAGTGGCGCCCGGGGGACACCACCGCCAACGGCAGCCCCGGAAAGCCCGCGCCGGTGCCGACATCAGCGATGCGCGTACCGGACAGATGCGGCCATGCGCTCAAGCTGTCGAGCAGGTGAGCGCGCAGCATCGCGCCGCGCTCGTGGATCGCCGTGAGGTTATAGGCTCGGTTCCAGACCGCCAGCTCGTCGAGCAACCGCAGCAGCGAGTCGGCCTGTGCGTGCCCGAGCAGCACGCCCAGCCGCCGCGCGCCGTCGCAGAGCAGCCGCACCTCCGACCGGGACGGCGTGGCGGCAGAGGAGGACATGGGGGACGCAGTGGACACGGGCGAAGCAGTGGACGGATCGGACGCAGTGGACATGCATCGGCGGCGCCGATCACGCGCCTGGATGCACACGTACCAGCGTGCGCCCGATCACCTTGCCCGCCAAGTAATTCGCAAACTCGCCCGGAAGCTGCGCGAGATCGACTTCCCGAGCGGCGATGCGCGCCAGGTGCCGGGGCGCAAGATCAGCGGCCAGGCGCGCCCAGGTCGCCAGGCGCGGCGCGCGCGATAGCGAGGCACTGTTGATGCCGAGCAGACTGACTCCGCGCAGGATGAAGGGCATCACCGAGCTGGACAGCTGCGCGCTCGCAGCCATCCCGATGGCGGCAACGTTGCCCTGCTCGCGGGTGCTACGCAGCAACCAGGAGAGCATCTCGCCGCCGACGCTATCGATCGCTCCGCCCCAGCGCGCGGACTCGAGGGGCTGCGTGCCCAGCACCAGCTCCTCGCGCAGCAATACATGCGCCGCACCGAGCTCATGCAGATAGTCCTGCGCCGCGCGCTTGCCGGTGACCGCGACGACCTCATAGCCGAGGCCGGCGAGCAGGTCGACTGCCAGGGAGCCCACGCCGCCGGTGGCTCCCGTGACCACCACGGGCCCGAGCGAGGGCGTCTGACCATTGGCCTGCATGCGCATCACGGCGCGCGCCGCGGCGAACCCGGCGGTGCCGATCGCCATGCTCGACGCCGCGGTCAGCCCCGCTGGTATCGGCACTACGGCCTCGGCCGGCACGCGCGCGTACGCCGCATAGCCGCCATCACGTGTCTCGGACAACCCGCAGCCGGTGACGAGCACCGCATCTCCCGCCCGATATTCGTTCACCTGCGACTGCTCGACGGTACCGGCCAGATCGATGCCCCCGACCAGTGGATAGCGTCGCAGGATGCGCCCTGCGCCCGTCGCCGCGAGCGCGTCCTTGTAGTTGATACCCGAGTAGGCGACGCGGATCAGCACTTCTCCGGGCGACAGATCCTCCAGCACGAGCGGCTCCAGCCGCGCCTCGATGCGGCCGGCGCGCTGATGAATTCTCAAAGCGCTGAAGCTGCCACTCACGCTGCCTCCCGCCGCGACCCCGAGTCCGCCCGAGATACCCCAAGCCCACCCGCGATCCAGAGCCTACTCGCGATCCAAAGCCTATCCGCGACCCCGAGCCCACTCGCGATACTAATTCGAAAATAATCGTGTGGTGCGCCCGCGTACCCTCTAACATTGGTTTTTTCACCGACACCTCATGCCCAGCATCCGGACACCTTCTGCCGCCACCGTCCTGGCCGCGGTGTCGCTTGCTGCCGTGCTGCTCGCGCCCTGGGCGTGGGCCGCGCCGACATGGGCCGCGCCAGCCGCAGCTGCGCTGGTGCGCGACGGCGTTCCACCCACGGACGCAGCGGTGGCCGCATCGCTGCCGCGCTACCTGCAGGGGCGTTCGGCGCACTTCGTAGGCTGGCTGAGCGACGGGAGCCTGCTGATCAGCACGCGCTTCGGGGACACGTGGCAGATTCATCAGGTGCGCGCGCCGCTGGGTATGCGCACACAGATCAGCTTCGAGCCTGCGGGCGTGCTGGCAGCCGCCGCGCAGCCGTTCTCGAGTGACACACTGGTGTACCTGGCTGCGAGCGCGAGCGCGGGCGGGAGCACGACCACGACCACGGGCGCGGGCGCGAGCGGCACCGGCACACAGCTCATCCTCGAGCAGCTGCACGACCACTCGCTGCGCGCGTTGACCGATGGCAGCGACCGGATCTCACAACCGACCTGGTCGCCCGACGGCGCGCAACTGGCTTTCATCAGCGATCGGCGCGGGCCCGGCGATGCCGACGCCTACGTACTCGACACGCGTACGCCCGGCGCGATCCCGCGGCTCGTGGGGGGGGCGATCGACGGCGCCGGCTGGCGCATCGACGGCTGGTCGCCCGACGCGCAGCGCCTGCTGCTCGCTCGCGAGGCGCCCACGGGCAATGAGACCCAGCTCTACGTTGCGGATGTCGAGCACGGCACGGTGTCGCCGCTGCAACTGCCGAGCGTAGCCGCGGGACGAGCCGCAGGCCGAGCTCGTCGGGCGCGCTCGGGCACCGGGCTGGACGACTCCACGGCGCTGCGCGCCGCGGATGCGCGTTATGCCCCCGACGGACGCGGCATTCTGCTGCTGACGCGCGCCCTCGCCACCGACGGCGCCGGCGGTCTCGGCCGCCAATTCCTGCATGTCTCGCTGCTGGACCCGACGAGCGGGCGCTGGCAACAGCTGTCCGCTCCGACTGCATATGACGTCGAGATGTTCGACGAAAGTGCCGACGGCCACTACCTCGCGTACACCCTCGACGAGGACGGGCAGAGCCATCTGATGCTGATCGATCAGCAGCTGCAGCTGGATCGGCCCGTGGCCAGCATACCGGCGGGGATCATCAGCAGCCTGCGTTTCGACGCGAGCGGCCGCCATCTGGCGCTCACACTCGAATCGTCGCACTCCCC
>JASHPX010000193.1 GCA_030037905.1 Gammaproteobacteria bacterium
TTCTCGCTCCGGCGCATCGTCGTCAACGGCCGAGATACTGGTCGAGACGCCGATAATGTCTGCCCGATCTATGACGCTCCCCGCGCTGTGATCCTATTCTGCCAGCGCGTTGACTATTGACGTGTTCGCCTCGGGGACCGAAGGCATATGAGCCCCGATAAATGCGACCACCGGTGCCCAGGCGGACCCCTACGAAGAGTGCCGTCGGACTGCTTGCGTGCTCTGATCGTTGCCATGCTGTGCCCGGAGGTGTCACGCTATTCATGACACCTATATGGCACCTCTGCAACTCGTAAACTCCACCAAATGCCCAACAATCCCGCAGAAATGACTGAATCGGAAATGCCTATAAAAATAGGCATTTCAGAGCATTCTTCCCGAGAGAAACTCGACCGCCGCCTCTCCGTCGCTCCCATGATGGACTGGACCGACCGGCACTGCCGCTATTTCCTGCGCGGCTTCTCGCCCGGGGTGCTGCTCTATACGGAGATGATCGCGGCGGCCGCGCTGGTACACGGGAATCGCGAGCGGTTGCTGCAGCATTCAGTCGAGGAGCATCCGCTGGCGCTGCAGCTCGGCGGCAGTGACCCTGGGTTGCTCGCCGCTGCTGCCCGCTTCGGCGCCGAGCGCGGCTACGACGAGATCAATCTCAACTGTGGCTGCCCGAGCGATCGGGTGCATGCCGGAGCGTTCGGCGCGTGCCTCATGCTCGAGCCGCGGCGCGTCGCGGCGGCGGTCTCGGCCATGCGCGCCGTGGTGGATCTGCCGGTCACGGTGAAGATGCGCATCGGGGTGCTGCCGGCCGCCGGTCACCGCGCGCGCCTCGCCACCTTCGATGAGGACGACTACGCTGAGCTGCACCGCTTCACGGCGCTGGTGAGCAACGCCGGCTGCCGCCACTTCATCGTGCACGCGCGCCAGGCGGTGCTGGGCGGGCTGTCGCCTCGCGAGAATCGCGAAGTGCCGCCGCTGCGCTTCGACATCGTGCAACGTCTCAAGCGCGACTTCCCGCACCTCTGGATCGGCGTCAACGGCGGGCTGCGCGATGCGGCTCAATGTCGCGCGGCGCTCGAGTGGAGCGATGGGGTGATGCTCGGCCGCGAGGCCTATCACCGCCCGCAGGTGCTGAGCGAGTTGCACGTCGCGCTCGAGCGGGACAGTCGCCGCGCAGACGGTCGGGACGCGGACGGTCGGCGCGCAGATAGTTGGCGCGCGGACACCTGGCGCCCACCGGACGCGGCCGCGTTACTCGAGCGCATGGCGCTGTATGCCGAGCGCGAGGTCGCGCTCGGCACACCGCTCAAGGCGATCACACGCCACCTGCTCGGCCTTGCCGCGGGCCGGCCCGGTGCGCGTCGCTTTCGGCAGGCGCTTTGCCAGGCCGAGAGCACGGCGCAGCTCTGGCGCGAGGCGGCCGCCTACTGCGAAGCCTAGCGCTCGCCCGGCGCCGGCCTACTGCAGCGCCTAGCGGCGGGCCGGGTCCCGCGTATAATCTTGCGGCGACGCCCATTTGAACGAAAATTGCGCTAATGCACTGCAGCGTATCGCGCTAACCGCAGGAAAGCATGGGCAAAGATATCGAGCTTGCCATCCTCTTCGCCGACGTGGTCGGCTCAACGCGGCTGTTCGAGGCGATGGGGGATTTGCGCGCGCGCGACATGATCTCCACCTGTATCGACGTGATGCGCGATGCCACGGAACAGCACCATGGCACGGTCATCAAGACCATCGGCGATGAGGTGATGTCGACCTTTCCGAGCGCGGACGACGCGCTCAATGCCGCCGGCCAGATGCAGCGGCAGATCGCCGCCCACACGGAGCTCAAGGTCGAGGGCATTCCGGTGGCGATCCGAATCGGCTGCCACTTTGGGCCGGTGGTGCTCGAGTCGCGCGACGTGTTCGGCGCCAGCGTACACACCGCCAACCGCATGACCAGCCAGGCCAAGGCCGGGCAGATCATCACGACCGCAGCGCTCATCGAGCGGCTTTCCCCCGAGTGGCGCGCCTCGGTGCGCCAGATCGATGTGGCGACGATCCGCGGTCAGGGCGGTGAGATCGCGCTCTACGAAGTGCTCTGGCAGACCGAGGACGTCACCAGCATGCTGCCCTCGATCGCGCTGAGTGCGCGCGACACGCGCCGCGCGCGCCGCCTGCGGCTCACGCTGCACGATCGCGAATACGTGCTGGATGAGAGCCGGCCGCTGGTGGTCATTGGCCGCGCGGAGGATAACGACGTGGTGGTGCGCGGCAATCTGATCTCGCGCCTGCACGCGCGCATCGAGTTCAATCGCAACCGCTTTACGCTCACCGACCAGAGTACCAACGGTACGTTCGTGCAGATCAACGGCGAGGAAGAGTCCTTCATCAGGCGCGACAGCATGCCCATCAAGGGCGCGGGCCTGATCGGTCTCGGCCGCATCCCCGATCGGGACTCCCCGCTCACGATCAGGTTCGTCTGCGAAGAAGATTGAATGCGGCCGCCGCCGGCACCCTTCGGTCAGCTCGCCCGCGCGAGGCGCTGCTCGACCTCGGCCAGCTCGCTGAGGAGCGCGGGTGGCAGTCGGGTGCCAAATCCCTGCAGGTACTGACGTAACTGCCCGACCTCCTCGCGCCACCCTGCAACCGGCACCGCGTTGAGCTCGGCGAGCGCCTCTGCCGAGGCCTCGAGGCCGCGCGTATCTATGGCACCGGGCAGCGGCATGTAACCCAGCGGCGCATCCAGGGCGCCAGCGCGGCCTTCGCAGCGCTCGATGATCCAGGCGAGCACGCGCAGGTTCTCCCCGAAGCCCGGCCAGAGGAATTTGCCCGCGGCGTTCTGCCGGAACCAGTTGACGTGGAAGATGCGCGGCGCATGCGTCAGAGCTGCACCCACGCGCAGCCAATGGTCCCAGTAATCGCCGTAGTTGTAACCGCAGAACGGCTTCATCGCCATCGGATCGCGCCGTACTACCCCGACCTGGCCGGTGGCCGCCGCGGTGGTCTCGGAGGCTACCGAGGCGCCGACCAGCACTCCGTGCTGCCAGCTGCGCGCCTCGTACACCAGCGGGGCGAGCGAGCGGCGCCGCCCGCCGAAGATGATCGCCGAGATCGGCACTCCGCGCGGATCCTCTGCGACCTTGGCGTAGATGGGATTCTGTGAAGCCGCCACGGTGAAGCGCGCGTTGGGATGCGCCGCCGGGCCGTTGGCCGGATCGTAGGGACGGCCTTGCCAATCGATCACCGGGTGGCCTTCGCGTCCCTCCCACCAGGGCTCGTTGTCCGCCGTGAGCGCGACATTCGTGAAGATCGTGTCGTGGCGGATGGTCTCGTAGGCGTTACGGTTGGTTTTGGCGTTGGTCCCCGGTGCCACGCCGAAGTAGCCGGCCTCCGGATTGATCGCCCAAAGCCGCCCGTCCACCCCGGGCTGCAGCCAGGCGATGTCGTCGCCGATCGTGGAGATCTTCCAGCCGGGCATGGATTCGGGCGGGATCAGCATCGACAGATTGGTCTTGCCGCACGCGGACGGGAAGGCTGCCGCAATGTAGTGCGTCTCCCCGCGCGGGCTCTGCAGGCCGACCAACAGCATGTGCTCGGCGAGCCAGCCTTCCTCGCGCGCCTGCCAGCTGGCGATGCGCAGCGCGTGGCACTTCTTGCCCAGCAGGGCATTGCCTCCATAACCGGAGCCGATGCTCTGGATGGACAGCTCTTCCGGGAAGTGCATGATGAAACGCCGCTCGGGGTTCAGATCCCCCGTGGAGTGCAGTCCGCGCACGAACACCCCGTCGGTGGCGATGCGCTCGAGCGCTACGCGCCCCATGCGCGTCATGATCGCCATGTTGAGCACCACGTAGGCGCTGTCCGTGATCTCCACCCCGCAGCGCGAGTACGGCGAGTCCAGCGGCCCCATGCAGTAGGGCACGACGTACAGCGTGCGGCCGCGCATACAGCCGTTGAACAGCGCCGCGAGCTTGGCCTTAGCCTCGGCCGGGTCCATCCAGTTGTTGTTCGGACCCGCATCTTCCTTGGAGCGCGTGCACACGTAGGTCAGGTGCTCGACCCGCGCCACATCGCTCGGGGCCGAGCGCGACAGATAGCAGCCCGGGAAGGTGCTCTGGTTGAGCTCCTTCAGCTCTCCGCGGCTCACCAGCTCGCGGCGCAGGCGCTGGAACTCGGCGCGCGATCCATCACACCAGTAGACCCGATCGGGTTGAGTCTGCCCCCGTACCTGTTCCACCCAGTCCACGACGTTTCTGGCTATTTCCGACAGCGGAGCGAGGGTGTGGAGGGCAGTCGCCATAGCGTATCCTCGTGGGGGTACCGAGCGCGCGGGAGGTCGGATTATACCGGCCAATCCGATGGTTGCGAGAGTTTACCGTATTGTCGCAAAAGGCTCCGGGCGGATTAGGTAAATGACTGAAATCGAAGCCGTCCTCGGTGCCGCGGGCCCGCTCGCGCGAGCACTGCCGGGCTTCAAGTCGCGCCCGGTGCAGCAACGCATGGCAGCCCACATCCAATCGGCCCTGCAGTCGCGCGACGTGCTGCTGGTGGAAGCCGGTACCGGCACCGGCAAGACCTATGCCTACCTCGTGCCCGCGCTGCTCTCCGGTCTGCGCGTGCTCATTTCCACCGGCACGCGCACGCTGCAGGATCAGTTGTTTCATCGTGATCTGCCGCTGCTGGCGGGCGCCATCGGCCGCCCTGCGCGCGTCGCCCTGCTGAAGGGCCGCTCCAATTATCTCTGTCGCTCCCGTTTGCTCGGCGTCGGACAGCAGGCCGAGCTCCTGCCCGCGCGCGCCGACCACACCGCCGACCACACCGCTGGCCGCTCCGCCGCGCGCGCCGCCGATGAAGACTCGCCCCTCGCGCGAGTGCTCGCGTGGGCGCGCGTGAGCGCGACGGGCGAGTTCTCGGAGCTCGTCGAGCTCGGTGAGGAGCATCCGCTTCGCGTGCAGCTCAGCTCCACGCGCGAGAGCTGCACCGGTACGCGCTGCGAGGAGTTCTCGCGCTGCCACGTTTTCGCCGCGCGCCACGCCGCGATGCAGGCGGATATCGTGGTGGTGAATCACCACCTGCTGCTCGCCGACATGGCGCTCAAGGAGGATGGCATCGGCGATCTGCTGCCGAGCGTGGACGCCGTGATCCTCGATGAGGCGCATCAGCTGCCGGACCTCGCCAGCGAATTCTTTGGTGTCATGCTGAGCGCGCGGCAAATAGAGCTGCTGCTCGCGGACCTGCGCCAGCAGCTGCGTGTCGGGGCCGCGACCACGGCGCAGACGCGCGCGCTGACGGAAGATGTCGCCAGAGCACTGCAGACCACGCATGCAGGGTTGGGGCGCATCGAGCGGCACCTGGCATGGCGCGAGCTGTCTGCCCTGGCATCCCGAGGGATCGAAGAGTTGGGTGAGGCGCTCGCGAAGCTCGAAGCGCATCTGGCTGAAGCGCATCTGGCTCCTGCTGCGGGCGACAGCCCGGAACTGCAGGCCTGCGCGAGTCGGATCGCCGGGCAGGTCGAGGCGCTGCGGCAGATCCTCACGCAGGAAATTCCTGGGGCGCGCACCGTCTCTACCGATGCGCGCGGCTTTGCGTTGCGCCTGCTGCCCTACGACATCGCGCCGCGCTTTCGCGCCTTCATGCAGCAGGGCAGCTCGGCGTGGATCTTTACTTCCGCAACCCTCGCGGTGGGCGGGGACTTCTCGCACTTCGCCGGTCGCTTAGGCCTCACGTCCGCATCGTCGCTGTGTCTGCCCAGCCCATTCGACTTCGAGCGGCAGGCGCTGATGTATCTGCCCGAAGGGATGCCCCACCCGGCGGCGGAGAATTTCACCGCGGCATTGCTCGAGGCTGCACTGCCCCTGATCGAGGCTGGCGGCGGCGGGGCGTTCCTGCTATTCACGAGCCTGCGAGCCTTGCGACAGGCGGCCGCGCTGCTGGCACAGCGGCTCGCGCCCTCCCTGCCGCTGCTGGTGCAGGGGAGTGCACCGCGCGAGCAGCTGCTGCGGCGTTTTCGCGCCAGCGGCGAAGCGGTCCTGCTCGGCAGCGCCAGCTTCTGGGAGGGGGTCGATGTGCAGGGGTTGGCCCTGCGGCTGGTGGTCATCGACAAGCTGCCATTTGCTTCGCCGGAGGACCCGGTCGTGCGCGCCCGCATCGAGCACCTGCACGCGCAGGGCGCAAGTCCGTTCCGTGAATATCAGCTGCCTGAAGCGGTGCTGGCCCTCAAGCAGGGCGTGGGGCGCCTGATCCGCAGCGAGCAGGATGGCGGTGTGATCCTGATCGGTGACCCACGGCTGACCGAGCGCGCCTATGGCCGTTTGTTTCTTGCCAGCTTGCCGCCGATGCCGGTGACGCGTGATTCGACCGTCGCCTGTGGACGCTTGGCCGAGCTGGCGCGGGAGCTGCGACCGCATGCGCAAGCAGCAACGTGCCTTGAAAGCAGCGCCATGAATACCGCGTCGTGAAAACCATGCCATGAAACTGCTCGCGCTGGACACCGCGACCGAACTCTGCTCGGTCGCACTTTGGGTCGAGGGCGAGCTCACCGCTCGCGAAGCGATCGCGCCGCGCGCGCATGGTGCGCTCATCCTGCCGATGGTCGATGAGCTACTGGCCGAGGCGGGGCTGGCGCTCAGCGCCCTGGATGCCATCGCCTTCGGGCGCGGCCCGGGCGCCTTCACCGGCGTGCGTCTCGCCGTCTCGGTGGCACAGGGGCTCGGCTTCTCGACCGGCCGGCCGTTGATCCCAATATCGGACCTGCGCGCCGTGGCTGCCCAGGCGTCTGCCGCGCGCGTGCTCGTTTGCCAGGACGCGCGCATGCAGGAGGTGTACTGGGGCTGCTTCGAGGGCGCGGCGGGGGTACCCGCGATCGGCGGCGAGCCGCGTCTCCTCGGCGGCGAGCCGCATCTCGTCGGCAGCGAGCAGGTATCCCCTCCGGAAGCGGTCGTGCTGCCACCCGAATGGCTGGTCGGGTACGCCGGCGGCGGTGGCTCGCATTGCCTCTGTGCCGCCGGCTCGGGCCTCGAGGCCTACCCCGCACTGCGGGACCGACTGGTCCCCCGGGTGTCGGAGCTGCTGCCCGGGCTGCGTCCGCGGGCCCAGGAGATCGCGCGGCTCGCGGCTGCCGACGGACTTGGCTGTGCAGTGGCGCCCGAGGAGGCGCTGCCGGTGTACCTGCGCGACCGCGTCGCCGCAGTCGCCGTCGCGTCACGAAACTGACAAAATCGCGCCGCTCGTCATACGGCTGCAATATGCTGCCCCTATGGTGCAGACCAGCCCGGGCAGGCGTGCCGCCAGGTACGCAAGG
Source organism: Gammaproteobacteria bacterium (assembly GCA_030037905.1). Taxonomy (GTDB): domain Bacteria; phylum Pseudomonadota; class Gammaproteobacteria; order Steroidobacterales; family Steroidobacteraceae; genus FEN-1191. The sequence continues at coordinate 7,277 of JASHPX010000193.1, forward strand.
ACATGACTGCGAAGCAGATTCTGGTGGTGGAAGACGAGCGGCCGATCCGTGAGATGATCGCGTTTGGGCTGAAGCGCGCGGGCTTCGAGGTGCGTGAAGCGGGGGATTGTCGCGCTGCCCGAGCGGCGCTGGCCAATCAGCGGCCCGATCTCGTCCTGATCGACTGGATGTTGCCGGACCACAGCGGCTTGGAGCTCACCCGCGCGCTCAAACGCGAACGCGACACCCGCGATCTGCCGGTCATCATCCTGACCGCCCGCGTCGAGGAGGCCGATAAGATCGCCGGCCTCGACGGGGGCGCGGACGATTACATGACCAAGCCCTTCTCGCCGCGTGAGCTGATCGCGCGCGTGAACGCGGTGCTGCGCCGGGGCGGCAGCGTCGATGAGACCGAAACCGTGCGCTTCGAGCAGTTGCTGCTCGATCGGGCCGCCCATCGGGTGCTGGTGGGCGAGCGTGCCGTGTCGCTCGGGCCGACGGAGTACCGCCTGCTGGAGTTCTTTATGATGCACCCGGAGCGGGTGTACAGCCGCGAGCAGCTGCTCGACCGCGTCTGGGGCGGCAACGTGTATGTGGAAGAGCGGACCATTGACGTGCACATCCGGCGGCTGCGGCGCTCGCTCGAAGACTACGGTTATGATCGATGGGTCCAGACAGTGCGCGGCGCAGGCTATCGGTTCTCGGCGCGGGCGGTGAGCTGACTGTGGGGATGAGCTGACCGTGGGGATGAGCTGACCGTGGGAGCGCTGGCGCACCGATGAACGCCGCCCCGTCCTGGTGGCACTTCGGCTGGCGGCTGGCGCTGGCGCTGCTGGTCGGCGCCGGCGCAGGATTGCTCTTCGGCCTGCCGTTCATCGGGGTTGCCGTGGTGCTGGCGGTGGCGCTGGCGCTGCAGCTGACCCATCTGGTGCGCGTGCTGCACTGGCTGCGCAGCGACCGCGTCGAGCTGGCACCGGACGCAGCCGGGCCGTGGGGCGACCTCATCGCCCCCATAGTGCGCCTCTACCGCCGCAAGCAGTTTCATAAGCAACGTCTGCTGCGCCTGCTGCGCGAGCTGCGGCGCTCGACCGCCGCGATGCCCGACGGCGTCGTGGTTCTCAATCCGCAGAACGAGATCCTGTGGTTCAACCGGACAGCCGCACGGCTGCTGGGGCTGCGCGGCAAGGGCGATCTGGGACTGCGCATCGACAACCTGGTGCGCCAGCCGGAGTTCGTGCAGCACCTGCGTGGCGGCCAGTATTCGTTGCCCGTGGTGGTGCGTGCCGCGGGCGACGCCGAACGGCACCTGTCGCTGCAGATCGTGCCTTATGGAGCGGGCCAGCGGCTGGTGCTGGTGCGCGATGTGACGCACGAGGCGCAGCTCACGGCCATGCGGCGCGATTTCGTGGCCAACGCCTCGCACGAGTTGCGCTCACCGTTGACCGTGATCGCCGGTTATCTGGAGACGCTCGCGCAGGAGCCGGGTCTGGATCCCACACTGGCCGGGCCCCTGCAGGAGATGCAGCGCCAGGCACAGCGCATGAGCCGAATCGTGCACGATTTGCTCGAGCTGTCGCGGCTGGAGTCATCGGACGCCGCCGCGGCAGCGCATCCGATCGACGTGGCGGCACTGATGGCGCAGCTGCGCCAGGATGTGCTGGCGCGCCCGTCGCATCCGGCGCGCGTCCTGGTGCGTGCCGACTCGCGCGCGCAGCTGCTGGGCGACGAGCTGCAGATCCATTCGGCCTTCGGAAACCTGGTGGACAATGCGGCGAACTACACGCCCCCGGACGGATCGGTGCAGATCCGCTGGTGGACGGACGCGGATGGCGGGCACTTTTCAGTGGCCGACACGGGCATCGGTATCGCGCCCGAACACCTGCCGCGCCTGACCGAGCGCTTCTATCGGGCCGATCCGGGCCGCAGCCGCAGCACCGGTGGCTCCGGGCTGGGTCTGGCGATCGTCAAGCACGTCCTGCAGCGGCACGGTGCGCGGTTGGAAATCGAGAGCGAGGAGGGGAAGGGCAGCCGATTTATCTGCACCTTCCCGCGTGAGCGTGTCCAAGGGCCGCTGGGGGTGGTGACCTCACTGCCCACGCCCGCCTCGGCGGCGGGCGCATCGGCGCTGGCCACACCGGCGCTGGCCACATCGGCTGTCCCTGTGGCCGTGCCGGCGCCGTCGATGACGGCTACGGCGACGGTCGCCACGCCAGCCGGCGCCGCCGCGCTGGACAGCGAGCCTCTGGACCGCGAGCCCGAGCCGGATTTCGAGGCGACCGATGTATTCCCGGACCTCGGCGCGATGCTTGCGCCCCGGCCGAATGACGCCGGCAGCGATGAGCCCCTCGATGAGCTCGACGATCAGGACCGCTCCGGCAGCCAGCGCGGTGGCCCGCGGCGCGTGCGAGTGCCGCCCGGACGCTCGGCGTGAGCCAGTCCCAACGGGCAGCGGGCAGCTCGCAGCCTTCACGCGTGGGACGCGTGGGACACGTGGGATGCGTGGGACACGTGCGTCGTCGCGTCGGGCTCGCAGCCGCTGGTCGGCAGGCGCGCCGCGCGCGAAAATTTTTTTTCTGGTTGGGATGCAGATCGCGCCACTGTGCAGGCGTTGAGCTATGCTCAGCGCGAACGCCTTGGGCTATAGTTGATCATTGTTTGGTTAGTGCTATGCACCGGAGCGGATAGCAGATCATGGAAGCGGCGGATCTATCCCACCACACCTCCACGCGGTTCAATGCCGAGCTGGAGCGGGTGCGCAGCAAGGTTCTGGCGATGGGTGGCTTCGTCGAGGAACAGCTGCGCCGGGGCCTCACGGCGCTCGCCGAGGGCGACAGCCAGCTCGGCCAGTCGGTCGCCCAGGACGATTACAAGGTCAACGGGATGGAGGTATCGATCGACGAGGAGTGCTCGCGCATCCTGGCCACTCGCGCGCCTGCGGCCGGCGACCTGCGCATGATCGTCGCCACGATCAAGACGATCACCGACCTGGAGCGCGTTGGCGACGAATGTGAGAAGATCGGACAGATCGCCGCTCGACTGGCGACGGTCGAGCGCCCCGTGGACCGCTATCGCGAGGTTCGGCACCTGGGGCGCGTAGTGCAGGAGATGGTGCGCAGCACACTCGATGCCTTTGCCCGCCTGGACGCCGAGGCCGCCCTCCGGATCTGTCGCCAGGACCAGGTGGTCGATGAGGAATACGAGTCCATTCAGCGCCAATGCATCACCTTCATGATGGAGGATCCGCACACTATCCGGCGAGCGCTGGAGGTGATGTGGGTGGTGCGCTCGCTCGAGCGCATCGGCGATCATGCCAAGAACATCTGCGAGTACATCATCTACATGGTGTACGGCAAGGATGTGCGCCATACCTCCTTCGATCGCATCGAACGCGAGCTCGCCCAGTACGCGGACCAGCGTGGCGGATGAAGTCGTCCCGATGTCGCGCGGTTTGAATCTGCTCGGGTTCCTGGTGTGCGTGGGGCTGCTGGGCTACGCCTGGTACGCGCAGGTCGTGCTGGGGCTCGAGCCCTGTCCGCTGTGCGAATTTCAGCGCATCGGCATCGGGGTGCTGGGACTGCTGTTCGTGCTCGCGGCGGTCCATGGTCCGCGGCGCTGGGGCGCTCGCGTCTACGGGGTACTGCTGGTGCTCGCGGCGCTCGCCACGATCGGCGTGGCTGCCAGGCACCTATGGATCGAGACCCGGCCGCCGGGGACCATCGCCAGCTGCGGCGCCTCGCTCTCCTACATGTTGAAGATTTTTCCGCCCGGCGCGGTCATCCGCAAGGTCCTGACCGGCTCGGGTGAATGCGCCAAGGTCAACTGGCGTCTGCTCGGCCTCTCCATGCCCGGCTGGGTGCTGATCGCGTCGGCGTGCCTGGGGGTGCTGGCGCTCTTGGCGAATTTTCCGTCCCGGCGAGCCGTGGTCCGACGCGTCGATATCCCCTCACGCCAGTAGATTGCGCAGCGTCTGCAGGTAGATGGCATGCAGCGCGTCGACGTCCTCGATGCGCACGCACTCATTGACCTTGTGGATACTGGCGTTGACCACGCCCAGCTCGACCACCTGAGCTCCCATCGGTGCAATGAAGCGCCCGTCCGAGGTGCCGCCGCCGGTCGACAGCTGCGGTGTGAGCCCCGTGACGGTCTGCACCGCGCGGCACACGGCTGTCGATAGGGTGCCTGGCGGCGTAAAGAACGGCTCTCCCGACAGGTACCACTCCAGGGTGTAATTCACCTTGTGGCGTTGCAGGATCTGCTCGACCGTACTCTTGAGATCCTCCAGCCGCTGGACCGGCGAGTAGCGCAGATTGAAGCGCGCGCGCAATTCCCCCGGGATGACATTCGGCGCGCCCGTGCCGGCATTGAGGTTGGAAACCTGGAAGGAGGTGGCCTGAAAATGCTCGTTGCCCTGGTCCCAGACGTGACCGACCAGCTCTGCCAGGGCAGGCGCGAAGGCGTGAACGGGGTTGGTGGCGAACTGCGGATAGGCGATGTGCCCCTGCACCCCGTGTACCGTCAGCCGACCCGACAGCGAGCCGCGCCGGCCGATCTTGATGGTATCGCCGATGCACTGCTCGCTCGAAGGCTCTCCGACCACGCACCAGTCGATACCCTCACCGCGCTCGCGCAGCGTCTCGACCACGCGTCGCGTGCCATCGACGGAAGGACCTTCCTCATCGCTGGTGATCAGAAACACCAGCGACCCGCTGTGCCGAGGCCGCTCGGCAACGAATGCCTCGGTCGCCGTGAGCATGGCCGCGAGCCCGCTCTTCATATCGGCAGCGCCGCGGCCGAACAGCAGGCCGTCGCGGATTGCGGGTTGAAATGGGTCGGAGCGCCATTCCTCGAGCGGGCCCGTCGGCACCACATCGGTGTGCCCCGCAAAGCACAATACGGGCCCTGCGTCGCCGCGGCGTGCCCAGAGGTTATCAACGTTGCCGTAGCGCAACCGCTCGACCTTGAAGCCGAGCGCCGCCAGCCGCGTTGCCAGCAGGTCCTGGCAGCCCTCGTCCGCCGGCGTCACGGAAGGGCGGGCGATGAGCTCCCGTGTCAGGTCGAGGGTAGCGGACATCGTTCGCGGGTGTTCATCGATGGGCGGTCCCGGTGCTCAACTCGACTTCCTGGTAAGCTGCGCGCCTTATACGGTGCGGGGGCCCCCTCGGCAAGAGCCGCGACCCTGGAGGGCGAGGTCACGTCACTTCACGTGATATCACGACCGGGACCAGCCCCTGACACAAAACTGTCACGATAGACCGGATACGATCGAGTCATGAGCGTGGACGGCCTCACCCATCACATCTCCAGCCGGTACAACGAAGATCTGCAGCGCCTGCTGAGCAACGTGCTGGCCATGGGCGGCCTGGTCGAGCGGCAACTCACGCGGGCGATCGGGGGCATTTCCGAGGCGAACGAGGAGGTGATCGTGCGTGTGGCCCAGGAGGAGCTGCGCGTCAACCAGCTCGAGCGCGAGATCGACGAGGACTGCAGCCGTATCCTCGCCACGCGCAGCCCGACCGCCTCGGATCTGCGCCTGATCCTGACCATCCTCAAGACCATCACCGACCTGGAGCGCATCGGGGATGAGGCCGAGAAAATCGCGGCGATCGCGGCCCGTCTGGCGGGGCGCGAGCGGCCGCGCAACCGTTACCGGGAGCTGCGCAATCTGGGCGAGCTGGTGATCGGCATGGTGCACGACACACTCGACGCCTTTGCGCGCCACGACACGGCGCTGGCACTGGCAGTACTGCGCCGTGACCGCATCGTCGATGAGGAATACGAGGCCATTCATCGCCAGAGCATCACCTTCATGATGGAGGATCCACGCACCATCCGGCGCGCCCTCGACATCATGTGGGTAGTGCGCTCGCTCGAGCGCATCGGGGATCATTCGAAAAACATCTGCGAATACCTCATTTATCTCATCCATGGCCGCGACGTACGCCACGTGCGCATCGAGGATATCGAGCGCGAGCTGTCGGTGCATCCCGTGCGCGAGCCCGAGGCCCGCGAGCTGGGCAACGACCATGGGGACACGGTCCCGCTGGCGGCAGCCGGCCGGTCGGGTATGCTGGGAGCCGGAGCCGTAAGACCGGGCTCCGGCGCGGAGTGAGCGGTCTTCAGCTCATGGACCAACTGCTGAGAGACGTGGAGCAGCCGCTGAGAAATATCCCGCGTCCCCCCGAGACCGTCGAGGGCCCGGTGGTTCCGATCCGCCCCAGCGGCAGGGGTGTGCAGGTACCGGTCGATGAGACGCGCCGCTCGGCCGCGCTGGCCGCACCGGTCAAGGCGAGCGTGGAGTCGCTGAGCTTCTTTTACGGGCCCTACAAGGCTCTCAGGGATCTGAGCATGCAGATCCGCGAGAAGCAGGTGACCGCCCTCATCGGTCCGTCCGGTTGCGGCAAGAGCACGTTCCTGCGCTGTTTCAACCGCATGCACGACCTCACGCCCGGTACGCGCTATGAGGGGCGTATCGTGCTGCTGCCGGAGGATATCAACCTCGTGTCGCACGAGGTCGATGCGATCGAAGTGCGCATGCGTATCGGGATGGTGTTCCAGAAGCCGAACCCCTTTCCCAAATCGATCTTCGAGAACGTCGCCTATGGCCTGCGCATCCGCGGCATGCGCTCGCAGGTGCGCCTGCAGGAAGAGGTCGAGAAAGCGCTGCGTGGGGCCGCGCTCTGGGATGAGGTCAAAGATCGCCTGAGCCACTCCGCGCTGTCGCTCTCCGGAGGCCAGCAGCAACGCCTATGCATTGCGCGTGCCCTGGCCACCCGCCCGGAGATCATGCTGTTCGATGAGCCTACTTCTGCGCTCGACCCGATCGCCACGGCGCGCATCGAGGAGCTGATCGCCGCGCTGCGCGAGCAGGTCACCGTGCTGATCGTGACACACAACATGCAGCAGGCCGCGCGCGTCTCCGACTACACGGCCTTCATGTACCTCGGCGACCTCATCGAGTTCGACGAGACCTCCCGGATCTTCACCAATCCCGGCAAGAAGGCCACCGAAGACTACATCACCGGCCGCTACGGCTGAGGCGCAGCGCCTGAGCCGGTCTGCCAGAGCCGGCGGCCAGAGCCAAAGAAGGTATGCAGCGCCGGCAGAACACCACCCTTACGAATGCGGTGGGGCTTGGGCGGAATTGGTCTGATCAATTCCGCCCAAGCCCCACCGCATTCGTGTGGGTGTGTGTCCGCACTGTGCTTGGACTCTTTGGCTCCGCCGCCGGTTGCGGCCCGGCTCAGGCGCCCGCCTCACTCGCCTCGCGCAGCAGCTCGTTGATCGAAGTCTTCGAGCGCGTCTTCTCGTCGACGCGCTTGACGATGACGGCGCAGTAGAGACTGTGGCTGCCGTCCCGGGCCGGTAGGGCACCGGGCACCACGACGGAGCCGGGGGGTACCTGGCCCTGCAGCGTCACGCCATGGGTGCGGTCGTAGATGCGCGTGCTCGCGCTGATAAAGGTCCCCATGGCGATCACCGAGCCTTCCCCGACCACGACGCCTTCGGCGATTTCCGAGCGGGCGCCGATGAAGCAGTCATCCTCGATGATGGTCGGCGCGGCCTGCAGCGGTTCGAG
>JASHPX010000194.1 GCA_030037905.1 Gammaproteobacteria bacterium
GAGGCGGATGGAATCGGTCGACTGGGTGATGCGCTTACCGGAATAGAAGGCATCTTCGTGGGAGATCCCCGAATCGGCGCGGGGCTCGATCTCGACGATGCCGCGATGCTCGCCCTTCGGCAATCATCTACGTTGACTGTCACGGAACCAGAGACGGCGATGTTTCCAGCAGAACGCTTGACGAGTGAACGCGCGAGTCCGATCGCAAAGGCAGTGCAACGGGCTGTTGTCATGCTTCGACCTGCGCTTCGAGACAGCTTTGGACGGCAATACGGCCTATCCCCGTCCTCGAGACCTACGGCGTACGGCTTCGTTGGCCAACGGCTCGTCGCAAATTTCGCTTCATTGGGTGGCGTATCAGCTGACAGGCTTGGGGGTCAGGTAGATCGTGCTAAAGCGCGACTTTGGGACTTAGAGCAACTTCAAAAGGGCGTGCTTCGGGACGTCTTTGGCACTCCCATGAGAAACTGCGATTTCGAACTCTTAGCTTGTCCGCCACCACCAACCGCCAACGCTGAGTTGCCAAAGCGTCCGATGTCGCCCGGGTCACTCAACGAGGCAGTCGAGACACTCGAGCGCGAAGCCGACAAATTTGATATTCGGTGGCGCTATTTGCGCAGCCCACAAGAGATCGCAGGCGTAATTCTCGAGAGAGAAGCAGCGTAACAGATTAGCCCCGCTGACGGACGCTCGTTACAGAGGCGGATGCCGATTCGGAGGCAGTGGTGAGTTACGGTGCTTTTGCAGCCTCGGGAGGATAGCGATCCAGCCAATCCAGGACAGCACGTACGATGATCTCAGCGCTTTCACGAGCCTCACGGGCTTCTTCCGGTCTCAGATCCGGTGCCCCGCCGGGATGCTCGGAAAGCATTCGGCCAGCGTGAATCCTCTGTCTAAGACGAATCAGGCTTTCCGCGCGAGATCTTGTCGCAGCGTTGAGAATCGCTGACTCGTTACCTTTAGCGGCGCTTTCGACCAGATCGTCGATCTTCCATCTCCGCGGATCTTCCTGGAACGTCTTGGAGCCCATTGTCTGCAATCCCTTGCTTTGAGCATGCTTTACCACAAAGGTAAGCGCGCCTTCGACCAGAGCTGCCGCCATGACGCATATCGAGGTCGGAAAGGACGCAGCGTCACTCCGATCAAGCTCCACGAGCGTCTGCTTCCACCACAATCTGAAGTGTCCATACCCCAGCTGCATGAGTGCATCCGCAAATGCATCAAGCGGCTCAGCTCGTTTTTGGCGTCCATCAACCCGCCGGCCCACAATATCACTCACCAGGGGATACGCCAGTTCACGTTTGGCGTTGCTCATGCGTATGCCATTACCTCGTTGCGCCTGCTGTGATGGCAGCGGCTCGTAGACCCGGCCATGCGGTCGTACCAACAGCCCATTCTTTTCGGCCAACTGCCCCGTAAGCAGCGAAATAGTTATGGCCGCTTGGATGTCGTTCTCCTTTATACCTCGTGCGAGGGCTCGCTCCACCAAGACACGTCGCTCCAGCTTTGCTTGTATTCCACCTAACACCTTTATGAGTCGGTTAAACTCGTCATACAGAGCGTCAAAAGCACCGAAATTTCGGTATTCGGGGTCTTCATCAAAGCTGAAAATGTCCCAGTGGAGGCTCTGGACATCGGGCTTGAAGCGACCATTGTCGAAGTGTCCAAGACGCGCTTGCAGAATGGCGTCATGTAACTCTCCCTCTTGATATCGAGCGCTTTTCCCAACCGCCATAATCTCATCGTAGCTCAATCCTGGGTCCGAGGGAGCAACGTAAACGCTGCATTCCAGTGCCGCCCGAACGAATGCGATAACTTCCTGCAAGTGAATTAACATTTTTCTCTCATATGACTCGTAATTGGCCGCAGGTCGAGCAAACGCATTAGCCGAATGGGCGTTGAGACGCAGGTAGGCACCCTCTATAGACTCAAAATTATAACGCCGCGGCTGCCGCGCTTCGCAATCGAATTGATCTTGCCGAATCAATTCAGGATGCCAAAGCCCACTTCGACATTTGGAGCAAACACCACCACGATGGAAGGCGGGACTTCCCTAATACCCAGCCATTCTGATGGAGCAGGCAAATGACGACAGACGCCTATAGACGAAATCATTACGTCCCCCAGTGGTATCAGCATCGGTTCATCGCTCCGAACGCAAGGGAAAGCAAGCTTTGGTATTTCGATCTCAAGCCGGAGACGGTTATCTCGGGTGGCAGAGCACACACGCGCGCCTCGGTCCTAAGATGGGGGCCTTCAAGATGCTTTTATCAACAAGATCTTTATACGGCCACCCTCGGCGCCTGGGATTCGACGGAGATCGAGCAGCACTTCTTCGGTCAGATCGATCGGGCCGGTAGCGATGCAGTTGAATACTTCAACACGTTTTCGCACCCAAGCGTCGATCAGGACGCATTTTATGCGCTGCTACGATACATGAGCACACAGAAGCTGCGCACGCCCAAAGGGCTGGCATTCCTCGGAGCCCAGACGAAACTCAGCGATCAGAATCGCGTGCTGCGGTATATGCTTCAACTTCAGAACGTGTTCTGCGCACACTGGACAGAGAGCGTTTGGAGCATTGCGGAGAGCGGCGACGGAGCACCGGGCTTTCTTGTGACCGACCATCCAGTCACTGTTTACAACAGCAGCTGCTTTCCAGACTCTCAGTGGTGCTGGAATTTTCAGGATCCCGACATTCGGATGAACGGAACTCATACACTGTTCCCCCTGTCGCCGAGAAAGGTCCTGATACTCACCAATCTGTCGTGGGTGCGTAATCCATACGGCAATCCTCTCCAGGTGCGTCCCAATCCAAACCCGTTCAGGGGCGCAATGTTCGATTTCCGGCAGATTCAGACTGGGCGGATCCTCAGCGTCGACGAAGTCCTAGAGATCAATTTTATCTTGAAGAAGCGCGCTTACCGCCACGTGGCCGCAGGCGAGCGAGATTGGCTCTATCCGGAGCAGCACGTCAGCGCTCGCTGGGACAGATTAGGCGGGGGTTATTTGCTGATGCCTGATCCCCGCTCGGTGAGCTTTACGACCGGGATAGTGATCGGATACGAAGGAGGTCGCGGGGAAGCGTTCGATGAATACGGGCATCGACCCGAGCAGGAGGGCTATGACGATGAGGCGCGGCGCGCTGACGAGTCACGCAGCTTTTATGCGTTCAAAGGCGAGTTCGCGCGGGTTTTCGGTCCCCGCCGCAGAGGAAGGACTTTTGCGATGATGCGGCTGGATGACGAGCAGGATTCCCCTGAATATCATGCCTACCACCTTCGGCTTGAGTCACAGAAGCCGCGAAACGCCCGTCGGCGTGGACGTTAGTGAGACCTTGATTCCGTGCGCGGTACGCTACCGTGTGAACAAAGTGTGCGTCACCAGCGTTGACCGGGCGACGACCAAAAACCGCCGTGCATCGGATCTTCGATCTCTGCCTATGATTTCGTGCGCAGCAGCGGTCATTCTCGGTGCGAAGCGTAGGCCTCCAGTGTCACTTGCACCGTCTTGCTACCGTCAGCAGCAAAAGTGCCAGCGACCCTGGTGACCTCGAACGATTGAAAGCTCATGCGTGAGTAATGCCCCTCGGGGTCAGTGAGTCCAGCGAGCGCGTGGCTCAGCGCCTGCTCCAGATTCACACCGGAACCGATGACCTTCACGCTGTGCTGATGTGGATGCGTCTGTGATGCCATGAGAATCTCCCGCGGTTCTTTTGATAGGATCGGATGCCACCATAGCTCACCGGCGTCCAGCCACCATACGCACTTGCCGCATCACAACCGTCACTACCGGTATCACGGCAAAGGCCTTGCAAACAGCGATACTGGTCATCAGAACCCATTGGCCAACCACGTTAGCCCCAACTCCTTGGCCGCCAAAACACTGGTAAATCCCGTTCCTGTGCCTATTGAACCGCCTGGAGCTTGTACCCCCGGCTGAATGCTCGTCGCCTCCTTGCACATCGCGTTCAGCAGCGCGGCTCCAAACCAGGTGATCAACAAACCGGGACCAGCCCTTACGTACTATTGCTGATGCATCGGAGTCCGGACAGCAACTAGACTTCCAACCGAAAATCGCGACCGAGGTTATCGCGGCTATGCATATCGAAGACGGCATCCTATCGGCGCAGGCCTGCGCTGGCTGGTACGCTGCCTCCGCGGCATTCGTGGTACCCGGTGTCGCCGAAATCAAGCGACGCGTTCGCGAAAATATGGCGTACAAGCCGTTCCTGGCCATGGTCGGAGTGGCGGTTTTCGTAATCTCAGCGATGCATATACCGGTCCCGGTCACAGGATCCTGCTCGCATCCCTGTGGCACGGCCTTGGCTGCCATCATCATCGGACCATTCGCAACCGCGGTCATATCCACGATCGTTCTGTTCTTTCAGGCAGTTTTCCTCGGCCACGGTGGCATCACCACGATCGGCGCCAATACGTTCTCGATGGGTATCGCCGGTGCATTATCGGGCTATGCCGTGTGGCAGATCCTGCGCGTGGGCAACGCCCCTCTTTGGCTGGCGGCCGGCCTCGCCGGGTTCGTCGGTGACCTGGTGACCTATCTGGTGGCCGCCTTTGAACTCGCACTCAGCTTGCACGGCCACGTGCCATTGGCCAGGCAGTGGCTGATCTTCTTCATGGGTTACGCGCCGACGCAACTCCCGCTCGCGATTGCCGAGGCGGTATTCACGGCCGCGGTGCTCCAGGCCATGCTCAGCCGTCGTCCTGATTTGCTGCCTGGCGTAGCGAAGAAATCCATCGTGGCGGCGAAGAAGGGGGCCTGAGCATGAGCGCACTGAACCAGGCCGAGCCCGCGAATGACAAAAGCTACCAATTCTTCGACGGCTTTACGCGGGTTATGCTGGCCACGATGTTGGTTCTTCTCGTCGGTATTTTCATCTCCGGCAACTACATGTCGGCACACAAATTGGCGGGTATCGGTACCGATGACAAGGTCAACAACCTGGCCGCGGCGACGATCCATGGCACCCATCATCCATTCGTCCAACTGCCGGGGGATGCGGAACTCGGTGCCTTTTCGGTTGCCAACTTCTTCGCCGGGGTCATCGTGGGTTACCACTGGCTCAGGCTGTTTGGCACCAGGACACCATCACCCGCGGAAGAGAAGAAAAAATAGCCAGTGGACCTGTCTCGCTATAGGACGGAGCTCGACAGCCCGCTCCACCGCATCGATGGCCGCGTAAAGACGGGACTGTTGCTCGCCGCCGTAGTTCTGGCAGCCACGCTGTCGCACTGGCAGCTCGCCCTGGGCCTGTGGGTGTGCGCGACGGGCTTATTCCTGACCTTGCGCTCTGGAATACGCGAACTCCTGGCGCGCCTGTTGATTCCGTTCGGCATCGCCTGGGTGGTATTCCTGAGCGTGCTGTTCACCAACGGCAATCACGCGCTGTTCGTGATTCCGCTCAAGATCGTCACCCTGACGGCCTGGCAAGAAGGCGCCATGCTGGGACTGCTGCTGTTCATGCGCATCATGGCGGCAGTGACCTTCGCAACCCTTTTGGCATTCAGCACGCCGATGATCGAGATCCTCGAAACATTACGCCTCTGGCGGGTGCCCGATGTCATCATTGATATTGCCGACATGATGTACCGCTACATCTTCATCATTCAGGACACCGCCCATACCATGCACCGGGCCCAGCTGTGCCGCATGGGAGAGAGCGCCTCCTGGTCGCGACGGGTCGGCGACGTTGGCCGACTTGCCAGCAGCATCCTCATCAAGTCACTCGACCGCAGTACGCGCATTTACCAGGCCATGCTGTCGCGCGGCCTGAACGAGGCGGCCCCGAACATGCGATTTTTTACGGCGCCGATCTCCCACCGCGACAAATTGATCGCCGGGATCGGCGCGATGGGCGCGCTCGCGCTCGCGATTGCCAACCTGCGCTGGCGGTAAGGCGCACGACATGGGCCTGATCGACGTCACCGATGTCAGCTATACCTATCGCAACGGTCCCCGCGCCCTGGATTGCGTGAATCTGTCGATTGCGCCGGGTGAGCGCGTGGCGCTGATGGGACCCAATGGCGCGGGTAAATCCACCCTGTTCCAGATGTTCAACGGCCTGCTGGAGCCTGATCAGGGTCAGGTGATCGTGGACGGGTTGCCCGTGGTGCGAGCGCACTTTCCCGCCGTGCGACGCAAGGTAGGCATGGTTTTTCAGGACTCCGACGACCAGCTTTTCAACGCCACGGTCTACCGCGAAGTCGCTTACGGGCTTTCCAACATGGGGATGCCGCCCGACGAACTGGACGCCACGGTCAAGTGGGCCTTGGACGTGGTCGACATGCCGGATTTCCTCGATAAGACGCCGTTCAATCTCAGCGGCGGCGAAAAAAAGCGTATCGCTCTGGCGAGCGTCCTCGCCATGAAGCCACAGATCCTGGTGCTCGACGAACCCACCAATGCCCTGGATCCCTTGGGCAGCACGAAGCTTCTGGCGCTGCTCAACAAGCTCAACCGCGAGCTCGGTATCACCATGATATTTGCCACCCACGACGTCGACATCGTTCCCTACCTGGCGGACCGCGTGCTATTGATGGAGCATGGCGCCTTGCGGCTGAACGGCACGCCGGCAGAGGTATTTAGGAATCCCGAGTTGTTGCACAGACTGAGCTTGCGTCGACCGTATGTCGCCCAACTGGCCGAGCTTCTGATGCAGGACGGTCTTCTGCCGCCCGGCGATCCGCCGCTCAGCGTCGAACAGGCCAGGGATATGTTCGGGCAGCTACTCTGCCGGCGCGCCGGATGCGAGGACGGCTGATGAGTGCTACGGATCAATCCTGCTGCGGCAAGCGGACAGCGCCCGCGCCGGGCAACTCGGGCGGTACGGCAAGCGTGTCGGAGCATGTCGATCCCGTTTGCGGTATGCGTGTCTCGGCACAATCACCGTATCAGTTTGAATTTGCGGGTCGACGATACCTCTTCTGCTGTCAGGGCTGCCTGGAGACGTTTCGTGCCGATCCGGCGCGCTTCGTGGAGAATCGTACCGATCGTCAAGTCCTCGCGGGCGCCTCCCCTGGGCAGCCAGTAGCTGGCTTGCCCGCTGCGCCAATATCTTCGAATCCCGCCGACACGGCTTTCACCTGTCCGATGCATCCGGAAATTCTCCGCAGCAAGCCGGGGGATTGCCCGATCTGCGGCATGGCGCTCGAGCCGCTGCAACCGACCGCGGAGGTCGGTGCGAATGCGGAGCTGCAGGACCTGACGCGGCGTCTGATCGTCGGCGCGGCGCTCGCGGTGCCACTGCTGGTTCTCGCGATGGCTGGTCCCCTCCTGCGGGTGAACAGCCGGCTTTTTCTCCCGCCGCTGGCATCGCAATGGATCCAAGCTGCGCTTGCGACTCCGGTGGTCATTTGGGCCGGCTGGCCGCTCCTGAAGCGCGCCGCGGCCTCGGTACGCCATCGCTCCCTCAACATGTTCAGTCTCATTGGTCTCGGCGTTCTGTCCACCTATCTCTACAGCCTGGTTGCGACGTTCGGCCCCGGCCTCTTCCCTGGATCGCTACGCAGCGACGGAGGACTCGTTCCGGTTTACTACGAAGCAGCGGCAGTCATCACCGTGCTGGTACTGCTGGGACAGGTGCTCGAAGGGCGGGCCCGAGAGGCGACCGGAGGCGCCATTCGCGCGCTACTGAAGCTGTCCCCGAAGCGGGCGCGACGCCTGCGCGCGGACGGGAGCGACGAGGAGATCGCGCACGATCAGGTGCACGTCGGCGACCGTCTGCGCGTGCGTCCGGGCGAGTCGGTTCCGGTGGATGGTTCGGTCCTGGAGGGCACCAGCGAGGTCGATGAGTCGATGGTGACTGGTGAATCGCTGCCGGTGGGCAAGCGGCCCGGAGCCAAGCTCATCGGTGGCACGCTCAATGGTACCGGCGCACTGCTGATGCGTGCCGAGGGCGTTGGCAACGATACGGTGCTCTCGCGCATCGTGCAGATGGTCGTGGAAGCTCAGCGTAGCCGCGCGCCGATCCAGCGCGTGGCCGATTGGGTCTCGTCGTGGTTCGTACCTACCGTGATCCTGGCAGCAGCGGCGACATTCACGATGTGGATGCTCTACGG
>JASHPX010000195.1 GCA_030037905.1 Gammaproteobacteria bacterium
CCAGCCGCTGCTCGCTGAGCTGCAGCGAGCGGCGCAGCGGGAGCCCCAGCGACCATCCCTGCCGATCACGGCCGTGCGAGCGCTGCGTACGGATCATCTCGCGCTCCCCGATGAGACGTGAGGCGAACTGCGAGGTGCCACCGTTTTCGCTGCCCGCGCAGCGCAGGATGAGTGTATTTCCACAGTTTTCCACGATAGTTTGCGCTTCCGCGTGCCCGTACGAGCCCGATACCTGCGCGATGGACTGCAGAGCCAGCACGCAACGCCCGCCGTGCTTTCGCAGCCGTGCGAGTGCATCCTTCAGACCGTCGATGGCGCCGAGCGCATCCAACTCATCGACGATGAACCACAGGCGCTGGTCGACCCCCTCGGGACCGTCCAGCGCCGCGAAGATCGCCAGCCGCAGCCAGGCGGCGATCAACGTCCGCAGGGCGGCGATCTGGCCGGACCGGTAGGGAATGAACAGCACGCCGCGTCCCGCCCGTACCCAGGCGCGCACCGACAGGGGGGCGCTGCGCTGGGCCTGCACATGGTGCAGGCCGGCCAGAGCTGAGCAGGCCACCGAGCGGATCGATCCAAACATACGCGCGTTCTCCGGTTCCAGGAACGCCTGCGCGGGTGTGTCGCGCACGAGGGCCCGCAGCTCCTGCGCCGTGGCTGCGGTGAGCAGTCGACACAGCTCCGCTACGCGCGGCATGGCGCGCTGCCGGCAACAGCGCACCAGCGCGCTGAAAAAGGTACGTGCATAACCACGCCATTCGCGCATCGACCCATCCGCGCCGTCCGCGATGAGCGCGCCGGCAAGCTGCTCGATGTCGAAGTCGTTGCACAGCTCGGCGAAGGGATCCCAGCAGGCCGAGTGCGGCTCGAAGGGATTGAGGATCACATCGCCGCGGTAACGCTGCGCAAAGCGCTGCAGGTAATCCCCATCGGGGTCGCTGATGACCGCGCGATCCCCGCGCCGCAGGGCCGCCGCGAGCAGCTGGCGGATGGCCGTGGACTTTCCCGTGCCGGTGGCACCGATCAGTTTGAAGTGCCTGGTTTCGTCCGCGGGAGTGATCCGTACCGTCGCCAGCGCCAGTGCGGGCGCGCGCGGCCGGGCCGCCCGCAGGCGCCAGGGGCGCTGCGCCTGCCGCCGCACCAGCGCTCCGCGATGGTATCGCTCGCGGTCATGCCGGCCGCGTATCGCGCGCGCCAGCGCTGCGCCGAGCATCCCTGCGGCCACCATCGCGCCCAGCAGGGGCGCCGAAAGGGACGCAAAGCCGCCCGAATCGGCCCATGGCAGCGGCAGCCAGGAGTGCACCGCTCAGTAACCCTTGACGATGAGGAAATCGGCTGCCTCACCGTAAACGGGCGCCTGCCGGTCCACGCGCACGCACAGCCGGCGGGCGCTGCCGCAGCGGCGCAGCTGCAGGCGTCCGCCACTGGCCGTAAGCTGCGCGACCCCGGCGGCTAGCTGCGCGCGCTGTGCACGCAGAGCCGCGAGCTGCTCGCCCGAGGGCGCCAGCCGCCATATCACCAGCAGCAGCGCTCCCGAGGACAACGCCGCAAACAGCGCTGCCGTACCCAGCAGATGTCGCCGCGCCCGCCGTTGCAGGTGGGCGAGCGCGTCGGCTGCCCGACGGGCTTCTTCCACCAGCGCACCGCATTCGCAGATGAAGGTATGACGGATCTCCTCGCGTACCACTGAATCCAGGCCCAGCGTGTGTGCCTCCAGGCGCGAGAGGCTGCGATCCGCGAGCTGCTGGTGAGCCTGAGCTGTCTGCAGCAGCAGCCCGACCGCAGACGGCTCCGGCGCCGTGCAGACTTCGGGCACCGGCGGCGGTTGCATCGCCAGTAGCGCCGTCACCGGGGCTTCCTCGCCGCGCTCATGGCGCGCGTTCTGCAGCCGCGGCCGCGCCCCGCTTGCGCAGCGGGTCGTACCAGATTTCGCGAATGAAGCGTGCATGCTGCCGCGTGTCGAATTGGATGACGACATCGACCAGCCGGTACAGCAGCTCCTTGATGTCGGCGCGCGACAGCTCGCGGCCCGCTGGATTCAGCTTGACCAGCAGCACCAGCTGCTCGAACGCCAGCTCGGCACTGGTCGCATGCACGCTGGTGATGGAACCGGGATGTCCCGAGTTGACGTTGCGTAGATAGTCGAAAGCTTCTTCGGCGCGCAGCTCCGCGAGCAGAATTCGGTCCGGCTTCATGCGTAGACACGCCTCGAGCAGCTGCCGGGCGCCGACACGCGCCATCCCCTGGCCGTCTTTGGAATAGAACAGGCGCACATGATTGGGATGGCGGTCGAGCGCCAGTTCCGGCGCGTCCTCGATGGTAATCAGGCGCTCCTCGGGCGCGATCTCGCGGATGAGAGCGCGTGTCCAGGTGGTCTTGCCCGAGCCGGTGGGACCTGACACCAGGATGTTTTTGCGGCTGCGCACTGCGAGGCGCATGAACTGCTCGAGCTGTCCGGCTGCAAGCAGGCTCGACAGCTGCGCTTCCGCGGCATCACAGCCGTCGCTCGCGCGCTGCGTATGGTCGAATACTCCGCGGCGCGCCAGCTCTTCGATGGACCAGTGGCGCCGCGCAGGGCGGCGGATACTGATCGCTATGCTGTCCGGCGAGGTTGCCGGTGGCAGCACCAGCTGCACGCGCTCCCCGCACGGCAAAGAGGCCGATAGCAACGGGGCGGTCTCATCGACGCGCTGGCGCGTGAAGTTCGCCACGAGCTTGGCGAAGCGCAAACACCAGTCGAAGTCCAGGTGTGGCACTGCCTCGTACTGCCAGCCGGTCGTGGTCTCGATGAAGACGCCGCCGGGTCGGTTGATGCACAGTTCACTGACGTCCGGGTGTTCCAGATAGGGACGCAGTGCCTGCAGCGTCAGCTCCAGCGCCGATGGCTCGGGGACGGTTGCAGGCGGCAGCACACGCGCCGGGCGGGTGAGCGCCACTGCGGGCGCGGCAAGCGTTGCCAATCCGCCCGAAGGTGCCGATAGGGATGGCATCGAGGACCGCCCAACGGGGTCAGCGAGCGCCGCCGGCCGGACGTAGCTCGTAGACATCGGCGAAATCCACATCCCGGGCTACGAGTACCTGGATGCGATCTCCGTTCGCCTTGCGCACGGTCGGCGGGATCGCCACGGTGCTCTTCAGCACCTCGGTCATCACGTCCTGGGACGCGCCGGGATTGTAGATCACCGTTCCACTGTTCTGGCTGGACGCCTGCACACCTGCCTGCACCGCTCCATCGATGGCAGACACCAGGATTGCGGCGCCGAAGCGTTCCCAGAAATGCCGCTGCACAGTGCCGGGCAAGCCGGCGCGCCCCAGCTCGTCGGCACCCGGCGACTCCAGCGGCACGATCACTCCCTCGGGCGTGCGGGCCTCGCTCCACAGCACGAACACGCGTGCCGAGCCCTGCTGGACCTGCCCCTGCGTCTCACCCACCAGCTCGGTGCCACGCTCGAGGAGCACCACGCGTCCATCGGCACCAAAGGTGTCGGTGGCCGTCAGGCATCGGGTCATACCCGGCAGGGTCGAATCGATCGCGGTCTCGAGCGTGCAGTCGATGGACGTGCCTTTCGGAAGCAACAGGCTCTGCGGGCCCAACAGGCGTGCGGCCGTGGGTGTCGCCATCGGCGCGGACAGTCCTACCGCGGGCTGGGCACCGCGGCCTGCCGTCATCGAAGCTGCACCCGCGAGCGTGAGCGCCGCCGGCACTACCGCAACCGCTGGCGACGGCGGCGACACGGGCGACGCTGGCGACACAGGCGTCGCAGACGGCGCAGACGGCGCTGCGGATAGGCCTACGTAGACCGAGCCGGACATCCGGCGCTCGCTAGCGGACAAAGCTCGTACGCCGCCCGCCGCAGGCTGGCGCAACGCAAGCCCATTAGAGGGCGCCTCGGCCAGCGCAGGCATGAGTGCGAGCGGCGCGATGGCAGGAAGCATTGCGGGCGGTCGCGGCATAGGAGCCGCGCCGCTGGCTGCGAGGCCGGCCGGGAGACTGCCTGCCGGGCGGGCCCCGATCGGGCCCGCGTCCGCCATGCCGGCAGAGACCGGGCTCTCAGCGACGGCAATCACGCCTGCGCCGCCCGGCGCAGCGTTGCCCGCAGCATTCGCCAGCTCTATGGGTCCGAGGGGTGGCAGTCTCATCTCGGTGTTTGCTTGGGAGGCGGGACCGCCCGCCAGCTCATGGCGCGAACGGCTGCCGCGGCTCAGCTGGTGTCCGTAATACCAGACCAGCAGTCCACCGCCGATCAGCAACATCACGCCCGTTGCGAGCCAGTTGCTGATGCGCGCCTGCAGCGACAGAGCACGCGCCACCGTGGCCAGGCCGCGCTCCCCGGATACTCCCGTGCCACCGGTGGGCATCCTCTGCCGCGCAGACGCGGATTCAGCGGGTGCCGTCATCGATACTCCCACGCACGTCGCGCTCGACTTCGGGCGATAGCGTTTCCGATGGTAGAGCCACGCCGCTGCCTGCAAAGCCACGATTGACGACGCAACCGGTCAAGCGGCCACGGCGCAGCACGAACCGCTTCGCGATCCGGTGTACGACGATCTCGTCGTGGTCGACGTGAAAGTTCACCAGCGACTCACTGCCATCGTCGTTGCGCACGAACACTGCCGGCAGCTCCGCGCGTGGGCCGAAGCGCAGGTGCGTCTGCACCCCATCATCCCAGGCAGCCAGCGGCTGCAGCTCGGGACGGCCGCAGTACCAGTAATCGGTATTGTGGCGGCGCGCATCGTCGGCGCGCGCCAGCTTGGCCTGCAGCGAGGCGGCCTGCCCGGCCGTGCCCGCAATGAAAGGATGCGCGGCTGCAGCCGGATAGACGAAGCGCATCGCATACAGCAGACCGTCCGAGCCGCCGTGCTGTGCGCCCGGTAGAGTTTCGTATTCGAAATGATAGATACGACGCGTGGTGAGCACGGTGAGGTCGGTACGCACATCCGCCGCCCGTGGCTTGATGAACAGATGATTGCCCGCGGCCATGAACGCCAGCCCGGCCGCATCTCCGACACCCATGCCGACGAAACGCTCGCCGCTCTCGAACTGCAGATCGATCTCGTAGCCGACGCGTCCGGACAGGTGATAGACCTGGTCGGCGCTGTAGAGCACCGTGCGCAGGTGCGGATCGGCTGCGACAGCCGCGCGCGGCACCGCCAACAGCGGTGCCAGCAGCCATACCAGCGCGAGTGCCTTCATGGCGGCACGCGATTTGCGGCGCCGGGCGCGGCGGCAGGATCGGGCTGAGCCTCATGCGGCACTTCAGGCTCGGAGATGAACTCGATGACCTTGAAACCGAGCGGATTCCAGCGACGCACGCTCGGATCCTGCGACGGCGTCCCGTAGCCGTACTGGATGGTCGCGATCCAGTGTGTCAGCTGCTGCGGCGCTCCGTTCGCCGCATGCTCGATCTTCAGGTAGCGCACCTGTGCCAGATCGCCGAGCCCGCTGGCGCGCCTGAAGAAGCTGACCGACTCGATTTGCACCGACACGCTGCTGCCATCGCGGTGCAGGTTGAGCGGCGAGAGGGGGTTGCTGCGGTTCCACTGCGCGTACCAGGCCTGGTTGCGCCGTGCCGTGTGGAATGCCCCGCATTCCTCGTAGTCACTCTCTGCGGTCGCGTAGTTGAAGCGCTCGCAGACCAGCACGTAGTGCGTCAGAAAGTAGCGCGTCACCGAGTCCGGCAGGTTCATTCGGCCGGCGTATATCGGTACCACATCGACGACGCCGCTCGTGCCGTCCACCCGGATGACGAACGGATCCACGCGCTTGAGCGGCACGAGTAGCAGCAATGCGAGTGCACAGAGGAGGGTGCATAACCCCGCCGCTGCGGCTACCCACCAGGCGCGCCGCGCGCTCTGCTGCCACTGGGCGATGCGATCGCAGTCCCACGCGCTCGCTTCCTGAAAATAGGCAGCCAGATCCGCCGATGCGCGCGCCTTCGGAGTTACCGGACTCACCGATTCGCTCACCGGCGCTTCCGAGCCGTCAGTCACGGCCTGCACCGTGTGCTCGCCCTGCACGGCGTGCTCGCCCTGCACGGCGTGGTCGCCCTGCACGGCGTGGTCGCCCTCCACCGCCTGGGCATTCGCGCCCACAGCGGGGCCCTCGGCCGCTGGCGTGCTCACGGGCGCTTACCGGGAGAGATCGCGGGCGCCGGCGGCGCCGCGACGACGTTGATCGGCCGCAGGTGCGCATCGCAGCGCGTCGCCTGCGCAGCGCATCCGCTCAGCAGCACGAGCGCGACGATGAGCGCCAGTCTCATCATGCGGGATCGCGCCAGGAAGGAACGCGGGCGTGCGCCGCCAGACCGTCCGCGGACTGTTCCGCAGCCACGGCGCCGCCCAATTCCGCCAGCCGTCTAGTGCTCGATGTCATGCGGCCGATGCCCCACTGCACGCTGCGGCTCACCAGCCCGAAACTGCTGAGCGCCAGGCCCCCCGCAAGGCCGGCGGCAATCGGCATGATCTGGCGCATGAGCAGAAACACCAACGTGGACATCAACACCATGTCCAGCGCATCGACGGTCAGGAGCGCAGAGCCCCGTGCCGCGGTCTGTGCAGCATAGGATTGCACCACCTGCAGCAGCAGCGCGGCGACCAGCACCGTGAGTATCGTGATGAGTGCGTAGTTGGCGAGCTGCCCCACCCAGGCTTCGAAGTAACGGCGCGTACTGTCGAACAGCAGCATGACGATGAACAACGGTCCGATCGCCAGCAGCACCGAGGCTGCGATGCTCGACAATGCGATGAGGAACATCGCATAAACGCACAGCATGCCAATCAGCAGCCAGACCACGGCTCCCGCCAGGTAGAAGCCGACGTCGCTGCCGAGCACGCCTCCCTTGTCCCAAAGCCGCTCGGCCACCGCACCGCCCTGCTGCCAGATCGCATCAATGGTGCCGACCGGGTCGGAGCTGCCGACCAACGCCGAGGCGAGCTGGGCGGGAGCAGAATAGAAGGTGTCCACGATCACCGAGTTGTACAGCCATAATCGCAGGGCTGCACCGAGCACCACCGCCAGCACGATGATGCGTTTGAGCCCGGTGACGAACGGCTCCTGGGTCCGCCCGCTCATCTGCAGGTAGCCCCAGACCATCACATACAGCGTGGCGAGCACGACCACCGCCGGCTCGAGCGCGGCAGCCGCCAGTGCGGTGTTGTTGCCGATATAGCCGGTCAGCTGACCGGACAACCAGGACCAGAAGGTCTCGAAGAAACCCATCGGGGCCGCCTCTTCACGCGCTACATCGCCGACGGCGAGGGCTCGAACCGGCTCGCGAAGCTTCCCTGCCCGGCGATCACCAGCTCGCGCTCGCGCTGGCTGACCGCCCACTGCTCGGACTGCGCCGCCTGAAACAGCACCTGCAGCTTGTTCTGCTCGTTCTGCAGCATGTTTTGCTCGGTACCGAGCGTTGCCTGCAGCTCCAGGATGCTCTTCTGGTCCGGCGCCGCTCCGATCGCGCTGCCCAGCCGCTGGATGTCGCTGAAGCGATTGCTGGCGTTGCCCAGCCCCTGCTGCGCCAGCGCCTGCAGCAATGCGACGGACTGCCGGGCAGCCGTAATGTAGGTCTGCTCGTCAGCGGGCATGGATGCCAGCTGTGCGGCCGACAGCACTGCGTTGCCGCCGAGCTGGGTGTTCACGTTGCCGCTCAGCCCTGTGTACGTCCCGCCGCCCTGCATGGCTGCGATCAATTGCGTCCACTGCGTCGGCAGGTAGTTGGGATTGGCACTGCTCAGCAGCTGCTGCATTCCGCGGCTCCCCGTCATGGACTGGTACAGGCTCTGCGCCTGCGCAAGCTGCGCGCGCGCCGTGGCGAGCTGCTGCGAGAGCACCTGCACCTGCTGCAGCAGCTGCGTCAGCGAGGCGGCGTCGATGACCGCGATCTGCGCCCGCACCGCTCGAGCGCTCAGCAGCGCGCCCAGTGCGCAGACTGCCAGTGCGCAGGCGGTGGAGCGCGGCATGCGCCGCCCCGCCCGTGCGCTCTTCCCCGGGCTGACACTCATGCCCGAGCTCCGGCAGAACCGAGCGGTACGGCGCGCGGCGGCGCCGCCGCCGGCAGCTCCTCGAGAAAGGCCGGCAGCCACTGCGAGGGATCGGGCCCGTGCCGATGGATGTGGGTGCTCATCCGGGATACCTCGCCGGAGCGTCCGGAGATCACCCGCAGCTCCGCGTCGAATCCCTTCAGGTCCAGCTGCGCGACGATGCTGTGATGTCCCTGCTTGATCAGGAAGCAGCGCGAGCCCGGCTCGAGACGCTCTTTGATGAGTCGGAATTCGCGTTCGGTCAATCCGAAGCCGGCGGTGTACTCCTCCAGACTCGCATCCGGATTCGGAAAGAACACCTTGGTCGCGGTCTGCTCGATGATGGTGCGGCTGATCGCACTGTCGAGCACATCACCCGGACTCTGCGTCGCCAGGCACATGACGCCATTGAGCTTTCGCCATGTCTTCGGCCCATCCTTGGCAAAGCTCTCGAAAGTCGGATCCGCGATGAGGCGCCAGAACTCGTCCATCCAGCACACCAGGCGCCGACCATCGAGCAGTCGGCGCACCAGATGGAACAGGTACAGCGTCACCGGCACACGTGTCGCGTCGTTGTCGAGAAACTCAGTGACGTCGAATCCGATGATCGGCCGCCCGGTGAGACGCTGCACCACCGAGTCATGTGGATTGTCGAACACCCAGGCGTAATCGCCACGCGTGCAGGCGCACCAGCGTGCCAAGCGCGCGTGCATGCCTTCCGGATCGGTGGGATCGAGAAACTCGAGCAATCGCGACAGGCGTCGCGCGGCCGGCTCGAGCGCCAGCGTCGCACGCAGCGCATGCTCGAGGTCCGCCAGCTCGCGGACTCGTGGGGGCCGGCCGTCCACGCTGCGCACCAGCGTGCGCAGCCAGCCCTTCAGAAATTCGATGTCGGAGGCCGTGCCGCTGAGCTGCAGCGGGTTGAATCCGGTGGGCGAACCGTTGCGCAGCGGCAGATATTCTCCGCCGAGCGCCCGCACCAGGATCTCCAGACCGCGGTCCTTGTCGAACACCACCTGCGTCGCCTGACAACGGCTGAGCATCGCCACGAGGAATCCGATCAGCACCGTCTTGCCCGAGCCGGTAGGGCCGCAGATGAATGTATGGCCGGTGTCCTTGCGACTGCCCCCGTCCGGATCGGATGGGTCGCTCGCATGCAGTGAGAAGTAGTACGGCGAGCGGGCGCTGCTCATCAGCGTCGCGAGCGCCTCACCCCAGTGATTACCGCTGGCGCGTCCGGCCGGATAGTTGTGAAAGGCGCTCATCGCAGCGAAATTGCGCGAGGTAATCGGCGCCTTGCGCGGACGCATCGGCAGGTTGCCCGGCAGTTGTGCCCAGAACGCCGCCTCGAGCGCGAGATCCTCGCGTGCCACGGTCATGCCCGTGTCGGCAAGCAGGCTGCGAGCCAGCGCCACTCGATCATTCAGCGTCTTCAGACGCGCTGCAGCTTCAGCGCCATCTGCTTCGTCGGGTTCTGCCAGCACCTGCAGCGTCAGGTGATGATCGCCCATCACGAACTCATTGCTGGTCAGCGCATCCAGTGCGCTCTTCAGCTGCAGGGTCTGCGATACGCCGAAGTCTCCCGCGTTCGCCATGCGATGCATCTGTCGCTGCAGCAGACCCTGACCGGCCGCTTTCGACAGGAACATGAACGACTGTGTCAGCACGAACGGAAACGGCGCAGACAGCAGCCGGTTGAACATGCCGGTGACGGTCGGGCTCGGGTACTCCTTGATCCCGAGAAATGCACCGACCCGGGTCGTCGTGGCCAGTCGATACTCGAGCGCCTCGGTACCGAACAGCACTCGTGTGGTGGCCAATAGCTCACTCACCGGACCACGCGGCAGCGGTACGCGCTGCCGCTCCGCGTTGACCAGCAGCGCCAGGAATTCCAGCGGCGCCGAGTACCAGCGCTCGCCGATGCGGTAGCTACCGAGGGCCTGCGGCTCATAACGTGCCAGCGAGGCCTGAACGGTCTGCGCCAGCTTGTCGCACGCATCCAGCGCGTCGCGCACCTGCGCGGCGCTGTGGTGCGCGGCCTTCAATGCCCTGGATAGCAGGCCGCCGGCGGCCCCGCCCAGCGGCCGATACAGCACCGACAGATACAACTCGTTGACCATGAGCGTCTCAGCGCTCAGGCGGCGGTGGTACTTGGCGTACAGTGCATCGGCGAAACCGCTGCCGCAGGCGCCTGGCGGCTCGATAGCCTCGCGGCGCCTGATGACATGTACCCACAGACCGATACCGGGACTTGCAATGTTTCGCCACAGGACGTTGAGCCTCTCGTGCCAATTGTTGAGCTGTGCATCGTCGATGCTCTCGAAGCTCGCACCGGCAAGCCGAAACACCTGCAGGTAATCCAGAAAGCTGGTGCGCAGCACGCGCTCGGACAACTGCACGGTGTACGGCAGACGCTCCGCTACCGTCAGCTCCCGTCGCAGCGCCGTGGTTCCTGCCCTGACCATCCGCCTGGCTCCGCTCGCAACCGCGCCGACTTCAGATACGCGCCAGTGCGCAGTGGCGGCGTGCCGCCACCCCGGCCGGCTGCAGGGACAGCGGGCTGTAGCTGCTCGCTCCCCAGACGCGCAGGTTCCCCAGCAGCGCTGGCATGCGTGTCCGTCCCCAGAGCAGCAGCAGATCGAAGTAGCGCGCGTCGCGTGCGCACAGCAGCACGCACACCGCGTGGATCGGCAGGCACACCAGCAGCATCAGCAAGTTCTTCGTCAGCAGGAAAACTTCCATGGTGAAGACCAGATTGAACAGCAGCGCCGCGTAAGTCACGCCCCAGCGCATGGGCGGTCGCGTCGCGCCGACGAACAACAGCTCGGCCGTCAGACCGGGGTTACGCGCGCTCATCTCCTATACTCCGAACATGCCGCGCACCCACGTCACGATCTGCGGCGCTCCGAAGGCGATCGCGATGCCGACGATCGCACCGAGGCACCAGCCCCACGACAGACGGTTCGCCATCGCCATCGCGCCGAGCGCCATGACCAGAATCACCGCGACGGGCGTCAGCCACGCGAGGATGTTGCTCTGTAGCGCCGTCGCCCCGGTTAGAAATGGTGAGGTCTGCGCATACGCAAGCACTGGCATGAGGGTCAGTGTCGCGAGGCTCGCGAGTCCCACGAATCCACCGGCGCGACGTCCTGGGT
>JASHPX010000196.1 GCA_030037905.1 Gammaproteobacteria bacterium
AAATCATCGGGGTTCGGGCCAGCGACGCGCTCCATGACGTCCTCGTCTTCCTGTAAGGCCCACGATCCTCCCAGGTCGACCTGCGCCCGAAGAGGCAGCGCGACCGTGCTGAGAAGCAGGGCCATGGCGATGGTCATCCCGCGTATGGGATTGATTAGCCGACGCTGCGCGCTATTGACGGCCATATTCCTTCCTTACCAAATCGCCGAGCACGCCGAAGGTTCCCAGCCCGCGTCGCTCGAGAGCCTCTTGAAATTCGAGTTGACGATGAACGTCCTGGTCAAATACAGCGGGTCAGTCACGCTGCTGGTAACCACCAGCATTTGATCCCCGTTCGCTTCCGGAAGCAGGTCGTAATACTCGACCAATTGCGCATTGTCGCTGTACGGAATGCCGTTCTTACGAAGGTAACCCGCCTCGAGATTGGTCGTCACCACTTTCAGGTCTCCCCACACCGGCGCTCCGGGGCGAGCGACGCGACCGCCCCCCGTGTCGATACTGCGGCGCTGTATCTCCCACACCGCGAAGGAGTATCCCTGCCATGTCCTTGGGCCTTGGGCGGCATCCGATTTCACGAAGTGGAACAGGCGCGTCTGCTCGCCCGCGTCCGTCGTAAGCTTCATCGCCTGATCGTCCTGCCAGGTGATGTGCAGATGTTCCGGGACACGCATGATGGCGGGGGCGCCATAAGACTTGCACTGTTCGCCCGCCGCTGCATCCTTGGCCGGATCCCACGCGTCCATTACTTTGATTCCAGCCGCAGTCAGGGGGACGTCCGAATAGTCCCCAGGCCGGGGCGTGACCATGCGGTAATTCCAATCCATGGTGACGATCGACACCCAGTAGCCCGTGAGATCGATGGGGGCGGCGGCCTGCGCGGTTGGGGGTGGGCCGCCCGGTTGTCCCCGGCCTTGTGCTCGAACGGCAGTTTGCACCACCAGCGACACGGACAGCACGAGCGCAATCCGCGCAGCCGAGCTCAATATGAAATGGATGAAATGGCGCGTCATGCCGGCTAGCCCTCGTCGCTCTGGCCGGCTTTTTTTGCCTTCTTCGTCGCCAGGCTCTCGTAAATGGCCTCAATGAACATATTCGTCGTCCACGGACCGGTGGTTGCTCCGAATTCGCGTTCATAGGCTTGAGCTGGATCCGCCGCCTCGATCTGCTCCAGCGTCATATGCCGTTTCATCATGGACGCAACGGTGTCGCGCAGAATCACCATCATGTCCCGATAGTCGACCACCTCCGCCTGATCGCACAATCGTCCACGCCCGGGTATGACGTCGGTACCGTTATATTCATAAATGAAAGGATCCGGGCCGACAATCAGCCCGAGAAGGTCGTTCATTGCATCGATCTCACCCTGAATGCTTCCGCCATCAGCCAGATCGATCACGGGAAACCGGGTCATGTCCATGACGTCGCCGGCATACACGACATCGGAGGAGCGGAACAGCACGAAGCTGTCGCCATCGCTGTGGGCCGCCGGTTGGTTAAAGATCTCGACCGGATCGTCGTTGATATACAGGGTCATGCGATGACCCAGGTAAGCCTGGGTAGGCCAGCCAGCGGAGGCATAGCCACCTTGGGCCATCCGTGCCAACACGGTCTGGTAAGCCAGAATCGATGCGCCGGGACCAATCGGAGGGTGGAACAAAGTCACGCCGGCCGCAGCCACTGCCGCGTTCCCCCGACGGACTCGGCGTCCGCGTCGCTATCGATGATGAAGCGAATGGGCAGCGGCGAAATCTTCTTCACGGCCGCCAGCAGACGGTCGGTCCCGGCCGCGGTGCCCGCGTTGACGAGCACGACGCCGTCGACGCCCACCTGAACGCCGATGTTTGTTCCGTCACCGGTGATCATGTACACGTTCTTCCGGACATGCAGGACGTCCAGATCGCCGTTTCCCGGTTCCGCGGCGCGGCCGGAAACCACGCCAAGCCCCGCCAGCACCACTATGGAGAGCGCCGCGGCCACGGCCCGCCGAACGACCGCTTTCGTTACTCGCATCACACCCCCCTTCTTCGCGGTCATTGCAGACCGTTGATGAACATTGTTCCACAATGCGCGCAGCCCTGTCGAACGGACGTCGCGCTGGTGCGACGCTCAAAGGGCAATCAATCGGGTATGTTTGCGCGGATTTGATCCAGACAGGCCCGCAGGGTCTTGCGCTGAGCTGCGTCGAGCGAGCCCAGTATCCTCTTCTCCAGCACCGTAACGCGCTGAGCGACGTCGTCCAGCAACTCACGACCTTTATCCGTGAGGACGAGGTGACGTGCCCGGCGATCGGTCTTATCGACCGCCCGTGAAATCAGATGCCCCGCCTGCAGACTCTGGATGAGTCGAGTCATGTTGGGCTCTCGCACCATGAGCAACTCGGCGATGGCGCGCTGGCGGATGCCGGGGTTGTCGCGGATGATCGATAGGACCGTGTGGACACCGGGGGTTACCCCCGTGCCTGCAAAGACGCGGAAGAATTCGCGAAACGTACGCAGCTGCGCCAGGCGCAGATGGAACCCGATGTAATCGGGCAGCACGATATTCGCGACATCGGCTTCAGCGGGATCCGGAAAAGCAACTACGGTTTTGACCACGATATCCTCGGCTGGAGCGCCACCCCCGGGGTGGCCGATGGGCCGTGCATGTCGATTCCATGGCTCACGCCGTTGCGGACGAATGGTGGGCGGCGCGACGTCCCGAGGCGGAACGGGCCGCCGGACGGCGGCCGGCTGCGAGGCCGACGGGTAGCCCCGCCCGCACCATCAACTTGATCAGAAACTCGATCGAAAGCTTCTCGATATTGCCGTTCACGATCTTGCTGATCGTCGGCTGCGGCACCTTGAGCGCACGCGCCGCCACGGTCTGGCTCCACCCCTTACGCTCGATGTACTGTTCGAGCAGAACGGCAAGCTGGCTGCGAATGTGCAGCGCCATGGCCTCTTCAGGCGGGAAACCAAGATCGAGAAACGGGTTTCGGCTCATGGTATTCGACTCCCGCGTAGCGAGCTCACGAGTTCCTCGTACCGCTTGCTCGCGAGATCGCGCGATACGCCTCTTTGCTGTACGCAATGCGAATCCCCTGTACGCCCACGCAACGGTCGGCAGCCCGCCTGCATTGCGCGGCTGCAGGTCCAGATCGGCGAGCGTCTTTATTATAGCAAATATACTATAGAATGACGGATCATACCAGGCTGACGCCGAGCCCTATTTATTCGGTGCCAGCGGCTGCGGCTCGATTCCTCGCCACATCCACGACGGGAGCATCGCGCTATTCCGGCTGCGGCCATCCAAATTCAAGCAATGGAAGCAAGGATGGGAGCTGCGGAGCTTCTCTGCGGCCGCGCGAACATCCGCCGCGAAGATGCCATGGCGAGTCTTGGGGAACAGCGCGTCGAGGGGAGCTCGATTACATATGGTGCGTAAGTGGTAACGCAAAATGCGTTTGCGTCAAGGAGCAGCGAAGCAGCGAAGTCCACATCTTGTTGATAATACATGAATTATCCCTCATTTATAAAATCATAGAAATAAAGGATAATTCATTACATGTCAATAAGTTATGAACTAGACGATGAGGCTCTGCGGCTGGCAGTGAACCTCGAGCAGCGCTACGCCGCCTGGATGGACGCCGAACGTCTCCTGGTGCCGGGCCGCCTGACCTGGAAAACCGTCTCGGGCACGGATTATCTCTACCGCATCACCAACGGCCGGGGCAACGGCCGCTCGCTGGGTCCTCGCTCTCGCAAGACGCAAGCTCAATGGGCGGCGGCGCAAACTGCTCGTCAAACGAGCCAGACGCTGTGGCCGACTCTCCTGCGCGACGGCGCATTGTACCGAGCCTTGCATCTTCCGCGAATTGCATCCGAAGCTGCCCGACTACTGCGCGAATTCGACCGATATGGCTTGCTTGGGACGTCGCTGCTCGTAGTGGGCACGAATGCCATGGCCGTCTATGAGATCGAAGCGCGATCGCGCTTCGCGTCCGCGGCGGGCGTGGACAGCACTTCGGACTTCGATATGACATGGGTGGCCGCGGAGCCTCGGCACACGACACTCGCGGCCACAGGCGCGGCCCCTCGTACGCTGCTCGAGGTCATGAAGCGCGTAGACGCCACTTACACACTCAACACCGAGCGGACCTTCCAGGTCCGAAACTCCCACGCTTACGAGATCGAGCTTCTGATTCCCAAGAGTCTAGAACAAACATTACCGCGCAACGAAACGCTTCGACCGATGCCATTGCCAGAACAGGACTGGTTGCTCCCGGGCCGCAGGATCGAGCACGTGGTGTGCGGTCTCGACGGCCAACCATGCCGCCTGATCGCGCCAGACCCGCGATACTTCGCGCTCCACAAACTGTGGCTCGCCAACAAGCCCACTCGCAATCCCTTGAAGCGCCCCAAGGACGAAAAGCAGGGCACGCTGTTGCTATCCGCCGTAGCAGAGCGCATGCCACACTATGCTCTCGACGACACATTTCGTGACAACCTGCCTTCCGAACTGGTCTCCTACTTCGATCATTGGCGCCAAACGGCTCATACATGAGGCGCACTCATGATTGGACCATGGAACCATTGGACCATGGAACCAGCCTCATCCAGTCACAAATTGGGCGCAACCAGCCGGGGCTCGTCACATCGCCGCCGGCGGCAGAGGGTCGCGCCACGGGTTGAACACGGCGACGTTCGCCTTGGCGAACTCACCGGTATCGCGCGAGACGACGGTCAGGCCGTGGTGCAGCGCCGTCGCCGCGATGATGAGATCAGGTTGCGAGAAAGTGTGACCCACCTTGCGCCCCTCCTCGAGGAGCAGCCGCCACTTGAACATGATCTCCTCGGTTATCGGCAGGACCCGCTGCTCGAACATCGGCCTGACCTCGTGCGTCAGCCAGTCGTTGAGATGCAGGCGGCACGCGGCCTCCGGCAGCAATTCGATGCCGAAGCGGAACTCGGCGAGCGTCACCGCGCTGATGAACAACAGATCCAGTGGCTGCCCTTCCACGAAGGCGATGACTTTCCGCTCCGGTTTCGGGCGTCGGAGCTCCGAGAGGATGTTGGTGTCGAGCAGCCAGTCCGTCAAAGCGACACGTCGCGTATGGGCAGCGAACCGGGTGAGCTCATCCGGTAGCCGATCATCGGCCAGCGCACCGTCAGGGCCCGAGTCGTTTACCGGCCCCCAATTGTCGATCTGCGGGGCGAACAGCTGCGTCGACTTCTGCGGCAGGGGATTGCCCGACATGGCACGCAGGATCGTCAGGGTCGTCATCGACGCCCCGATGCCGATCCCGATCGCCACGACGACGAGCGTGGTCAGGATGGGGTTGCGCAACAGACCATGTAGCGCCAAGCGCAGGTAGTAGCCGAACATTTCCGTGCCCCTTGGTCCGCACCGCCACTCAAACCGATGTCGTGGCCGAACATCTGACGCCCGCTATGGGCGTAATGCTACGCAATGTACTGCTATTCACGGTAGCATATAGGCGCCTTTGGGAGCAAACGAGCCCCATTCGCGTAGCAAAAGACTGCCGGAATCGCATCAGCAATGAGATCGAGCGGACAGGTCTGCTGGCTTCCGTGGCTCCTGGGACCCGATCAACGACTGACCGTCACCGTCGACCCGCGGCGTTTATTCTCTCGACAGGGTTATAGCCGCAGGCGTCCTGACGGCGGATGCTGGAGTGCGAATTTGATTGGCATCGTTGTCATCACAGGCCTGTGCAACGAATTGTTAAAGCTGTAAGCCCGAGCCACGTTCTCTGCAGCCCTCCCCAGACCGACGCCGGCCGGACTCTCCTTTATGATGCGAATCTTGACGACGCGACCGCTCGCATCGATCGTGATGCGTACCAGCACCATCCCCTCGATATGTTGCCGCCGTAGCCTCTGGGGATAAAACGATTTGAGTTGCTCGATCGTGGGAGCCTGCCGCACGTGGAGAGCCGACGTAGCGGCGGCACCGGTGACTGGTTTAGCGCCACATGCAACTATGAGGGCGCTCAGAACCAGCACGATACTGCCGAGCGCTGCTTTGCGCTTTGCCGACAATCGTACCGGTAACTCGCCGGGCGCCAACAGCTCACGAAGGCGTCTCGGTAAGGTCGAGCGCGTAGCCATCGGGCTCCCCGCCTCGAGGGAGGATGCCCCGGTAGCGAGCTGCAGCAGGACGTCCACGTACGCCGCGCGGTCTCCGATGACAACTACTGCTATCGCGTCACTCGTCAGTTCAGTCAGCACTGTGAGACGGCGATGCAGCCAATGCACGAGCGGGTTGAACCAGAAGATCGCCCGACACAGGGATGCGAGCCAGAGGCGATAGCCGTCGCGGCTGCGGATATGCTCGCGCTCGTGAGCCAGGACCGCTTGCATTGTGCGCGCATTCCAGCTGACGCTGCAGGTCGGAAGTAGGACAGTCGATCCAAACGATACCGGGCTTGGCACCTTTGCGCTTACGCGCACGTCGAGATCGCTCTCTCGCACCAACGCCCGTCGCGCGTCACGGCGCAAGCGCGCACCCATGAACAGCCCCACCCCAAGGCGCGCTGCAAACGTCGCCAAACCCAGGAAATACACAACCAGAAGTGTTGCGCCAAGCAGATGGCTCTCAGGCGGCAAATCTGCAATACGGTTCATCGAGACGGTAAGCGAGGGCACAATCTGGAATGGAATCGCATCCACAACGGTCGACCATGTCAGCAACGGCATGGCGAGCGAGGCTGCCATCACCCAGGTCCACGCGAGCTTCTCGGCTCTCGGATCGCGCGTCCGGGACAGTTGCAACAGCACCCACACTGCAACGATCAGAGCGCTGCCACGGATAGCCGCTTCGGCTATGAATGTGAGCATCATTTGCTCCCAGTCTTGGACTTCTCCCTCGCCACCTTCTCACTAATTCGCTGCAGATCGCGTGGGTTCAGGAGCTTGGCTTCGACCATTCCGACCAACACTTCATCCAAAGACCCGTTGCAAAACCAATCCGCTATACGCTTCACGGCCCGCGCCGCGACTTGGCCGCGCGGCTTGGCGGCCCGATATAGGAACGTGCGCTGCCGCACCGTGTGCGTGACATAGCCCTTGCGCTCGAGTCGAGTAAGCACGGTTCGCACCGTGGATTCCTTCAGGGGGCGATTGAGCGCCTCACGTACCTGATCGGCCGTGACATCGCCCGCTCTCCAGACGATCTGCAGGACCTGCCGCTCGAGTTCTCCCAGGTCAGCCGAAATCTCTCTCATGAAGTCATATGCTACCACACGTACTGCTACGCGCGGCAGCATCACAGCAGACACAGTGGCCGTGGAGCACTCATTCAGCTCAGGTCGAAGAAGGGGCGTCCCCTTTCGGACGTCGCCGAGAGCGGCGGGTTGCACCGGCGCCGCCAGACGCCTCTTTTGTCTGTTGCGCCGATCCTCTGGACTGATCCTTCGGCCGCCACGCGAACGTCACTCCGAGCAGTGCTATCGAACCCTTCATGCCCGGTTTCTGTCCGAGTTCGTCGGCGACGGCCAAAATCTCTTCGTCGGATGCATCGAGCAAGTCCTGGTCAAGCGCCGCCAACAGCCGTTCGAATCCGAGTTCAGGTCGTGTAATCGTCATAACTCTGGAAACCTCAGCCCAGCCCGTATCAGGGCGCGCCGTATGCGTTTGCGTGTCGAATCGTAGTCGGTTCTCGACAGGGCGTAGGCAGAGCAGATCTCTTCCGGGGTCCAACCCTCGTAGAGACCGGAGATAACCTGTCTGGCCCGCGGGTCCTCTTCGAAAAGGCCATTAATCGCTTCCATCTGCTCGATCGCGATGACTCGCCGCTCGGGGCTCGGCGCTGGATCAGGAAGCTCGCCCTCTTGAAAGTCGACGGCTCCGAGCTCGGCGAGCAGTTTCGGAAGCTCCCGGGCCCCTCTGCGCCATTGTCGCCAGTACTGCTCCTTGATACTGCGCATCACCTCAGCCAAGAACGCCACCATGGGCACGTCCGCCGGTCGTCGCCGCGACCCTTCGAGCACGCGCGTGAATGCCTCTTGCAGAAGATCCGACCAACCTACGTGCGGAGGTAACCCTCGAGCGTGCAAACGGGCAATTACCTTGAGGCGCAGGAGATCTGCTTGGGTAACGAGCTTGGATTCCAAAGCGCGTCCCGCGGGCGTCTTGGGTATGCGTTCCACGGTGTCGGGCCAGTTCTCGAGGTCAAAAACGGGCTTCATCAGCTCAATATGCGCCGCGAAAGCGGAGCCACGGACATTCCAGGAAGAAAAACCGGCTGCACGCGCGTGAGTATTCCGGGCGATATATTCCCGACGGTTCCACAAGAGGCGCCCTATGCCCAAGCAGTCGGAACCGATGTGATCTCGCCCTGAATGTGGCTTGCAAGAGGGCGCAATTGTCAACCTAGTGCGCCGGCAGGCAAAAGCAAAGCTGAGAAGGATCTCGCGATGCCTCGCGGACCAGTCACCGATCGCATGTCGAATCGAGCTGACGGACGAACATTTATAAGCGGAGCCAGGGAATTCATACTCATCCAGCAACTCTGCCTCTGGTGTGGTGACTGGCGATCCTCGGCGCCGACTTCTCACAGCCCCTTTGCCACCACCAGTCGCTCGATGACCTGAAGATCTCCATCGCGCTGAAGCGGGCAGCCTGATTGTGGCCCCCATCATCGACAGATCCCCACATCGCCAGGAGTCGCGGCGCGGGAGCCGATGACGGCGCAAGCCGATCGCTCATGCGTTTTGTTCTCTGCGCCGATGCAAGACCCCGCCTCAGTTCGCTGGCTTCCTCTTCGCCTCGTCCCCCTGCGAGGCGAAATACGCATCGAGGACCTTGAGCTGCCGCAGGTTCGGCACCGGACCGGCACGCGGATGGGTGTCGAGGTACATCACTCGCTGCGACGATGGACCGAACGCAGGCCATTGCGGGAGTCCGGGACCGTTCGGGTCGCCCGTCTTGGCGAAGTTCA
This sequence comes from Gammaproteobacteria bacterium, assembly GCA_030037905.1. Classification (GTDB taxonomy): domain Bacteria; phylum Pseudomonadota; class Gammaproteobacteria; order Steroidobacterales; family Steroidobacteraceae; genus FEN-1191. Next base: position 8,941 of record JASHPX010000196.1, read on the forward strand.
CCCAGTAGCCTTGCATCAGGCTCGAGAGAGCGCTGTCCTGGGGCCCCAGCGGGAAGTGCAGCCCGATCGAGCCGTTCGCGTTGTCAAATACGTAGCCGAGCTCGGAAGCATGAACGGGTCCGAGTGGCAAGTCCGGGGAAGCGGCGCGGTCGAAGTAGTAGAGATGCACCTTGTCCGTATCTTTCTCGGAGTACAGGAGCGCCCAGGTCCAGGCGTCCAGTCCTAGGGAGTCCGTAAGCACGTCCCTCGCAGCCTGTTCGGCCTCGACATTGGTCTCATGAGGATAGAGGGCGAGAATCGCATCGGCATAAGAGCCGAATTGTGTGCGGATTTGCGCCTCGAACCGCGCCGGGGTGATGCCCGACGGGACGAGCACTCTGCCCTCGTCGGCGTTGCTGCCAAGGAGTAACGGAGTATCGTTGAATCGGTTCGCCCGGAAGAGATCGTACGCGTCGCCCGGTAGCACATAGCCGTCGGGCACCGGCAAAAAGCGGCCGACGCCGGCCTGCGCCTTCACCAGCGCTTCCGCCGAAAGCGCGCGCGCCGCCGCGATATCCCGGGCACCGAGCTTCGCGAGAAAGCGCTCACCGATGGCTTGGGCCATGGGTAAGCTGTCAAACGCGGAGAGCTTGTCCTCGCCTCCACCACTCTCCGAGATTGCGCGCTGGAACAGGCCTTTGGCTAGAGGCGATGCGGCTAGCCAGCCCACAGTGCTTCCCCCGGCGGACTGCCCGAAGATCGTGACGCGCGATGGGTCACCTCCGAACTTCCGGATGTTTGCCTGGACCCACTTGAGAGCCGCGATCACATCAAGGAAAGCATAGTTCCCCGACACGTGATACGGCGATTCCGCGTTGAGCTCAGGGTCGGCCAGGAAGCCCAGCGCGCCGAGCCGGTAGGCGACGCTCACCAGCACGACGCCCTTGCCCGCGAGTTGTGTGCCGTCGTAGAGCGGTTGGCTCGTCGACCCTGCGAAGAAGCCGCCGCCGTAGATCCAGACCATGACCGGCAGCCGCTCGCGCGCGGATCGAGCCGGGGTCCAGGCATTGAGGTAGAGGCAATCCTCGCTCATCGCTGGAGGCGTGTCGAACAGTTTCAGGATCTTCGGATCCTGCATGCAGCTCGGACCGAAGTGGTCGGCTTTCTTGATGCCGCTCCACGGTTTTACCGGCTGCGGCGTCCGCCAGCGCAGATTCCCGACGGGCGGCGCCGCGAACGGAATGCCCTTGAACGAAGTGACACCGCCGGCCGTGACGCCTTCGACCCGCCCGCCGGTCACCGAGACGACTCCGATCTGGGCGGCCGCAGGCCGCGCACATCCCAGCGCGACCCCGGCGAGGGTCGCACCGATCCACAGCATTTTCATCTCACGCCTCTTTGTCCTTGCGTTCTTGCTTCTTGTTCCGCGAGATCCGCGGTCTGCAGATGATTGTACCCCCTGCCCCAGCGCCGCGCCGTTCCGATCTTCCGATCCGTTTCCCGCGGACATGGGCTAGCGCGATACGGCTGTGACCGCAGGACTGCGAGCCGCCGGAATCACCTACCCTCACACGCTACACGCATGGCGCTGGCTCTACCGCCTCCCGGACCTTGCGGGAATCGCACGTGTCCGTGACATCCTGCCGACAACTGTCGGGGAACTGCGCGACTCGGCGAGAGCAGGCGACGCGTACATGGCGCGACATCAACGGCTCAGATTTCGTATCCCCATTGTCGGAAGAGAGAACCCCATGCCGCGCGAATGGCCGCCTTGCCTTCCGCTGACACTGCGTATTCGTTTGTGTGATATTCGCTCAGCGTCGCAAGGTACCCTTCGACGCGTGAACGAACGACGGAAAAGTCTCCCAACCCTAGCTGTCGGTAACATTCCTCAAGAATCGCCAGTGGATCGCGCACGAGATCTTCGTAGCGCACTTGGTGAAATTGCCCGGACGGTAGCCTGGCTCGAACTCGTTCGAAATCCTGGTACATGTCGGGCAGCATCCTCAGGACATGCTGCTCGAGCTGTTGCTCCGTCCACGGCGTAAGAGCCCCTGCCGCCAGGTTTTCCCGCCATAATCGTACCGTGGACGCAAACACCGTAAAGGGCTCACGCACGATGTGCAGGAAGCGAGCTTTGGGAAACATGCGCCAAAGCACGGCGAGCCGCGCGGTGTGGGTAGGAGATTTCAATACGAGTGGCTTGCCAGGATGGCGGAAGCTCATGAGGCGCAAAAATTGCTGGAACGTTTGCTCCCAGTGTTCCCTCTCTTGAGCACCCACTCCGGTCAACGTGAGAAATCGGCGGCCCTTCCGGTCCTCTAGAAATCCAAACGCCCAATACGGTGATGGCTCCCCTAGATTCATGAGTGCCCATTCATCTTCCTGAGGCAAATCAAAACCAAGCCCCATGTCATCCATAAGCCGCTTGGCTGGAAGCTGCCAAGCAAAGATCCTCGGGTATAGACGATCCGTCAGGAGACAATGATGCGGCGCGCCGCACTCGTATGTGGTAGGGAACGATAGTCGTCCATCAAGTGCAATTAGATTGTGCAGGTGCGTTGTGCCCGTGCGCCAATGCCCGAGAATGAAAATCGGGTTCGGCTGAATGGGTGTCGCGCGGATGCTCTGACTGAAAAGCACCGACTGCAGGACACCTAATACGGAATTGCCGGCGGTCATTCCGGTGGTCACAAGAACCCGAGGAACTTTGCTCAGCGCGACCCGAAAACGCTGGGCACGCAGCAATCTCCACCACGCCGATATCTTCATCGTCTGCCAGACCGTCGGCGAGTACCAACGAGCGGTCTGACCGCGCCCTGCAGTCACGGCGACCCAACCTTCGGCAATCTTGCCTTGGCTGTCGTTCACGGCGCCCTCCCCCGATTCGGTGCAATTCCGTGCGGTGGCCGGCCGCGTTCAGATCTCCGCGAGGCGCCGCACGGTATCGGGATAGCGCTGCACGAGGCGAATGAGAAGTGCCGCTTGCGCGTTTGGTTTGGCTCGACCTTGCTCCCAGTTCTCCAGCGTGCGTACGTTGGTGCGCAGGTATCGTGCAAAGAGGCTGCGGGAAAGATTCATGCCCTCCCGAACTTTCGTGAGTTCGTCAGCACTGATCTCCGGCACGGGCTTTGGTTGCACGGCATGCGTCCGAAGCGTTCGTTTGCCGGCCCGCTGATCGGCCAAAGCATCAAAACCTTCCATCAGCTCATCGAACAGGTTGCGCTTCTTCCTCATGCCTTTCTCCTCGTCTTGAGCTCGTCCTTGATGCGCTCCTTTAACGCCTCGCGTTGCTTGGGTGTCAAATCCGCCATCTCGTGCTTGTCGTAAAGCGTGAACAACCAGAACTCCGGACCGCCCGCCCAGTAGTAATAGATCACCCGCAGACCGCCACGCTTGCCCTTGGACCGGCGTGCGTCGCTGAATCGCAGCTTGCGCAGGCCACCCGTGCCCTGAATCACCTCACCCGCGTCTGCATTCGCCATCAAGGCTTCCTGAAGGCGGCTGAAGCCATCGTCATCCAGGTAGGTCTCGCGGCTTCGCTCGAAAGCCGGCAATTCAATGAAGACCGCCCGCATCGCGATAATCCACTATACGCAAGTTGCGTACAATTGCAAGTTGCTGAATAGCGAAGCCGAGTTACCGCCGCCGACCCGTGTGGTCGGAATCGTGGTGATCGTAGCCGCCCCGCTGTGTCCCTCCGCGTGAACTGGAGAGACCCACCGCTATGACTTCGCTACAAACCTGGGTCGCGAGTCTATGGCGGCAAGTAAATTCCTTAGACCTCAATTAGTTATGATGCCGGCTGAGGGATTTGAACCCCCGACCAACGGTTTACAAATCGCAGCCGGAGTTATAGCAACTCTCAACAATCAGTCACTTGCGGCGCTTGCCAACCCGCATTCCAGCCTCACCAAGGCACATTTTGGTCACAGCCAATCCAGGTTCGTCACAATAGACGGCAGTGGCGCGACTGAGCATCGCCGCGACCTGCGGGGCGTGACACCGTGAGAGAGACCCTTGAGACTCGGCTCCTGAAGCGGATCGCTCGCAAACGCAGCGATGTATTTCTGCGCGCCGACTTCGCCGACCTCGGCGGCTATAACCAACTCGGCCGTGCGCTCCGTGAGCTCGTCCGGCAGGGGCGGTTACTCAAGATTGGCTATGGCCTCTACTCTCGCGCGATCAAGTCGCCCTTTGAAAACCGTCTCATGCCGCCGCGAGGCTTGTCCACGCTCAAGGAAGCACTGAGACGAATCGGCATCGAGACGCTCCCGAGCCGCTCGCTGCAAGACTACAACGCTGGCCGCACGACTCAGGTACCGACTGGCCGCGTCGTAGGAGTAAGGCGGCGGGTCCGCCGCAAGATCGGATACAACGGAATCGGCCTGAGCTTTGAACGCGTTGGACGCGGCTCCCCGAACCGGTCCCGGCTGCCCTCGGCGCCGCTGGGCACTCGCCGTCATCGAAAATAACAGCGATAGGGGCTCTGGAACTGTCAGAGCGGGACCATTTGCTCGAACGCGCTGTAGAGATAACCATCTAATTCTATTTAAGAATAATCTTGATTGCTGTCGGGTTTATGTATAGGATAAATGTCGGGTTTTTGCACGGACCACTCATGCGGAATCGAGCGACATTGCGCGACAAGATCGAGGCGCGGATAGCACGCCGGCGAGACGCTGTATTCCTGACGCGTGAGTTCCGCGACTTGGGGGGCGAAGATCAAGTCCTGCGCGCCCTACGCGATCTGGTGCGCGACAAGCGGTTGCTGCGGCTCGGCTATGGTGTCTATGGCCGGGCCTTCGTTTCCAGGCTGTCGGGCGCCCCCGTGCTCGACAGTCCGAACGGCTTTGCCGGCGCCGCCCGCCAGGCCCTCACGAAGCTCGGCGTGAAATGGGAGCCGACTGCGGCGGAGCAAGCCTACAACGAAGGCCGCTCGACGCAGGTGCCAGTCAATCCCGTCGTGCGTGTGGAGGGACGATTTTCGCGCCAGCTCCGGTATGGAAACACGGAGCTGGTACTTGAGCGTTGACATCACCCTCCGGGACCTGCTCGAAGTCCAGGCGTATTTCGGATTGCCGAGCCCCGCGCTGGTCGAAAAGGACTTCTACGTCGTCAAGGCCCTTGCCGCCGTCGCCGCAATCAACACAGCGCCTCTCGGGCTTATCTTCGGCGGCGGCACGGCACTCAGCCGCGCACACCGGCTGATCCGTAAGCGTCCGACGCTGGCCGTTCCGGCCTGATAGCTTCAGGCCGCGGATCTGATCTCGGCAGCAGGCTCGGCGGATATATTCCAGGGCAGGAGCTCTGCGATCCGATTGATCGGATGATCGGCGATGCGAGCGAAGACCTCGCGTAGGTAGGCCTCCGGATCCAGA
>JASHPX010000019.1 GCA_030037905.1 Gammaproteobacteria bacterium
GAGCTGTTGTCCAGACCTCTAGGGATACTACAGATTTATGCCACTGTCCGCGCGTCCAGAATCCCGGCGACCTGTCGTCCACCGCCCCTTCCGCTCGTGCGCCGACTGTGCACTCAGCATACCTTCAAGGATCGTATGGGCGCGGAATAGCGCATCGCCAGCGCAACGACGCAGCGACTCGCCAATCTCGGAGTCGAAACCGCATGCCTGGTGCTCGAGTGCGAGATACGCTGCGATTACAGTTGCACGGACAGTCGTGAGGTGGCTAATGACGAGGCGTAGGGCATCGGTGTCCGGCAATTGGCGATGGGTGTCAGGCCGTCACGACCGGGCAATGATCGTCGCCAATTCACGGTTGGAAGTGCCGAGTGCCAAAAGCGACTTGACCAGTAGGTCGAGTGACACAGTCGGATCGCCAGCTTCCATTTTTGCAACGCGCGACTGGCTCGACTTGATGGCCCGTGCCAGGGCCGCCTGTGTCACGCCGCGGGTATGCCGGCGCGTCTTTAAACCCTCGGCGAGCTTTAATCGAAGATTGACGAAAGCTTCCTCCTCGTCGGTCATCCCTAGGAATTCCTGTGGAGTCCCGATTTTCCAGCCCTTAGCTTCGAGCTTCTTGCGCTTACCTTCCCGCACTGTCGTACTCCTTCAAACGCTTGTGGCACGTCGCGATAACTGTCTTGGGCGTCGCTCGAGTCTTCTTCGCGAAGACCTCCAAAATCACGATGGCATCACTGTCGATTCGATAGATGATGCGCCAATTGCTGCCGGCGTCGTTGACTCGCAGCTCGTGGCATCGTGCCCCTATGCCTGGCATTGGTCGAGACTGGGGCATTGACAGCAACTCGCCACGTTGAAGACGCCGCAGCAGAAGCCCAGCCTCAAGCCGCGCGGACTTAGAGAACGGAGGGGTCTTGACCTGTCCTTGTAGCCAAGCCAGCGGCTTGTCCCTTGAGCCCACGAAACATAGTATATGTCAGAACTGACATAGTGGCAATTTAGTGGAAGTCTACCGTCGTAACGACGTAGAGGTCGACCGAAAGTCGACCGATCGCTGGCTACTGCGGAGGTAACGGGGTGGTTTACGTGGCATTTCCAGCCTCAGCGACGACTATCACCAGCAGTATCTGGCGAAGAATCCGGGCGGGTATTGCCCGGATCATTCGTGCGGGGGGACGTTTAAATCTGCGGAGTGGTCCGTCGCCCCGCGCTGTACCCTCAAATGTCTACATCCTTGAGATGTACCCCGCGGCCGGCGTGAAGACTTGCGCGAGCGTCTGCGTTGCAGAAAGCGCGGATCGTTCTCTAGACGATATTCAAACCAGTCGTCTTCCGATTCAAAGCCAATAAGTACACCGGCAGGCTTGCCGTGGCGCGTGATGATGATTTCACGCCCGGCCGCCTCCTTGAGGTAACGCGACAGGTCGTCTTTCACTTGGGAGAGGGAGACTTCTTTGGTTCTGGCGGTACTAGCGTTTTTCCGAACTGTGCGAGCCATTTGTCCGTCTCCGACTTTGGCACCACTGCCCTTCAACTCTTTGATCTGCCACTGAGACGTCATAGAAGACGCGAAGGTCTCCGACCCTCAGCCGGTATTGCGGCTTCGACAGACCCCGCAGTCGGGATGCAAGGTCGCAGGGTCCGGAACCTGAGACGGTGGAGTCCGAGTAGGGCTCTGAAGCGGGCTTTGGTGCGCAGCCACTATTTCCCACCCACCGAGAATGCCAGTAACACGTTGCCCGGCTGACCGCCCGATGCGGCATATCCGGAGTTCACGAATATCAGGCCTCCACCGATCACCGGTCCGGCCCCGTCGAGACTGCCGCCGCGACCCGGTTCGCCGTCGACGGTGTGATACGCCCGCTCGGTATCGAAGTCCCACACCACTTTGCCATCGTCAGCCGAATAGGCCCGCAGATGGCCATCGTAAGAGCCGGAAAACACAACTCCCGAAATGGCGCTCACAGCGCCTGATTGCGCTGGGCTACACCGTGGCCGTTCGCCGCAGGTAGCGGGCGCGGTGAACCAGATCCTCTGGCCATCAATGAGGCGCAGCGCGAACATGCCACCGCCCCGCTTGGGATCGGCATCCGTATTGTTGGCAAAGGGAACGACAATGCGCCCGAGATCGGAATTTGCCACGTACAACTCGGTCCCGTCAGTGGCCTGACCCCATTGCACCCCGCCCTGGGTGCCGCCCTGCCCGACACGCGCTTGCCACAATACTTTGCCCCGGTGATCGGGATCCAGCGCGTGCACGATTCCCGATTTCTGCCCCGCCACCAAGAGTCGCTTTCCGTTGGGAAGATTCACCAGTATGGGAGAGGATCCAAAGTCGAAATCCGGACCATTGGAAGTCGGGCAATTGGTACGGTCCGGTAAGCGGCAAGCCGAGGTGTAGGCATCCATTGCGGTCATCTGGCGCGCCCATAGGATCGCGCCTGTGTTGGCGTCCAGCGCCACAAACGAATCGCTGTAGCGCGACGCCGGCTCGCTATAGTTATCGCCGGTGGTGACGTAGATTCGGCCGAGCCTTGCGTCCACGGCCGGAGAACTCCAGATGGGCACGCCTGAAGGTCCCCAAAGTTGCACTCCGAGCTTGTTTTTTCCACGGGGCTTGGCCGGGTCCACCATATAGCGCTTCCAGACTATCTTTCCGGTACCGGCATCGAGCGCTACGACGCTGCCACGGAACCTGCAGCACTCATAGGTGGGGACTGATCCGGAGCCTTCTTCGGACGACGAGACGCCCACAAACACTCGCCCTTTGTAAAACACACTGCTACCGGTGGTGCGCGCTACCGGATAATCGTCCAGCTGTCGCTTCCAGAGAGGCTGGCCAGTGGAGGCGTCCAGCGCGTGCATATAGGCCCGCTGATCGCCAAAGATCACCGCGTAGCGCATCCCGGAGCCCGTTCTTACCCGGGCGATCAACGGTGCGGAGCGAACCGCTGCCTTTGCATCGTAGTACCAGTGTATGCACCCCGACGCTGCGTCCAGGGAATACACGAGGCCCGAACCACTACCCACGAACAATCGACCAGCGGCAAGTGTGGCCGCGGCGTTGCGCGTCAGCTCCCCGGGGAACGCAAACGCCCATTTCAACTTCAGTCGCGGGACATCGGCGGCCGTGAAACCCGCCCCGGTCGGGCCTTGGAAGCGGGAATTCATTTCGTTCATGCCCCAGCCGTTCCACTTAGGGCCATCGAGACTCTGAATTTCAGAAGGAACCGTTTTGCACATCGCGCTCGCAGGTGGCATTGTCGTCAGTATTCCGGTGATCGGCTTACCGGTGATGAATTCGGCGATGTCGCGCCGCTGCTTGGCGTCGAAGCGCACCGCCATGGAGATCATCGGACCGGACTCCATCGCAGCAAGCACGCGGTCCGCGCTCATTTCATGCAGTACCGAGCGGTTCGGCGCACGATCCATCCCACCCTCATGACAGCCGGCGCATGCGGCCTTGAAGTTCGCCTCGGCATCGGGTGTCTGTCCGGACGCGACGGAGACGGCCAGTGAAAAGACAACCCCGAAAAGAATGAGTGAGCGCATAGGGGTGACATCCCTGTTACGCGCCGAAGGGCGCCTGTTAAGTCGCTGGTAACCATTCGTTACGGAAGTCGCGCCGCATGCCTGCCTGCGGACGCGCGATACTGTTGAACTACTGGTCAAGCCCGCGAATATTTCCGCAAATATACGCCTTCAACCGGCCGACGGTCATACAAATGACGAACATGGAGGTGAGAGCTCGGGGAGACGTGCACGTGAGCACACGTACGGGGTGATCTACTGCCGAATCGATCTCAGGGCCTACAGAAAGTCGACCGGTAGAGGCCGGCCGCGGCGGTAACCGAGGGATGGCCGAAAGGCTAGCCCAGCAGTAGCTCTACTACGAGAACGGTGTTGAGGTCTATTGAGAAATCGCCCGGCAGAAATCCGTCGCGGTAGTAAACGTGGGGATCTCCTGGGATTCCCTTCCGTCGGGCGCACTGTCACCAGCACTATCTGGCGAAGAATCCGGGCGGGGTACTACCCGGATCATTTGTGTGGGGTTCGCTTTGAATCCGCGAAGTTGCGAGAGGGTCAGAAGGTGTCGCTCGTGGAGTCACCGCAGAGGGAGGCAAAGCTTCCACCCCTTGTGCGCCCTCAGATGTGCTCTTCCTGGCGCTCCTACTGGGCTTTACTCGCGCATTGACCCAAGCGCATTATGGCTGCGGACGGTCGGAGCTTCAACATGCAAACCAGTACCTATGAGATAGCCAGCCGCATCTACCGGTTCTCAACATACGTTCCTGAGGCAGCTCCAGGCGGTTTCACGTTCAATCAATTTCTCGTGGAGGCCGACCAGCCTCTGCTGTTCCACACTGGCCCGCGACGCATGTTTCCGTTCGTTTCGCGTGCGATTGCACGCATCGTTCCCCTCGAGCGGTTGCGGTGGATCGCCTTCGGACACGTGGAATCTGACGAGTGTGGAGCGATGAACGAGTTCCTCGCGGTTGCCCCGCGTGCCCAGGTGGCACATGGCGCGATCGGTTGTATGGTTTCGCTTGACGACCTATGCGACCGACCTCCGCGCAAGCTGGCTGACGGCGAGGTCATCGACCTCGGTGGCAAGTGCGTTCGGCACATCGATACGCCGCACGTCCCGCACAACTGGGAGGCGCGCGTTCTTTTCGAGGAAACCACCAAGACATTGCTCTGTGGCGATCTCTTCACCCATGCGGGTGACGGACCACCTCTCACTGATGCAGACATAGTCGGGCCCGCGCTCGCGGCGGAGGAGCTCTTCCATGCTACCGCACTCTCTCCCATTACTGCCAAGACGATTCGCCAGCTTGCAACGCTCGAGCCGGAAGTGCTCGCGCTCATGCACGGTTCATCCACGCGAACCCGGTGTGGCGAATCCCTCCTGCGCCTCGCCGATGCATACGCGTCGATGGTCCAACAAGTCTGAGCGGGACCGATTCGGATTCCAACGTCGAATCAACCTGGTTCGAAAAGGGGCGCTAATCGGCGATTTACGTTGCTCGTCACCGCGTTCGTTGTCGGTCCGGATGGAAACAACCTGGCGGCGATGTGGTCCGACCACACAGGGTACGGGACGCTCGGATCCGAAGCGCGTAGCGAAACTACCTAAGCTGTCGATTCATGATCCGAGCTCCCGATTGGCGCGCGCACTTTGGCAGGGGCTGTTTCTGCTATGGGCCGGACCGCGACGATTTAGCCCGTGAGGGTCGCGGTAGTAGGTTCAGTCGTGGATCGATCTTGGATATGTGTTCGAAATCCTGATCGCAGTGCAAGAGCGGCACGTCGTGAGTGATGGCAAGAACTGCAATCAGGCAGTCGTTGGCGGATCGTGGCGTAATACCCGCCCAACGACACCGTGCGTACAAATGTGCTGCCTCGCGTGCCGCTGCTCGCTGGTCTGAGGCAACGAGTATTGGCATTTCCCCTAGTACGCGATCCCAGCGCCTGAATCGTTCTGGTCCGTTTGCGCCCTGCAGGACCTCCTGCAGAATGGGCGGTGCGAGCCAAACGGCGCGTGATGCGCCGAGTGCTCCAGCGAGCATGTCGACTTCGGTGGTTGGATCTCCCCGCAGAAACGGAATCCAGACCGAGGAGTCAACCAGCATTGACTAGGGCTGCGGTGAAGACGACGTCTTGGGATCATAGCCCTCGGTGACACCTCCTGTGCCTCGTAGCGCCAGGACCGCCTTGTAGTCGCGGCTCCGCACGTAATGGTCCAATGCAATATGAACGGCATCGCGCGTCGTGTGAACGTTTGCCAGCTTTTTGACTCGCCTGATCAGCTCGGCATCCAGAACGATATTGGTGCGGTCAGCAACCCGCCGTTTCAGGCTCTTCATGTCGTTCCTACAATACACATTGGATGTGTATAGCATAACGAAACGCCTAACGAACTTCAACCACGGCGAGCCGTCCGCTTTGCTCTGGATCGCAAACGAAGCCGTCCATGGAGGTCGGCCCATTCCCATCGGCGGAAGGCCGTTCGGCTCACTCGGGCGGTAGCAGTGCCATGTCGACGCCCGATGGTCGTAGGTTGAACGTGTGCCAGATGCGCACCACTGCGCGCTGAGAAATGCCGAGCGCCGCCGCCAGACGTCGGCTGCTCCAGCGCGCCCCATCCGGGGGCTGCTCGTACAGAGTCTTTACGAGCACGGACTCGACGATCGCGTCGCTGATCGAGCGCGGCGCGCCTGAGCGTGGCTGATCGAGCAGACCCCTCAGGCGAGCTGTCACGAACCGCCGGCGCCACTTGCCTACCGTCTGCGTGGTTACACCAAGCCGCTGCGCCACCTCGCGATTGGAGCGGCCGTCGAGGCAGTTGAGAATAATCCGCGCCCGTAGCGCCAGGGCGCACCCGGCACGGTATTCGAGCGACCACTGCAACAGCTGTTGGCGCTCTTCCACGCCCAGCACGACGAAGGGAAGTCGTGATCGAAGCGGCATATTATTGACTAACTGATCACGGGTGAGGCCGTGTCAAGACCACCGGTCTGCGCCGCTCGTCACAGCGAACGCAGGAAGTCGATCAGGTCCTGCTGCTGCGCGGGGCCCAGCGCGTTGTAATTATTGAGGGTCTTCAGGAAGTCGTGTGGGTACTTTAAGGGGTAAAATGTGGTTACCGAGCCTATTTTCATAGGCTTTGGTGCATGTTTGTATGTCGTTAAATTTGGCATCATATTCGGATGGCCAAATCGTCACGACCGCGGCGTCTGTGGGACGCATACCGATTCCCTGGGTTTGCACCCGAGCCTGTGGTGCGCGGAGGC
>JASHPX010000197.1 GCA_030037905.1 Gammaproteobacteria bacterium
TAGCGCTCGAGCGCCCGGCGGTCCGCGAGCTACCCGACTACTATCTCGGGCGCGCCACGGCGGAAAGCGTCGGCGCGGCCCTCTACCGCATCAACGATCTCAGGAGTGCGCGCCGGCCGCGCCCGCCGGCGCTGTCACTCGTGCGGCTCGGTCCCATCGAGACCGGCTCGCTGCCCGCCGTGCGCCGTGGCCTCGCCGCCGGCGCCGCGCTCGCACAAAGCGCCGCGCTGGCGCGCGATCTCGGCAACCTGCCTCCCAACGTGTGCACGCCGCGCTACCTCGCCGCCCGGGCGCGCGAGCTCGCGCGCCTGCACGGTCCGCGCCTGCGCGTGCGCATCCTGGATGAGGCGGCGATCCGCCGCCAGCGGATGGGTTGCTTTCTCGCGGTCACACGCGGCAGCGAGGAGCCGCCGCGCTTCATCGTGCTGGAATATCGCGGGGGCCGTCGCAGCCAGGCGCCCGTGGTGCTGGTGGGCAAGGGCGTCACCTTCGATACCGGTGGCATCTCGCTGAAGGACCCGCAGGCGATGGACGAGATGAAGTTCGACATGTGCGGGGCGGCGACCGTGCTGGCGGCGCTCGATTACAGCGCGCGCGCCGGCCTCGCCATGAATGTCGTGGGACTCGTGCCCGCCTGCGAGAACATGCCCGACGGCCGCGCCGTCAAGCCCGGCGACATCGTCACCAGCTCCTCGGGTCAGACGGTGGAGATTCTCAACACCGACGCCGAGGGTCGACTGATCCTGTGCGATGCGCTGACCTACGCGCGCCGCTACCGTCCCGCCGCGGTGGTGGACTTTGCAACGCTCACGGGCGCCTGCGTGATCGCGCTTGGACATCACTACAGCGCCGTGCTCGGCAACGACGCGTCGCTGCAGAGCGAGCTGGTGCAGGCCGGGGAGCGCACCGAGGACTGGGCCTGGCAATTGCCGCTCACCGAGGACTACGCCGAGCAGCTGCGCAGCAATTTCGCCGATGTCGCGAACGTGGCTGGGCGCGACGGTGGAGCGATCACGGCCGCCGCGTTCCTGGGCAAGTTCACCACCGGTCTGCCCTGGGCACATCTGGACATCGCCGGCACCGCCTGGACGAGCGGCAAGGACAAGGGCGCCAGTGGGCGGCCGCTGTCACTCGTGGCCGATTTCCTCGGCCGGCGCGCGCCGGCTTGAGTGAGCCGCCGCAGCCCCCGCCAAGCTCGGCCGCGCCGGCTGCCCCTGGGCAACGCGTGGATTTCTATGTGCTCGCCGACGCGGACGAGCGCGCGCGCTTCAGGCTCGCCTGCCGTCTGGCCGAGAAGGCCTATCTCGCCGGACAGCGCGTGTTCGTGCGGGTGCAGGACGCCACGGAGCTCGCGAGCTTGGATGAGCTGCTGTGGAGCTTCGCGGACCGCAGCTTCGTGCCGCACGAAGCCTATCGGGATCCGCGGCAATGGCAGGAGACCCCCGTGCTGCTCGGCTGCCCTGGGGCCCCGGACTGCCACGACGCCCCGGACAGCGACTATGACGTACTGCTCAATCTCGCCGCCGACATCCCTGCTGCCGCTGCTCGCGCCGCGCGCATCATCGAGATCGTGGATACGGATGAACAACGGCGGCTCGGAGGCCGAGCGCGCTTCCGCGCCTACCGCGATCGCGGCCTGAATCCCCAAACCCATCACATCGCCGCCGGCCAGGGCCCGTAAACTGGCCTTACAAACCCGTATAATCAAAGCCTTATGCCCCCCTCGGAGATGGACAAGACCTACTCGCCCGGCGAGATCGAGCCGCGGCTGTACGAGCACTGGGAGCGCTGCGGCTACTTCTCCCCGCGCGGCGCGGCGAGCGCCCGCAGCTACTGCATCGTGATCCCTCCGCCCAACGTCACCGGCACGCTGCACATGGGGCACGCATTCCAGGACACCCTCATGGATGCGCTGACGCGCGCACACCGCATGCGCGCCGAGGCGACGCTGTGGCAGCCGGGTACCGATCACGCCGGCATCGCCACGCAGATGGTCGTGGAGCGTCAGCTCGAGTCCGAGGGGCGCCGCCGCACGGATCTGTCGCGTGAGCAATTCGTCGAGCGCATCTGGGCCTGGAAGGAACAGTCGGGCGGCACCATCGGCCGGCAGATGCGCCGTCTCGGCGCCTCGGTCGATTGGACGCGCGAGCGTTTCACGATGGATGCGGGGCTATCGCGCGCCGTGCTCGAAGCCTTCGTGCGCCTGCATGAGCAGGGCCTCATCTATCGCGGCAAGCGTCTGGTCAATTGGGATCCGCAGCTGCACACGGCACTGTCGGACCTGGAAGTGCTCTCCTCGGAGGAGGAAGGCTCGCTCTGGCACCTGCGCTACCCGCTCGCCGCAGCGGCCGGCGCGCGGCGCGCCGCGCCCTACGTCGTGGTCGCGACGACCCGTCCCGAGACGATGCTCGGGGACACGGCGGTCGCGGTCAATCCGGCCGATGAGCGCTACCGCGCGCTCATCGGCGCTCGCGTGCGCCTGCCGCTCGCCGAGCGCGAGATCCCGATCATCGCCGACGACTACGTCGACCCGGCGTTCGGCAGCGGCTGCGTGAAAATCACCCCCGCACACGACTTCAACGATTACGCGGTGGGTGAGCGCCACGGGCTGCCGATGATCAACGTGTTCACGCCCGAGGCCCGTCTGAACGCTGAGGCACCGGCGCGGCTCGCCGGCCTGGACCGCTTCGAGGCGCGGGCGCGCATCGTCGAGGAGCTGACCGCGGCGGGTCTCATCGAGCGCATCGAGCCGCACAAGCTCATGGTTCCACGCGGTGATCGCAGCGGCGCGGTGATCGAGCCGTATCTGACCGATCAGTGGTACGTGCGCGTGGCAGAGCTCGCCGCCCCGGCCATCGAGGCGGTAGAGAGCGGTCACGTGCGCTTCGTGCCCGAGCACTGGAGCAAGACCTACTTCCAGTGGATGCGCAACATTCAGGATTGGTGCATCAGCCGCCAGCTGTGGTGGGGACACCGGATCCCCGCGTGGTACGACGGCGAGGGCGGCGTGTACGTCGCGCGCAGCGAGGCCGAGGCGCTCGTGCAGGCGCGCGAGCGCCTCGGCCGCGACGTGCCGCTCACGCAGGATGCGGACGTGCTCGACACCTGGTTCTCCTCGGCGCTGTGGCCCTTCTCCACGCTCGGCTGGCCGGACTCGACCCCCGAGCTCGCGCGCTTCTATCCGACCGACGTGCTGGTCACCGGCTTCGACATCATCTTCTTCTGGGTCGCGCGCATGCTGATGTTCGGCCTGAAGTTCATGAATGCGGTGCCGTTCCGCGAGGTATACGTGCACGGTCTGATCCTCGATGCCGAAGGCCAGAAGATGTCCAAGTCCAAGGGCAACGTCATCGATCCGATCGACGTCATCGACGGCATCAGCCTGCCGGAGCTGCTCGTCAAGCGCACCAGCGGTCTGATGCAGCCACACCTGGCCGCCGGCATCGAGCGCGCGACGCGCAAGCAGTACCCGCAGGGCATCGCCGCCTACGGTACCGACGCGCTGCGCCTCACCTTCGCCTCGCTCGCGACGCAGAGCCGCGAGCTGCGCTTCGACCTCAGCCGCGTCGAGGGCAGTCGCTACTTCTGCACCAAGCTGTGGAATGCCGCGCGCTTCGCACTGCGCGTGCTCGAAAGCGCTCCGGCACCCACCCCTGGCCTCGTGGCCGCGCCCGCACCCGCGGCCAAGGACCCGGCGGATGCCGCCTCGGTGGCCGACCGCTGGATCCGCTCGCGGCTCGGGGCGACGATCGCCGCGGTCGACGAGGCGCTGCGCGACTATCGCTTCGACTTCGCGGCGAGCGCGCTGTACGAATTCACCTGGGGCGAGCTGTGCGACTGGTACATCGAGATCGTCAAGCCGGTGCTCGCCGCCGGCGCCGCGCCCGACGCCTCCGCAGCTGCGCAGGGCGCGGCGCGCTGCGCACGCGCCACGCTCGCCGGTGTGCTCGAGACGCTGCTGCGCGCGCTGCACCCGCTCATGCCGTTCATCACCGAAGAGATCTGGCTGCGCCTCGCGCCGCTGGCCGGTGTGCGGGGCGACACCATCATGCTCGCGCCCTGGCCCCGTGCCGCCGACTACCCGCGCGACGCCGCCGCCGAGGCCGACGTCGGATGGATCCGCAGCGTCGTGCAGGGCATCCGGCAGATTCGCGCCGAAATGGATATCAATAATCCCTCGCACCGCGTGCCGCTGCTGTTGCAGCACGCAGGGCCCCTGGATCGCGCGCGCCTGCAGCGCCATGCCTCATTGCTCGCGCACCTGGCCGGGGTCGGCGACATGCGCGAGCTGGCTGCCAGCGAGGCAACCCCGCCCGCGGCCTCGGCGCTGGTTGGGGATCTCACGCTGCTCGTGCCCATGGCCGGATTGATCGAGCCGGCGAGTGAGCTTGCGCGTCTGGAGAAGCTGCTGCAAAAGAACACGCAGGACCTTGCGCGCACGCGCGGCCGATTGGCGAACGAGGAATTCATCCGCAACGCCCCGCCCGAGGTCGTCTCGCAGGAGCGCGGCCGGCTCACCGAATTCGAGCGCAGGCGCGTGGGGCTCGAGCGGCAGATGGCGCAGGTGCGCCAGCTGGCGGCTGCATGAGCCGCCTGCGACCGGCGCTCGCCGCCATCGAGCGCGTCATCCTCGGCAAGCCCGGGCAGGTGCGTCTATGCCTCGCCTGCCTGCTGGCGCGCGGACATCTGCTGATCGAAGACGTGCCGGGCGTGGGCAAAACCACGCTCGCCCAGGCGCTCGCGCGCGTGCTGGGTCTGGAGTGGACGCGGCTGCAATTCACCAGCGATCTGCTGCCGGCGGACATCGTGGGAGTGTCGATCTTCGATCGCACGACGCAGAAGTTCCAGTTCCGGCGTGGACCGGTGTTCACGCAGTTGCTGCTGGCCGACGAGGTCAACCGCGCCAGTCCCAAGGCGCAGAGCGCGCTGCTCGAGGCGATGGAGGAGCGCCAGGTCAGCGTCGAGGGCGTGACCTATGAGCTGCCCGAGCCGTTCTTCGTGGTCGCCACGCAGAACCCCCACGAGCAGCTCGGCACCTACCGCCTGCCCGAATCGCAGCTGGACCGCTTCCTGATGCGCGTGAGCCTGGGTTATCCGGACCCCTCGTCGGAGCGGCGTGTGCTGCTGCAGGGCGAGCGACGCGACCTGCTCAACGAGACGCGCACCGTGCTCTCGCCCGCGGAAGTATTGTCCCTGCAGATCGAGGCCCGGCAGATCTATGTGGCCGACAAGCTCCTGGATTACATCCAGGCGCTGGTGGCACGCACGCGCGCGGAGCTGTCGCTCGGGCTGTCCCCGCGTGCAGCGCAGGGCCTGCTGCACGCCGCACAGGCGTGGGCGCTGATCCACGAGGACAGCGCCGTGCTCCCCGAGCACGTGCAGGCGGTGTTCACGGCGGTGGCCGCCCATCGCCTGGAGCTGCACGACGGCGACGGCGCCGCGAGCGGCAGTGAGTTCGCCGGTGCGCTCATCAAGGCGGTTCCGATTCCTATCTGAGCCGCGCGCCGCCGCCGCGCGCGCCGTAGGAGCCTGGGCACGAGCGCGCCAGGGAGAGGACACCCTGCCCGTAGCGCTGCATCCGCGACGTATCTACATCCTTCCGACCCGCATGGGGGTCGCCGCCGCGGCGGTACTGTTCGTCATGCTGGTCGCGGGCCTGAACTACAACAACAGCCTCGCGCTGCTGCTGTGTTTCATGCTCGGCGGAGTCGCGCTGGTGAGCATGTACGAGTGTCATCGCACACTCGTGGGCCTGAGGGTGGAGACAGGACATCTGGAATCCACCTTCGCGGGCCGGCCCGGGGAGCTCACCCTGCAGTTTGCCAATCAGGACTCGCGGCGGCGGGCACGCCTGGCGGTACGCTGCGCGCCGTGCGCGCCAACGCGCTTCGATCTACCCCCTTCCGGCGTATACACCGTACGGTTCAACTACCTGGCGCAGCGCCGGGGACGCCAGCGTCTGGATCGGTTGGAGCTCGCGACCGATGCGCCACTGGGATTGTTTCGCGCCTGGTGCTGGTTGCATCTGCCGCTCCAGGCGATCATCTACCCGGCGCCTGGCGGCACGCGTGAGCTGCCCCCGCTGCGTGGCCAGGCCCGCATGGGCCGGCACCGCGCTCCGGAGCGCGGCGATGAGGACTGGGCGTGGCTGCGGCCCTTTCGCGAAGGCGACACCCCCCGCGCCGTCGCCTGGAAGGCCTACGCGCATGGCGCACCATTGCTCGTGGCGCAGTATGAAGCGCCCGCGGGCGCGCATCGTCTGCTCGACTTCGCGTTGCTCACGGATCTGTCACTCGAGCAGCGGCTTTCGCAACTGACGCAGTGGGTGCTCGAGTGCGAGCACCGCGGCGCAAGCTACGCGCTCTGTCTGCCCGGCCGTACCCTGCCCGCGCGCCAGGGCAACGAGCAGCGTCGTGCCTGTCTGACGGCGCTGGCCCTGCACGGCTCATGAGCGAGTCACTCATGAGAGTCGCCCATAACGAGCCGCACATGACGAGCCGCACATGAGCAGCGCCGTAGTGAGCGAGCCGGGCCTGGATCGCGCTCCCGCACACACCGTCGGGTTGGTGCTCGCAGCGCTGCTTGGCGCCGTGGCGCTCAACCTGCACCACACCGCGGTGTGGTGCGCCCCGCTGGCCCTCGGCGTCGCCGTGTGGCGCGCGCGCACGTGGCGCGCGCGGCCGCAGCCCCCGCGGCGCCTGGCTTGGCGGATGCTGCGCAACGTGCTGGTGGTGGTGCTCACGATCGCGGCGCTGCTCGACTTTCATTCCGGCGGCAGCCTCGGGGCGGCGGCGAGCCTGCTGGTCGTGATGGCAGCGCTGAAGCTGTCGGAGACTTCCGAGCGGCGCGACTGGATGATCGTGCTCGGCGCGGCGCTGTTTCTGCTGCTGGCCGCCTGCCTGGACGCACAGGCGCTGTGGCGCGTACCACTGTACGCCGCCGAGCTGTGGCTGCTGTGCAGCGGCCTGTATGCGCTTGGCGCGGGCAACGAGGCGCCCTCCCCCCGGGTGCTGCTGCTCTACGCAGGTCGCAGTCTGGCCGCGGCCCTGCCGCTGGCGCTGCTGCTGTTCCTGTGCTTCCCGCGGCTGCCGGGCGCGTTCTGGGCCGTACCGCAACCGGGCGATGCAGTCACGGGATTGGGCAATGACCTCAGCCCGGGCAGCATCTCGCAGCTCATCGCCTCGAGCGACCCCGCGCTACGCGTGCGCTTCGATGGCCCACTGCCTCCGACCAGCGAACGCTACTGGCGCGGCCCGGTGATGCACTTCTTCGATGGCTTCAGCTGGCACCGCGCGCGCCTCTACGATCCAGCGCCGCCGCTGCAGTTCAGCGGCACGCCCTATCGCTACGAGGTCACCCTCGAACCCAACCAGCAATACAACCTGATCGCGCTCGAGCTACCGCAGAAACCCCCGGTCGAGTTCCCCGCGTTCGAGACGTTCGACTACCAGCTCGTCACGCCCATCCCGCTGCTGCGTACGATGAATTACCAGCTGGTCTCCTACCCGCAGCATCACAGCCTCGGACCGCTGCCGCCCGCTCAGCGCCAACTCGACCTGCAGCTGCCCCTCAAGCGTAATCCGCGCAGTGTGCAACTGGCTCACCAGCTGCGCGCGAGGGTCACCACCGATGCCGCCTACGTCACCGAGGTGCTCGACTATCTGCGCCACGGCGGCTTCCAGTACACGCTCGATCCGCCCGAACTCGGGCCCGATTCGATCGACGACCTGCTGTTTCGCACGCGCCAGGGATTCTGCGGCCACTACGCCTCGGCGTTCGCGATGCTGATGCGCGCCGGCGGCGTACCGGCACGCGTCGTGACCGGTTATCTCGGGGGAGAATGGAACCGCTTCGGCGATTACCTGCTGGTGCGCCAATCCTCCGCGCATGCCTGGACGGAAGTGTGGCTGGACGGGCGCGGCTGGGTACGGGTGGACCCCACGGCCGTGGTCTCACCGGCAAGTCTCACGCAACAGCTCGACGGCCTGGCGCCGGCCGGCGGTGTCGAGACGCGCCTTGCCAATGCCTCCTGGATCCTCAGCACGGTGCAGGCGTGGCAGGCCGTGAATGCATGGTGGCAGGACCGCGTCGTGAGCTACAACTACACGCACCAGCTGGGCCTGCTCGACCGCCTGGGCCTGGGCAGCGAGCAGTGGCATGCGCTCGCGTGGCTGCTCGCGGCCGGCGTGGGTGTGTGGCTCGCACTGATCGCGTGGGCACAGCGGCCACGCGGGGTCAGAGCTCGGACCGACGCGCTCGCACGTGCGTGGAGAATGCTCGAGCGCAAGCTCGAGCATTCCATCGCGGCGCGCGCTCAGTATGAGGGTCCGATCGCCTTCGCCGAACGTGTCGGTCGGCTGCGGCCCGAGCTGGGGCCGGGCCTGCGCGCGCTCGCGCGCCGCTATGCGCGGCTACGCTACGGCCCCGCCGCCAGCAGCCTGGACGTGCAGCGATTTCGCCGCGCGGTGCGACTGTGGCGCCCACGCTCGCGGCGGCGTAGTCCGGGCGCCTGACTCCGGCAGCGAACATCCAGTGCCGCGCGACGTTTTCATCAGCTACTCGCAGAGCGATCGTGAGTGCGCGCTGGAGCTGACCGCGCGGCTGGAGGCCGACGGGCTCAGCGTCTGGATCGCCCCGCGCGACGTCTCCCCGGCCGCCGACTGGGCCAGCGAGATCCTCGAGGCGCTGTCGGCCGCGCGCGTGATGGTGCTGCTGCTCTCCGCGAGCAGCAATATCTCCCCGCAGGTGCGGCGCGAGGTCGAGCGTGCCGTGCACAAGCAACGACCCATCCTGCCGGTGCGCATCGAGGAAGTGTTGCCCGCGGCGAGCCTGGAGTATTTCCTGAGTACGCAGCAGTGGCTCGACGCCTTCCCCCCGCCGCGCGAGCCGCACTTTGCGCGGCTGTGCAGCCATCTGAAGAGCCTGCTGAGCCTGGAAGGTACCACTGCCACTGCCGCGGTCATCGCTGCCGCGTCCGCCTCGCCCGGCGCGCCGCGCCCTGCCAGCGTCCCGCGGCCGGCCACGGAGCCATCCGCTCGGCAGCGCGCCGGCACGCCTTCGCTGGAGCGCTCCATCGCGGTGCTGCCGTTCGCGAACCTGTCCTCCGACCCGGAGCAAGAGTATTTCTCCGACGGATTGACCGAAGAGCTGATCAATCAGCTCGCGCACATCAAGGGCCTGCGCGTAGTGGCCCGCACCTCGTGCTTCGTGTTCAAGGGCCGTCGCGAGGACCTGCGTCTCGTGGGCGAGAAGCTCGCGGTGGGCCGCGTGCTCGAGGGCAGTGTGCGCAAGGCCGGCAAGCGCCTGCGCATCACCGCGCAGCTCATCGACTGCGCGGACGGCTATCACCTGTGGTCCGAGACTTTCGATCGCGAGCTCGAGGACGTATTCGCCATCCAGGACGACATCGCGCGGGCGGTCGCCGGCGCGCTGGGCAGCGTGCTCACGACCGGCAGCCCCGCCACGGCGGGCGGTACACAAAACGTCGAGGCTTACGAGCTGTCCCTGCGCGCGGCGGCGCTGATGCGGGGACAGACCACGCCGGCGGCGATCGAGCGCAGCGCGGCACTGTATCGTGAGGCGCTGGCACTGGATCCCCGCTTCGCGCTGGCCTGGGCCGGGCTCGCGCAGGCCATGGTCTGGGCCATGCTCTACGTGCCCGAGACGGCCCGGCAGGCGCAGGCGCAGATGGATCAGGCCATCGAGCATGCGATCGCCCTCGCGCCGGATCTGTGGGCGAACCAAGTCGTCATCTGCCAGCGCGAGACCTACCGCCACCACTGGCAGGCCGCCGATGCGGCTGCGCGGCGCGCGCTGGCGCTCGCGCCGGGATCCGACGCGGATGGGTTCATCGGCAGATATCTCCTGTCCGTGGGGCGTGCCACCGAGGCGCTGACCCTTTGCCGCGCCGCGCGCGCTACCGATCCGCTTTCGGGATCCGCTTCCATCGCGCTGCAGATCGCCCTGACCATTCTGGGCCACGACGAGGAGGCCGACGCGGAATACCGCCGCAGCGAGGACTTGGTCGGCCAGCGCCACGTCGCCGAGCACACGGCGCTGCTGCGGGCCTGGAGCCGCGGCGCGCCCCCTGCCACGCTGCGCGAGCACCTGCGGCGTTATCAGGATCCGGTGCAGATGCCGGTGGAGGCCGAACTGCCCGGGCTCATCGAGCAGCCCGAGAAGGCGCGCCAGCGCCTGCGCCGTGCCTTCGACGACCCGGCGTACCAGGACTCAACGCGACAGTTCAGGCTGGCGGTGTGGGCTGCGCTGTTCGGCGACGTCGATCTGGCGCTCGCGGCGCTGCGCCGTGCCTATATCGACCTGCAGAGCTGGACTTCGATGCTGATCTGGCTGCCGATCTATCGCCCCATGCGCGCCGATCCGCGCTTCAAGCAGCTGCTGCGCGACCTCGGGCTGGTCGACTACTGGCGCGCGAGCGGGAACTGGGGCGAATTCGCGCGCCCTGTGGGCGCGGAGGATTTCGAGGTGATCTGAGTAAGCGCGCGAGGGCAAGGGCATCGCCCGCGCGACCTGTCCCCCTGCCGCCGACTGAGCCAGCCGCTACGGGGCGGGCGATGCAGGCTCCTGCCGCGATGTCCTTCGACGGTGATCGTCGTAGCGAGACCCGAGCTGTTCGAAGGCGGCATCGTGCCCGACCACCACTGCGCCGATGCCCTCGGCCACAGCGCTCTGCCACGCATCGTTCTCGCCCATGCGACTTGCGCTGCGCCTCTGTCGCATTGCGACCGTTTCTGCGTGCATGCGATGGATGCCCTGCCAAGCGTAGCGCCCCAGATAGGACCTCACGGTCCGGGGTTCCCCAGCCCCCTCGAGCACTTCGGCCACCGTGACCGGACTGATCCATAGCTGCGCATTCCGGTTACGTTTCAGCCACCCGAATGCCGCCCCTTCTCGATCGTCCGCCATCTCGTTCAGCAGATCGATCAGGAACGAGGAGTCGAGCAGGCACTTCCTCACGACTTGCGGGAGACGCGCAATCGGACATCTCCCTTGCGCTTGACTGCATCCTCGAGCACATCGGCGCCGGTAACGAAGGGCTGCTCCCGGATGAGCATGCGTACGTACGTAGCACGCTTCATGCGTGCCTGCCGTGAGCGACGGGAAAGCACGCCTTCTTCGTCCTCAGTCAGGCGGACGGTCAATATTCCCATGACGCGTCATAGTATTGTATTTCTTTTGTATGTCAAGCAGATGGGGTGTAAGGCGATGCCCGGCTCCCGGGGCAACCTGCGCTGTAGATCGTCCACCCCGCCGCGCGTATGCTCGGGCGCTCTGCGTGACGCCATAGAAACCATGACAACGAGCACACACCCGGCGGGCGAGCCGATCACGGCGCTGCCGGCGCCGGGTCGCGCTGACTCCGACCGAACCAGCCGCAGTCCGGATGCCTGATTCCGGTAACGAAAATCCCATGTCCCGCGACGTCTTCATCAGCTACTCGCAGCCCGATCGCGAGTGCGCGCTGGAGCTGACCCGGCACATCGAAGCCGAGGGCTTCCGCGTGTGGATCGCCCCGCGCGACGTCTCGCCGGCTGCGGACTGGGCCAGGGAGATCCTCGCGGCGCTGTCGGCCGCGCGCGTGATGGTGCTGCTGCTCTCCGCGAGCAGCAATATCTCACCGCAGGTACGGCGCGAGGTCGAGCGCGCCGTGCACAAGCAACTACCCATCCTGCCGGTGCGCATCGAGGAGGTACTGCCCTCGGAGAGTCTGGAATACTTCCTGAGTACGCAGCAATGGCTCGACGCCTTCCCGCCACCGCGCGAGCCGCACTACGCGCGGCTGTGCAGCCATCTGAAGAGCCTGCTGAGCCTGGAAGCTACCACTGCCACTGCCGCGGTCATCGCCGCCTTGCCCAGCGCACCGAGCCCGGCCAGCGCTCCGCGGCCGGCCAAGGCGCCGGCTCGGCAGCACGCCGGCACGGTGCCCCTGGAGCACTCCATCGCGGTGCTGCCATTCGCGAACCTGTCCTCCGACCCGGAGCAGGAGTATTTCTCCGATGGGTTGACTGAGGAGCTGATCAATCAGCTCGCGCACATCAAGGGCCTGCGCGTGGTGGCGCGTACCTCGTGCTTCGTCTTCAAGGGCCGTCACGAAGACCTGCGCCTCGTCGGTGAAAAGCTCGTGGTCGGGCGGGTGCTCGAGGGCAGCGTGCGCAAGGCCGGCAAGCGCCTACGGGTCACCGCGCAGCTCATCGATTGCGCGGACGGCTATCACCTCTGGTCCGAGACTTTCGATCGAGAGCTGGATGACGTGTTTGCGATCCAGGACGACATTGCGCGGGCGGTCGCCGGTGCGCTGGGTAGCGTGCTGGCGACCGCCGGCAGCCCCGCCATGGCGGGCGGTACGGAGAGCGTCGAAGCCTACGACCTCTATCTGCGCGCGCGGGCGCTGCTGGGGCGGCCCACGCCCGCCGCGATCGAGCGCAGCGCGACGCTGTACCGTGAAGCGCTGGCACTGGATCCGCGCTTCGCGCTGGCCTGGACCGGGCTCGCACGGGCCATGTTCTATGCCATGCTCTACGTGCCCGAGAGGGCCCGCCAAGCCCAGGCGCAGATGGACCAGGCCATCGAGCGTGCGATAACGCTCGCGCCGGAGCTGTGGGCAACCCACGCCGTGATCTGCCAGCGCGAAATCTACCGCCACCACTGGCAGGCGGCCGATGAGGCCGCGCGGCGCGCGCTCGCGCCGGGATCCGATGCGGATTCCCTCTTGGCAAACGGCAGATATCTTCTGTCCGTGGGCCGCGCCACGGAGGCGTCGGCGCATCTGCGCGCCGCGTGCGCCACGGATCCGCTCTCGGGATCCGCCTCCGCCGCGCTGCAGATTGCCCTGACCATTCTGGGTCATGATGAGGAGGCCGACGCGGAATACCGCCGCGGCGAGGACTTGGTAGGCAATCGCCACGTCGCCGAGCACACGGCGCTGCTGCGGGCCTGGAACCGCGGCGCACCCCCTGCGACGCTGCGCGAGCACCTGCGGCATTATCAGGACCCGGTGCAGATGTCGGTCGAGCTCGAGCTTCCCGCGCTCATCGAGCAGCCCGAGGCGGCGCGCCACCGACTGCTCCGCGCCTTCGACGACCCGGCGTACCAGGACTCCACGCGGCAGTTCAGGCTGGCCGTCTGGGCTGCGCTGTTCGGCGACATCGACCTGGCGCTCGGTGCGCTGCGTCGCGCCTATGTCGAGTTGCAGAGCCAGGTCTCGTTCTTGATCTGGCTGCCCATCTATCGCCCCGTACGCGCTGACCCGCGCTTCAAGCAGCTGCTGCGCGATCTCGGGCTGGTCGACTACTGGCGCGCAAGCGGGAACTGGGGCGAGTTTGCGCGCCCCGCCGGCGCGGAGGATTTCGAGGCGAGTTGAAGGGGCCCGGGTCCGGTCGATGCGGCAGGCCACCGCGATTCATCGGCGAACGCCGACACTGCGCCCCTGCTCGGCGAGTGCGAGGAAGCGCGCCTTGATCTGCGAAAAAAGGCCGGGTGGAATGAAGCCGTAGCCCCAAACATCGTGTCGGCCCGGGACGGGGGTGAGGCCGGCATTGGGCCACTCGTCCACGTTGTGATCCGAGACCAGCACCCAGCTCGGTGCGTCGTCGAGTCCCAAGGCACGCCGGATCCTGCGAGGAATCTCGATGCCTACGTCATCGCCGCGCGGCACCGAGTGCGTGATGGGGAGGATGACGACGAACCTTGGTGTCGTCGAAGAATCGCTCGCCGCGACCAGGCAGGCAGGCCGATCCTTGCTCTCGCGCCGACCCTCCGCTGCCTCGTGCGACCACAGATAGTCATAGCGGATGACGAGCCCCGGCCTTGGCTCTGGCAGGGCCACGCTCGCCAGGGCTTACTTCAGGAGCTCGTCCAGGTGGGCGTGCTCAGGGTCCATCTGCGCGCGGCGCACGGCATCCACGACCACCTCTGCGGCTTCCACGGTCCGGTGGCTTCGCCGCGCAGCGGCCACCAGCCAGTCGTAGTGATCAGCCGACATCAGTACCAACTCCCGGCGGCCGTGCCGCGTGATCTCCACGGGCTCGCGCCGGGCCGCGTGTTGATACTCGCCGAAGTTGCGCTGGAACTCCAAAGCAGACGTTTGAGCCATGATTTCGACCCGTAGAACCAGAAACGCAAATTATACAGACAATACGGAGAGCCGCAATCCGGGTGGCACCGATACCGCTACTTCCTCGGCCGCCGTGGCGCCCCATCCGCTCATTGCGAGTGCTCATAAAATGAGTATATTTTACTCATACGCAGATGGGCCCACCACCATGGCAGTTACTACAAAGCGCGCCAACTTCGATCTGTCTCCCGAGCAGGAAGAACTGCTCGCGAATCTACGCGCCCAACTAGCCGCTTCCAGCACGAAAGAGGCCGTACTGAGAGCGGCACAACTGACCTCTTTGCTCCTGGATGAGGTCCAGCAGGGCAATCGTCTCTTCGTCGGAAAGAGTCCCACCACCGCCGTACGCTTGGCGATTCCCGAGCTCGAGGGTCGTGCCCGCGGACAATGGCGCTGGCTCGTCGAGCGTCCGCATCCCTGGCGGCGGCAGCTCTGGGTGAAGGGACGCAAGCTCCTGGCAGCGGCCGTCTGGCTCGATGCGCTGACCAACGACATGAGCCCACGTGAGGCCGCAAAAAATTGGGATCTGCCTTTGGAGGCCTGTGAGGAAATCTTCGCGTACTGCGAGGCCAATAGAACGCTGATCGAAGCCGAGGCCAACGAAGAGCGGCAGCGCCTGAAACGAGCGAACGTCGACGTCGATGCCAAGGCACCGGCTTGAGAATCCTGGTGGACGAGGACTCGCAAGCTCGGGCGCAGCTCGATATTCTGCGTCGCGACGGTCACGACGTGGTGGCCCTCGGCGAGCTCGATAAGAATGGGACATCGGATCCGGAAGTGCTCGATCTCGCCCAATCGCTCGAGCGGGTGCTGTTGACTCATAACGCGGAAGACTTTCATGAGTTGCATCGGGGACATCCGCATCACCGTGGAATCATGGCGGCCCATCGCGACACCGATCCGCGCGAGAACATGAATCACACGCAAATCGCAGTGGCGATCCGCCGGCTTGAAACTTCAGGCATGACGATTGCTAGCGACTTTCACGTGCTCAATCGTTGGCGCTGAGAGATAGTCAAATACATAAGAAGACTTACAGCATAAACAGAGCCAGCGTCCAGGCTGCCAACACTGCAAGCCCGAGGTACATCAGCACGTTCAGCACGCGACGCGGAAGCAGACACGCCAGCGCCACGACGGCGATGCCGATGACCCATGCTGCGAGCTTCGCCATAGGGGCGAGGATGTTAACAAAAACCGTGGTGGCGAGCCGGTGGCGGGGCTAGGGTCGGAACAGTCGAGGGTCCAGCGTCAACGGCGTGACAGCGACGATGACGATTTCCTTCGCCCGGGCATGTCGATGATTGATGAGCACATTCCTATCATCAACTCCCGCTAGCGGCAGAATTACCGAGGGAACCTCGAGCAACGTTTCCCTTGCGGCATCGAGCCAGTGGTCCCCGATTCGCTGCGTATCCACCTCCCGAACCGTCCAATCGGTGGAAAGCGTCGAGATATCGATCGCTTGCCGCGGCAGATCCTCGGGCGCTCGGTACTCCACCATCATCAGCGGCGGCAACAAGCCGGGATCCGTGACGTGCACACGCTTTTCGAGCGCAGCCAGAGAAGGTACGGTCGCGCAGTAGGTGACCGCTCGTCCGACCGTGTTCCATCGGCCCGAATTGAGCAATCCATATCCGCCGCCGAAATCCCGCGCGCGGCGGGCACTCGAAAGCCGCCACAGACGCATCAGGCGGCGGCACCCCAGTCGATCGTGGCCAAAATTTGCTCGATCACGCGCGCACCGACCTCGGTTCGAGCCAACTCGAGCGGTGGCTTGCCGTCCAACTGCCCGAGTGGCTGGCGCAGCCAAGCTTGCGCCTTGGCCGCATCGCCCAGCACATCTTCGGCCAACGCCTGAAGGCGCGCCAAGCGCACCAGCCGATCCGATTCCTCGACGGTCAGCCGCTCCCTCTTCTGCTGCCTGTGCCGCCGGGTGCGCGCCGGAATGATGAAGCGCTGGATCTCGCCAGGTGACAGAGATCCGCTGCGTTCCACATAGGTCAGTGCTCTCAGTGGAATGCGAACGGAAACCACGCGCGCGAGATCCGCCGCCGAGGCGACATCCACGCCCAAGGTAACGCGCCCGCCAAGCTTCTCGAATACCGCCCTGACTACCGGTTCAGGGCGCGTCTGAATCTGCACGGCCTGCCTCGATCAATGGCCGCCTTTGTGGCAAGATGCCTCATTATACGGGGCAAATTGCCGCCATCCAAGCTGCTGCTCTCGTGGCCGCCGTAGCGCGGCAGCTGAGCGGTACCGGGGGTGCGGTCAGAGGGGGTGCGGTCAGCGCGACCGTGTGCCGCGCGATCCTTGCGGCCCCGCTTCCGCGGCCGAGCGGTGCGCACCAAGCCGTAGGCTAGAATAGGACGATGAGCCAACTATTCAGCCATGTACCTTCATCGTGGGCAGCCCGGCTGCGCGCCGCGACGGCCATGCTGCTTGCCGGCGCTGCCCTGCTGGGGGCCGCAGTCGCTTGCGGGGCCGCTCCAGCGGCCGCGGCGGATGCGGCTGCGCAGGGCGCGCCGCCGCAGAGCGCACCCGTGCAGATCCAGCAGGCCTGGATCCGCTGGCTGCCGGCCAACCTCCCCGAGGGCGGCTACCTGACGCTGTCGAACCCGAGCGATCAAACGGTGGCGCTCGTCGGTGCAAGCAGTCGCGATTACAGCAGCGTCGAGCTGCACCGCAGTCTGGAGCGCAACGGCACCAGCACCATGGTACCGGTCGCGCGCATCGACATCGTCCCGCACTCCACGCTGAGCTTCGCCGCGTTGGGCTATCACCTGATGCTGATGCAGCCACGCGTGGCGATCGCCCCCGGCGATCATGTGCCCGTGACGTTGCACTTCGCCGACGGACGCTCGCTGACGGTCAGCTTCGAGGTACGCAAGCCCGCCGCCGGCGCGCCGACCGACAAGAGCATGGCGAACATGCCTGGGATGAAGATGCCCGGCATGAAGGACACATCGCATTAAGCATGTTGCGCTGAGCATCTTGCGCTGAGCGAGTCCCTGCTCGCTACGCCCACTCGCGGCTCACCTGCGCGGTGACCGGCCTGTCACCGCCCCGCGACTGCTTTGTCATAGTGGTATCCCTAGACTCGGTTCTCAGGTTGGCACCGTGAACTTGGCGCTGGTGCGCCGGAGGAGCTTTCATGGCGACACTGTGTCTCGCGGAGCGGGCTTCGCCCTCACCCGCCACGCCCATGGCGGCGCAGCCGCCGACCGAAGCATCCTGGCCAGCTCCGGCGCTGCGTGAGTGGCTCGCCGGCGACTGGGGCCTGCTCTTCTCGCACCCCGAGGACTTCGAGGACCGCGGCTTGGAGCAGGACCGCTGGCTCGCGATCGTGGGCGAGGAGCTGCGCGCCTGTGGCGTCAAGCCCCTGGCCTGCACGACGCAGCCGAACCGGCGCGATACCGGCTGGGCAAGCCGCGTGGTGAACGACTGGCGCACCCTCCGGCTGGAGGGAGCCGTGGTCGATCTGACGGCCCGGCAACTGCGCGCCGAGATCACGGCGCTCGGGCCGCGCTTCGTGCTGGTGGTGGATGCCGGACTGCGCCGGCGCGGTGCCCTGCCCTATCGGCCTGGGCGGATCACTCTCTCTGCGCTCGATCTGGCGGCATCAGTACGCGCACTGCGCTGCCGAACCGCCCTGTGCGCCCCCGCACACGGCGCCAGAGCCGCTTGAGCTTCCCAGCCGCCGGTCACAGCCGCACCATCCACACCTCCCCCACAGCCTCATAGCCTCCCACCAACCCCACAGCACAGTCCGGCAAGGCTTCAACCTGCGCCGGCGACGTCGGCGGGCGTGTGTGTCGCGCCTGCGCGCTGCGGCGCATCGTCGCGCACGCGAGTCAGCAGCCAGCCGCCAACCACGAAGAACACGATCAGCACCAGTGGCGAGGCGCGCTGACTGCCGGTGGCGAGTGCAACGATGCCCATGGCGACGGGCCCGAGCACCGCAGCGAATTTGCCGAGCATGTTGTAGAACCCGAAGTATTCACCCGAGCGCTCACGCGGGATCAGCCGCGTGAAATACGAGCGCGACAGCGCCTGCACGCCCCCTTGCACGGTCCCCACGACCGCGGCGAGGCCGTAGAACTGCGTTTCGCTGCGCATGAACGCGCCGTACACGGTCACGCCGACGAATACCGCGAGCCCGAGGTAGATGGCGCGCTTGGCGCCGATGCGATCGCCCAGCCGCCCAAACGCCAGCGCGCACGGGAATGCGATGAACTGAGTCAGCAGCAACGCCTGGATCAGCGCGCGCGTGGAGAATCCGAGCTTGGTGCCGAAGTCCACGGCCATGAACTGCAAGGTGTTGATGCCGTCGATGTACAGCCAGTAGGCCAGCAGGAACTTCAGCACCGGCCGATCGCGAACCACCGAGCGCAGCCTCGCGAGCAGCTCGCGCCAGCCGGTGTGGCCCTGCACGGGCGGCGCCTCGGGCACATAACGGAACAGCGGCAACGAGAACAGCAGCCACCAGGCGGCCACGTCCAGGAAGGCCGCGCGCATCGCGGCCGTCGCTCCCGACAGTCCGAAGCGCGCCGGGTACAGCACCAGCAGCACGTTGATGAGGAACAGCAGCCCACCGCCGAGATAACCGAGCGCGAAGCCGAAGGCCGAGACGCGGTTGGTCTCGTGCGGCTCGGCCACATGCGTGATCAGCGCATCCTGGAAGGAGTAGCCCATCCAGAAGCCCAACGACGCCAGGCCATACACCGGCAGCACGTACTGCCAGTGGTTCCTGCCCGCCAGCGCCAGCAGCACCGTGGCGATGACCCCGAGCGCGGTGAACACGCCGAACCAGGTGCGCTTGCGGCCGCGTCGGTCCGCGAGCGCTCCGAGCGTCGGAGCCAGCAGCATCACCGCGAAACTGGCGGTGGAATTGGTCAGCCCGAGATAGAAGGTGGAGGCCGTCCCGGGCAGCGCCGCCGCCCAGTAGCGATCGAAGAAGATCGGAAACAGCCCGACCGCGACCGTGGTGATGAAGGCATGATTGGCCCAGGCGGTCAGCCCCCAGGCCCACTGGGCCGCGCGCTTGCCGCCGTGCGCGCGCGGCGTGGCGGGTGAGGCTGCTGGCTCGTCGGGAGCGTGCATGCGGCTATGGTAGAAGTCCGGGTTGCTCGGAGCCAGCGGTTGCGCCCCGCACCCTACCCCGAGGTCTGCTCGCGCGTCTCGTGGAAAGCGATCTGCGGCCAGCGCTCCTGCACGAGCCCCAGGTTCACGCGCGAGGGCGCCAGGTACACGAGCGCACCGGCGTGATCGAGCGCCAGGTGCTCGTGGGCGCGGGTGCGAAATTCCTCGAGCTTGCCGGCATCGGCCGCCGCGAGCCAGCGTGCGGTGTACACCGCGACGTTCTCGAATTCGCACTGTACACCGTACTCGTCCTGCAGTCGGAAGCTCACCACCTCGAACTGCAGCGGGCCGACCGCGCCCAGGATCAGGTCATTGTTGCGTAACGGGCGGAACAGCTGCGTTGCGCCCTCCTCGCAGAGCTGATCGAGCCCCTTGGAGAGCGCCTTGGCGCGCAGCGGATCCTTCAGCACCGCCCGCCGGAAGAGCTCGGGGGCGAAATTGGGGATCCCCGTGAAGTGCAGCGGCTCGCCCTCGCTGAAGCTATCGCCGATGTTGATGGTGCCATGGTTGTGCAGGCCGATGATGTCGCCGGCATAGGCCTCGTCGGCCTGCGAGCGGTCCGCCGCCATGAACGTCAGGGCGTCCGCGATCTTCATCTCCTTGGCGGCACGCACGTGAGTGAGGCGCATCCCGCGCCGGTAGCGCCCGGAGCACAGGCGCAGGAAGGCGATCCGATCGCGATGTCCCGGATCCATGTTCGCCTGGATCTTGAAGACGAAGCCGGAGAGCTTCGGCTCGCTCGGGGTGACGGTGCGCTCGCGGCAAGTGCGCGGCAGGGGCGCCGGGGCGTACTGCACGAAGGCGCGCAGCAGCTCCTCGACTCCGAAATTGCCGAGCGCCGAACCGAAGAACACCGGCGTCTGGCGCGCGCTGCGGTAGGCCGCGAGATCGAAGCCCGCGCTCGCCTCGCGCACCAGCTCGACCTCCTCGGTAAAACGCCCGGCATCCGCACCGAGCAGCTCACGTGCCGCGGCGGACTGCAAACCCTCGATGACGCGATTGCCCCCGACGCGCCCGCGCTCGCCAGCCTCGTAAACGTAAATGCGATCCTCGGGCAGATGGTAGATCCCCTTGAGCTCGCGACCCATGCCAATCGGCCAGGTCACCGGAGCAGTCTCGATCTTCAGCACCCGCTCGATCTCATCGAGCAGCTCGAGCGGCGCACGCCCGTCGCGGTCGAGCTTGTTGATGAAGGTCATGATCGGGGTATCGCGCAGCCGGCAGACCTCCATCAGCTTCACGGTGCGCTCCTCCACTCCGCGAGCGCAGTCGATGACCATCAGGGCGGAGTCCACCGCCGTGAGCGTGCGATAGGTGTCCTCGGAGAAATCCTCGTGTCCCGGAGTGTCCAGCAGGTTCACCACGGCCTGCCCGTACGGAAACTGCATCACCGAGCTCGTCACCGAGATCCCGCGCTGCTGCTCGAGGCGCATCCAGTCGGAGGTCGCATGACGCGCGGCCTTGCGGCCCTTGACCGTGCCGGCCATGGTGATCGCCCCGCCAAACAGCAGCAGCTTTTCGGTCAGCGTGGTCTTGCCGGCATCCGGATGCGAGATGATGGCGAACGTTCTGCGGCGATTGATTGCTTCGAAAATATCAGCGTCGATCACCTGCCGGTTCCCCAACCGCAGCCACGGTCATGACATGCAAAGCGCCCGCGAGGATGCAAAGCGCCCGCGCAAATGGCGGGCGATTCTACTCGACGGGGCGCTTCAGCACGATGGCATCTTCACGGCCACCCACGGCCTGGTAGTAGCCGCGCCGCGTGCCCACCTGCGTGAAGCCGAGGGCGTGATACAGGCGCAGCGCCGCGACATTCGAGGGTCGCGTCTCGAGCAGCGCATCGCGCGCCCCCTGGCGTGCCGCCACCTGCAGCAGGTGCGTGAGCAGCCGCCGGCCGATGCCGCGACATCGATGCTCCCCGGCGATACAGATGTTGAGCACGTGCGCCTCTCCCGCGCCCACGCTGATGATGCCGTAGCCGATGAGCTCGGAACCGCTCTCCACCACGCGGCAGACGTAATTGACCCGCAGGCAGTCGCGAAAGATGCCCTCCGTCCACGGGAATGCATACGAGGCGTGCTCGATACGCACCACGACCGGCAGATCCGCCTCCTGCATGTTGCGGATGCTCAGCGGCGCGGGCCCAACGGCATCTTGCTTGGCAACCGCCATGGCGTAGCTACATCCCTCAGCCCTTCCTCAGCCCCGGCCCAGCTCCGCACGCGCCAGCTTCAGGTCCGCCCAGGCGCGGCGCTTCTCGCCCGGACTGCGCAGCAGGTACGCCGGATGATACGTGACCACCACGGGCGTGCCCGCCGCACCGAAGCGGTGCAAATGACCGCGTAGCCGACCGATCGGCGTATCGGTCGCGAGCAGCGTCTGGGCCGCAATGCGACCGACCACCAGGATCAGCCGCGGCGCCACCAGCTCGATCTGCCGCCGCAGGTACGGTAGACAGGAGGCTACCTCAGCGGGCTGGGGATCGCGATTGCCTGGCGGCCGACACTTGAGCACGTTGGCGATATACACGCTCTCGCGCGGCCGGCCGAAGGCGCGGAGCATCGAATTGAGCAGCTGTCCCGCCCGTCCGACGAAGGGCTCGCCCTGCCGGTCCTCGTCCGCGCCGGGGGCCTCGCCGATGACCATGACTTCGGCTCGCCGCTCACCCACGCCGAACACGGTCTGCGTGCGTGTCGTGCACAGCCCGCAAAGCCTGCAAGCGCTGACCTGTGCGCGCAGCTCTTCCCAGAGCGTCGCGGTGGCCCCGGGGGCCTCGAGCTGGCCCCCGGCTGCACTGCCAGCTGCACTGCCGGCTGCACTGCGGGGAGGGCTGCCCGGCGCGCTGCGGCGGCGCGTCCACAGATCGACTCCGAGTGCCTGCAGATACTGCTCCCGTCGCAGCGCGCGCGGTGCGGCGGTCCGCAGCGGCGGGACGGGGCGGCTCACGTGTGGTGCTCGCTCGGCTGCTGCTCGGCCGGCCGGCGCTCGGCCGCATGCTGCTCGCCCGCATGGTGTTCGCTCGCCGCACGTTCCAGCCGCTTCGAGCGGCGCAGGCGCCGCCACAGCCACAGCAGCGGCGCCCACAGCGAGTAGCTGCCGAAGATGATCAGCAGCACGATCGCCGGATCCTCGGCCACGACGACGAAGATCACCGCCACGCCGACCAGCCAGATGAAGCGCACCGGGCGTGTCAGGTCGAAGGCCTTGAAGCTCGGGTAGGAGAAGCGGCTGACCATCAGCGCGCCCGCGGCAGCAGTGATCACGAAGGCCAGAATCAGCCCCGGCAATCCGGGCTCGCGCCATTCGCTCGACATCCACAGGAACGCCGCGACCACCGCGGCGGCCGATGGGCTGGGCAGCCCCTCGAAGTAGCGCTTGTCCTGGACACGGGAATTGAACTTGGCCAGACGCAGCGCCGCGGCGGCCGCAAAGAAAAACGCCGCGAGCCACCCGAAGCGGTACCAGGCCCGGCCGTACTCGGCAATGCGCGCTACGCCCCATTGATACGTCACGATGGCCGGCGCGAGCCCGAAGGCAATCATGTCCGCCAGGCTGTCGTATTCCTTGCCGAAGGCAGTCTCGG
Organism: Gammaproteobacteria bacterium; assembly: GCA_030037905.1. Lineage (GTDB taxonomy): Bacteria > Pseudomonadota > Gammaproteobacteria > Steroidobacterales > Steroidobacteraceae > FEN-1191. The sequence goes on from JASHPX010000197.1 coordinate 22,863, forward strand.
TGCTGGTGAGGCGCGCCACGCGGCCGTCCAGCCCGTCGAAGATCATGGCGATGAACACCGCCATGCCGGCGCGCTCGAAGTTGCCGTCGATGGCGGCGATGATGGCGTAGAAGCCGGAGAACAGGCAGCCGGTCGTGAGCAGATTGGGCAGCAGGTAGATGCCGCGCGGATGAGCGCGCGCCGGCGGGCTGTCGGAATCCATGAGAGCGCCATCATAGGATCAGCGCCGGCCCCGCGCTACCGCGGCGGCGACGTACGCATGCACCGTGGGTCTGGGCAGTGCGCAGGCTGCGATGCCGCGCGGTCGCGCGGCACCGCGGCAGCGCGGCGCCGGGGCAGCGTCGCTGATCTGCTAGCATCCCGTACGGATCCACTGGACGTGTGCGCTTCATGCTGCTGTCGCAATATCCCATCGATACCGTCAAGGAAACCCCCTCCGAGGCCGAGATCGTCAGCCATCGGCTCATGCTGCGGGCGGGGCTCATTCGCCGGCTCGCCGCCGGCATCTACACCTGGATGCCGTTCGGGCTGCGGAGCCTCCGCAAGGTCGAGACCATCATCCGAGAAGAGATGGACCGCGCGGGGGCGCTCGAGCTGTTGATGCCGGCGATCCAGCCGGCCGAGCTGTGGCAGGAATCAGGGCGCTGGCGCGAGTACGGGCCGGAGCTGCTGCGCCTCACGGACCGCCACGAGCGCGAGTTCGTGTTCGGTCCCACCCACGAGGAAGTCATCACCGATATCGCGCGGCGCGAGCTGCGCAGTTACCGGCAGCTGCCGGTGAACTTCTACCAGATCCAGCTGAAGTTCCGTGACGAGGTGCGTCCGCGCTTCGGCGTGATGCGCGCGCGCGAATTCATCATGAAGGACGCGTACTCCTTCCACGTCGATGCGGCTTCGCTCGCGGCCGGCTACGCGGCCATGCGCGAGGCTTATACGAAGATGTTTCAGCGCATGCGGCTGGACTTCCGGGTCGTGCAGGCGGACACCGGCGCGATCGGCGGCACCGCCTCGGAGGAATTCCAGGTGCTGGCTTCCTCGGGCGAGGACGCCATCGCCGTCTGCGATGCCGACGGCTACGCCGCCAACGTGGAGCTCGCCGCGGCGCTGCCACCCACGACACCACGCCCCGCTGCCCGCGAGTCGCTCGCGCGCGTCGCCACACCCGGGGCGCGCACCATCGGCGAGGTCAGCGCAGCCGTGGGCGTACCGCCCAAACGCTGCCTGAAAACGCTGATCGTCGCCGGCGCGCCACGCGCAGGCAGCGCCGCCGCGGCCGGCGACGCTGGCGCGGGCCCGACTGGCCCGGGTACGGCTGCCCCGGGCACGGCCGATGTGGGCACGGCCGATGTGGGCACGGCTGCCGCCCCGCCCGTGGCGCTGGTGCTGCGTGGTGATCATGAGCTCAACGCCGTCAAGGCGCAGAAGCTACCGGGCGTCGCGACGCCCCTACGCATGGCCAGCGCCGCGCAGATCGAAGCCGCGACCGGTTCGCCACCCGGCTTCATCGGCCCGCGCGGCCTCTCGGGCCTCACCGTGTATGCGGACCACGCGGCGCTGGCGCTCGCCGATTTCGTTTGCGGTGCGAACGAACGCGACGTGCACCTCAGCGGCGTGAACTGGGGCCGGGACCTTCCCGAGCCGATCGCCGCAGACCTGCGCAACGTCGTGGACGGGGATCCGAGCCCCAAGGCGGGTGGGCCGCTGCGCATCGTGCGCGGTATCGAGGTCGGACATATCTTTCAGCTCGGACGCAAGTACAGCGAGGCGCTGCATGCGACGGTGCTGGACGAGTCCGGCTCCCCGCTGACCATGCTCATGGGCTGTTACGGCATTGGTGTGACGCGCATCGTGGCGGCAGCCATTGAACAGAATCATGATGAGCGTGGGATCATCTGGCCCGATCCGATCGCTCCGTTCCATGTGGTACTGGTGCCGCTCAATCTGCAAAAGTCCGCCACGGTGCGCACCGTGGCCGATGCGCTCTATGCCGAGCTCACCGCAGCCGGCATCGAAGTGCTCTACGATGATCGCGACGAGCGCCCGGGGGTCAAGTTCGCAGACGCAGAGCTGCTCGGCATCGGCCATCGCGTCGTCATCTCCGAGCGCGGCCTGGCTGCCGATACGCTCGAATATCGCCAGCGGCGCGCGAGCAGCAGCGAGAACTTTCCGCGAGCGCGGGCGCTGGAGTTTCTGCGCGAGCGCCTGCAGCGCTGAACAGCACGGGCGCGTCACCGGCGCCCTGCGTCGGCTGCTCGTCGGTACGCCCCGCCTGGCGCTGGGCTTGGCGCCAGGCCTGGCGCTGAGCCTGGTATTCGCCTTGGGCACGGCGGCGCCCGCCCTGGCCACGCCGGCCACGCGTTCCGCGCAAGCGCCGATCCAAGCCCTGCCCCAGCAGGACCCGCAGCTGCGCGGTGTAGTACAGGCGGCGATCCAGCAGGCACAGTGCTTCACGGACCGCTTCGACTCGGCGGTGTGGTACACGCTCATGGAGCCGAAGCTGCGCCGCCTGGTGCCCGACCCGCAGGAGCGACTGCAGATCCTGCAGACCGTGTACTGCGAGACGCATCGGCCCGGCGCCTCGCCCCTGCCCCCGGGACTGGTGATGGCGATGCTCGAGGTGGAGAGCCGCTTCGATCGCTGGGCAGTCTCGAGCGCCGGCGCCGTGGGGTTGATGCAGGTGATGCCGTTCTGGCCCGAGCAGCTCGGCATGCGCCGCTACCAGCTCGTCAAGGTCGTGCCCAACATCCACATGGGCTGCGCGATCCTGCGCTACTACATGCAGGCCGAGCACCGGGATATCCGTCGCGCACTCGAGCGCTACAACGGCAGCTACGGGCGGCGCAACTATCCCGACCTGGTCATCCGTCGCTGGACGACGTACTGGAACGGCGCCGACGATCTTGGCCGCCCGCTCGCCGCCGCGAGCTCGGCTCATCACTGAAGAGCTCCGCTCATCACAGCAGAGCTCGTTTCATCACTGCAGAGCTGGTTCAGCCGGTCCTGAAGTCCGCCGGCGGCTCGAATGTCTCGAGCGCCAGCTCCTCGATCAGCACGTCGCTGACCTTGGCGGCTGCCGGCCCGATCCACAGCCACTCGATGAAGGCCTGTACCGCCGCCTCATCACCGCAGGCGAGCACCTCCACACGCCCATCCGCGAGGTTGCGGGCGTGGCCCGTCACGCCGGCGGCGCGCGCCCGCTCTCGTGCGCTCGCGCGGTAATAGACCCCCTGGACGCGACCGCTCACCAGGCAGCGGCGCGCGACCGCTCTGGCGGGCGCGCCCGGCGGCGGCGGGGTCGATCTGGGGGATCTGCTCATCGACAGCGCATGGTTGCCGGTGCTCGAGACCGCGTCAATGGCCACCCAAGCGCGCGCCACCGCGCAACGGGTAGACTTCAGCCGATGGTCGAAGTACTGGTGATCTACTACTCGCGTGACGGCGCCACGGCCGAGCTCGCGCGCCAGGCCTGCCGCGGCATCGAGTCGGTGGCGCAGGCGAGCGCGACGCTGCGCACCGTCGCGCCGATCAGCGCCCGCAACGAGGGAGCGCCGCAGGCGCTTCCCGCGCAGGGCCCCCCCTATGTGACGCTGGAGGAACTGCGGCACGCCGACGCGCTGCTGCTGGGCAGCCCGACCCGCTTCGGCAACATGGCTGCCCCACTGAAGTACTTTCTCGATGCCACCTCCACGCTCTGGCTGGAGGGCACGCTCGCGGGCAAACCTGCCGGCGTGTTCACCGCGACCCAAACCATGCACGGCGGACAGGAGACGACGCTCCTATCGATGATGCTGCCGCTGCTCCATCACGGCATGGTCATCGTGGGTCTGCCATTCACCGAACGCGCGCTCGCCACCACGCGCAGCGGCGGCACACCTTACGGCGCCTCCCACGTCAGCGGCGTTCAGGCCGAGCTGACCGAGGAGGAACGCACCCTCGCCCGCGCGTTGGGACGGCGGGTCGCAGAGCTTGCAGTTATTTTGCAGTCGAGGACTGCGGGGTCGCGAGAACCTCGCGGATGAACGGCACGGTCAGGCGCCGCTGCGCCTGTAGCGCCGCGATGTCGATCGCATCGAGCAGCCCGCACAGTGTCGGTAGATCGCGGCGGTAATGGCGCTGCAGATAACGCGCCGTGCGCGTCGGCAACGTAAGGCCCCGCGCCCGCGCGCGCCACTGCAACGCCTGACGTTGCCCCGCCTCGTCCAGCGGCCGCAGTACCAGCGGCATGGCTGCGCTGAAACGGGATGCCAGGTCGGGCAAGGCGAACGGCAGCTGACCCGGCAGGCCGCAAGCCGCGGCGAGCAGGATCGCGCCGCGTTCCTCGAGCGCGCGATACAACCCGAACACTGCCTCTTCCCAGTCGCGCCGGCCCACCACCTGCTCGATCTCATCGAGAGCCACGAAGCCCGCGTCTTCCCAGCCGGCCAGCGCCGCGGGTCCCAAGGGCGCCAGCTGCGAGAATGGCAGGTACGACGCGCCCAGCCCCGCTTCGAGCGCGAGCGTGCAGCTGGCCTGCAGCAAGTGGCTCTTGCCCACCCCGGAGGGGCCGCAGATCCAGTAGACCCGCGCCGCCAGCTGAGCACCACGCAAGGTGCCCTGTGCGGCGCTGCGCAGCTGTGCGACGGCGGCCGCGTTGGAGCCCGCGACGAAGCTATCGAATACCGCGCGTTCACGCAGCCGCATGGCGAGCGGCAGCTGCGCCATTGGCGCCTCAGGCACGGCCGGCGGCCAGAGCGCGCTGCGTGAAGGTCAGCGCATACAGATAGCCGCTCAACAGGATGGTCGCCACTGTCAGCACCGCGAGCACGTCCAGCAGCCGCGCCGGCGGCAGAGCATAGCCGGCGTGAGCCAGGACGGCGATGACGTACAGGACCTCGAGCAGCGTGTTGAGCTTGCTGCTGATCATCGGCCGTCCCTGCAGAGGACCCCAGCGCAGGGAATAGACGATGGCGCCGGAACCGATCAGGACGTCTCGCGCGACCGCGATACCCGTCAATGCATGCGGAATCAAGCCATACCAGGTCGCCACGAGGAACACGCAGATCAGCAGCAGCTTGTCGGCTATGGGGTCGAGAAACTTGCCGATCTCAGAGGTCCAGTGAAAGCGCTTGGCGAGAAATCCGTCCAGACCATCGCTGGCCGCCGCCAGGAAGAATATCAGCAGCGCCAGCGGATAGGTCCCTGCAGCGATAGCGTCGATGATCGGCCATATCAGCGCGATGCGCACCAGGCAGATCAAGTTTGGCAGATGACGCACGGCGGTGCGCGCTTCAGCGCGGCGCGGTAGGTACGCTGGGGGCCGCGCGCGCGGCCGACCCTCCGGGTGCTGCCGGCCCTGCCGTCGCCGCCGGCACTGCTGGTGCCGCCTCGGGTGTATCGACGTAGCGATACAGCAGCAATCCCTGCGAACCCGTGCCTGCGCTCTGCAGTCGCTCACTCTGCAATGCACGTTGCAGCTCCGTCGCGCTGCCGTGTACCTGCAGATGCAGCGTCAACTGGTCGCCGTCGACCTCACTGACCGCGGCCTGCGTGACCCCGGGGGCAGCGTTCACCGCCACCAGCACGTTCACCAGGCTCGATAGATCGTTCACGCCCTCGATGTGACAGTCGTATTGCGCGACCGGCCCCTGCGCGAGCGCGCGCGCAGCGCCGGCCAGCGCATCGGTCGCATCATCGATCGCCAGCTCCGGCCCACCCACCCATTGGCCACTGGTGTCCGGAGAGAACAGTGTCCACTGCAACAATCCCGGCTGCGAGGGCAGCACACGGGCGACGAGCGCCGCACTGGCACCGGCAGTGCGTGCCGCTTCCAGCGGGTCCAGTGCCGTCACCGGCGCTGCCAGTCCAGATGTCGCCGTCGTAGCGGAGGCCGCCGGAGGAGCGCCAGTAGCGGTAGCGGCAGCAGCAGGTGCGGCGGCGGCAGCAGCAGGTGCGGCAGCCGCAGCACCAGGCGCGGCGGCGGCAGGTCCGGCAGTTGGCGCGGCGGCAGGCGCTGCTGTCGCGGGCACTGTGGCCACGGGCGCAGACGGGGCACCGCTCCCGGGCGCTGCGGCTGCGGCTGCAGCCACCGCGGGTGGCGAGGCGGAGACGATCGTGATGGGCAAGCCACGTTCCTCAGCCGCCGCCGATAGGCGCTCGCGCAGCGCTGCGGACGTGGGGGCATCCAGCGCCGGCAGCTCGATCCACAGCATCGGTCGATTCGCATCCCAGAGACTGCGCCCCGCGGCGCCGATCGCGCCGGACAGGGATGCCTCGTCGAACAACACCTGGACCTGGCCACGGGTGGTCGTGCGCTCGAGCTGCACATACTGGCGGGCGTTATCGATCAGCCCCTCGAGCGCCGGATCGCTCGCCGCATCGCGCGTACCGATCAGCCGCACCAGCTCCACGCGCATCGCCTCCTGCGCGGCCGCATCGAAATCGGCTCCCGGCACGATCACCACGTACAGCGAAGTCACCGGCACCGCGCGCGCGGCCGGCGCGCCCAGCGCAAGGGCCGCCAGCAGCGACAACATGTAAAATATCCCGCCAGCTCTCTGCATGCGATTCAGCTCTCTTGAGCTACTATAGCTTGCCCGCCCGAGGGCCGCGCGACGGCGCCGGCAATCTCAAAACATGAGCAAATCGCACAGCGACAGGCGTCGCAGTCATACGTACCGCGACGCCGGTGTGGATATCGATGCCGGCGATGCCCTCGTGGAGCGCATCAAGCCGCTAGTGCGGCGCACTAGCCGCCCGGAGGTGCTGGCCGGAATCGGCGGCTTCGGAGCCATGGTCGAGCTGTCCCCGGGTCGCTACCGCCACCCGGTGCTGGTGTCGGGAACCGACGGCGTGGGCACGAAGCTGCGGCTGGCGATCGACAGCGACCGGCACGACACGATCGGTATCGACCTGGTGGCCATGTGCGTCAACGACGTCGTGGTCCAGGGCGCGGAGCCGCTGTTCTTCCTGGATTACTTCGCCACGGGACATCTGGACGTCGAGGTTGCCGCCCGCGTAGTCAGCGGCATCGTCGAGGGATGCGCGCAGGCCGGTGCGGCGCTGGTCGGGGGCGAGACCGCCGAGATGCCGGGGATCTATCACGGCGATGACTACGATCTCGCCGGCTTCTGCGTCGGTGTCGTCGAGAAGGACGCCATCATCGACGGCAGTCGTGTACGCCCCGGCGATGCCGTGATCGGACTGGCCTCCTCCGGGCCCCATTCCAACGGCTACGCGCTGATCCGTAAGCTCCTGCAGGTGGCCGGCGTCACCGCGGACACGCGTCTCGAGGGCCGCCCGCTGATCGAGCAGCTGCTCACGCCGACGCGCATTTACGTGCGCTCGCTGCTCGGGCTGATGGCCGCGCTGCCCGTGCATGCCTGTGCACACATCACCGGCGGCGGACTGATCGACAATATTCCGCGCATGCTCGCGCCGGGCCTCACGGTCGTGCTGCAGCGGCATCGCTGGCCACGGCCGGCGGTGTTCGAATGGCTCGCCGACGCCGGCGCGCTCGACGGGGAGCAGATGCACCGCACCTTCAACTGCGGCATCGGCATGGTGGTGATTGTGGATGCATCCCAGGCCGACGAGGCCGTGCGCCGCCTGGCCGAGCTCGGCGAACAGGCCATGCCGATCGGTGAAGTGCGCCGTGGCGAGCACGGTGTGACCATCGAGGCATGAGCGAGCCACTCGAGGCATGAGCGAGCCGCGCACGCTACCGATCGCGATCCTGATCTCCGGCGAGGGCAGCAACATGCTGGCCATTGCGCAGGCCTGCGCGCAGGGGCGGATCGGCGCGCGCGTCGCTAGCGTGATCTGCGATCGCGTGGAGGCGGGCGGCATCGCGCGCGCGAAGAACCTCGGGCTCGCCGCGCAGGTCATTGCCGCGCGGGAATATCCGGACCGCGTCGCCTTCGAGGCGGCGCTGCAGGCGGCGCTGGCGCGCTCGGGCGCCGAGCTCGTAGCGCTGGCGGGTTTCATGCGGATTCTGTCGGGGCCATTCGTGCAGCCCTACGCCGGACGCATTCTCAACATCCACCCCTCCCTGCTGCCGCGCTACCCGGGCCTGAATACCCATCGCCGCGTGCTGCAGGCTCGCGAGCGCGAGCATGGCGCCAGCGTGCACTTCGTCACGAAGCAGCTCGACGGCGGGCCGGTCATCTGCCAGGGGCGCTTGGCCGTTCATCGAGAGGACACGGTGGAGAGCCTGACGGGGCGTGTGCACCGCCTCGAGCACAGGATCTACCCGCGGGTGATCGGCTTATTCAGCGCCGGCCGGCTCGCGCTGCGTGGCTCTGCGGTGCTGCTGGACGGGCAGCCGCTGAACGCGCCGCTGCAGGAGAACGAAGAGGATGACCCCGGACTCATCCGTGCAGATGCATCTGCCTGAGGCTGCCAGCGCACCTGCAGGCTCGCAGCTGCGTGAGCGTCGCAGACCGTGGGGCTCGCGCTCGCGCGCGCACTCGGACGCGCGCGGCGCGCCGCACACGCCTCGAGCGGCAGCTCTCGCGGCCGCGCTCGCGCTGATACTCGTGGCGCAGCTCGGCGCGCGCCCCGCGACCGCCGCCGAGCTACAGCCCTTCCAGGCGAGCTATCTGTGGTACTGGCACGGCGCGCCCGTCGCGCTTTCGCAGATCCAGCTGCAGCACCGCTCGGATGACACCTGGGTATACCGCTCCACGACGCACCCGCGTGGCATCGGCCGCTTGTATCCGATGCGTCCGGTACTCAGCAGCGTCATGCGCGTGACCCCTCAGGACGTAGAGCCGCTGCATTTCGTCGCCACCGGCAGCGGTCGCAGGCACGACGCCGACGTGACCTTCGACTGGGACAGCGGGCGCGCCACCGGCACCTACGAGGGCGCGAAGATCGACATGCCCATCCATCCAGGCGTACAGGACGATATGTCGGTGCAGATCGCCATGCTAGCGCAGCTGGTGCAGGGTCACATGCCGGACCAGGTCATGGAGATCAACAAAAACGTGGTACGCGAGTACGACTACGTGCGCGCCGGGGAAGAGATGCTGCATACCGCGCTCGGGCCCCTGCAGACGGTCATCTACATCTCCTCACACCCCGGCTCGCCGCGGACCACGCGCTTTTGGTGCGCACCCTCGCTCGGCTACATCCCGGTGCAGGTCCAGCAGAAGCGGCTGAACGCCGTCGAGTGGACCATGCGCATCCGCTCGTTGCAGAGTCAGCCGTAGGTCGGCCTGATGACACGCCGGCTGCGCCCTGCGGCAGCGCACGAGGTCGGATACGCGCGCAGATGCGGTGGCCCTTCGGGCGAATACGTCATGATGTATTCGTCCGAAGGGCCACCGCATCTGCGCGGGCAGACAAGCTCGCGAGCCGCGCTCACGCCTTCGGCAGCGTGACCCCGCGCTGGCCCTGGTATTTGCCGCCCCGATCCGCGTAAGAGGTCGAGCACACCTCATCGGACTCGAAGAACAGCATCTGTGCGACGCCTTCGTTCGCATAGATCTTCGCGGGCAGCGGTGTGGTGTTGGAGAACTCGAGGGTGACGTGGCCCTCCCACTCGGGTTCCAAGGGCGTTACGTTGACGATCACACCGCAATTGTGGACAAAGATCCCCGCTTCCAAGGCAAAATTCCCAGCCTCCGGCACGCTCAGACAATAGACATCGTGATCGCCCGGCAGCTCTCGGATCGCTACGACCTTGTGGTTACGACCAGGCGTCCCCCGGAATGCGCCCAGAACGTCTGGGAAACGGCGAAAGACTGACCGGTCGCAATTCAATAATCGAGCCGCACCTCGAATCGAACCGGTGCTGTCCAGAGCTGACCGTACAGTATCGGCGGTGATCTCACCGCGCAGATTGATATGCCGCGCCACCTCCGCCTGCACCTGCCGTCGCGTACCATCATCACCCGCCCAGGCTCTGCGCATCACTTCAGACCATCGCAGGCGCTCCGCCGGGTCGGCATAGCGCCGCAATGTGGCCAGCCGATGCGCTTCGCGCGTAGCCTCAGTGGGATTACGGCGCTGCCAGACGAGCCGCTCTCGAATGGCGGCGAAGCGCGGCTCCTGCCAGAACAGCTTCGCGCGCTCGGCTTGTGCCTGCGAAAAATGCGCGGCCCACTGCGGGTCGAGAGCCAACCTCTCCAACGCGGCCTGGATCGACCTTCCGTGCTCCTGCGCGTCGAAGTCGGGGCCGTAGTTCTCGGCGTTATGCAGACGTATGTGATCGGAGGCAGGGCGTCGCTCGAGGTTCGTCGGCCTGTTGTTGCGACGGTCGAAATCGATGTGATGGCGGTGACTTCCCGGCCGGTCGCCGTAGATGTCGTGGCGCAGATTCCACTCATCTGCTAGTCGGTGGGTCGGCAGTAGATGCCCATTGATCGGCTGATAGACGCACTCGTAGCCCCGCCGCAGCGTACGGTACAGCGGCATCAACGAGTCACCCGGTCGCAATTCGCCGGTCGGCGCGAACCGTCCGTCGCGACGCAGGAAAAGATGATCGGGCGTGGCCTGCACGAGAGCGCCGCTGTCGAGCGTCACCTCCACGAGAGAATCGCGGCCGATGAAGCGGGGAGCATCCAGCAGGCTCACGATGACGCGCCCACCAGGGCCGATGCTGTAGCCCCAGAAGACCTCACCCCCCTCCTGGCGCCGGGCCATGTCCTCGAGCGTAGCGCTGCTGCCGTCGACCAACGCCACCCGCGTGTCCCCGCGGAAGCACCTTGCAAACGTGCTTTTCCCCACGCACAGCACCAGCACATTGCGCGGAATGCGCAGGTACTCGACCGTGTGCGCCAGCGCGAAGGAGTTGGGCGGGATGATGCACACGTCCGCGCTGATGTCCACGAAGCTCTTCTCGTCGAAGTTCTTGGGATCGACGATCGTGGAGTTGATGTTGGTAAAAATCTTGAAATCGCGCGCGCAGCGCACATCGTAGCCGTAGCTCGAGGTGCCATAGGAGATCACGCGGCCGGCGGGGCCGGCGCGCACCTGGCCGGGCTCGAACGGCTCGATCAGGCGGTGCTCGCGCGCCATGCGGCGGATCCAGTCGTCGGATTTGATGCTCATGCGCGGATTAAGACCTCAGCTGTCCTCGACCACGATCTTCGGAAAGAGCGCGCTGCGGTCGCGTGCGCGGCGTGCGAGCGCCGCGGCGGTGCGCCGCGCGGCTTCCACGTAGCACTGGGCACGCGGGCTCGCCGGCTCGGCGATGACGCTCGGGTGGCCCCCGTCGGCCTCCTCGCGGATGCGCACATCCAGCGGCAGCTCCCCGAGCAACGCGACATTGTTCTGCGCCGCCAGACGCGCGCCACCGCCGGCGCCGAAGATGTGCTCGACGTGCCCGCACTGGCTGCACACGTGCACGCTCATGTTCTCGATGATGCCCAGCACGGGCACGGCGACCTTCTCGAACATCGCCAGCCCCTTGCGGGCATCGGCGAGGGCGATGTCCTGCGGGGTGGTCACGATGACGGCCCCGGCCACGGGCACGCGCTGCGCGAGCGTGAGCTGGATGTCGCCGGTCCCCGGCGGCATGTCGACCACCAGGTAGTCGAGCTCGCCCCACTCGGTGTCGGCGAGCAGCTGCGTGAGCGCCTGGGTCACCATCGGGCCGCGCCAGACCACCGCCTGCTCCGGCTCGACCAGGAAGCCGATCGACATCGCCTTCAGGCCGTGCGCCTCGAGCGGCTGGATGTGTTTGCCGTCCGCGCTGAGCGGGCGCTGACCGACGAGGCCGAGCATCAGCGGCTGGCTTGGGCCGTAGATATCCGCATCCAGGATCCCCACGCGGGCACCGCCGGCGGCCCACGCGAGGCCGAGGTTCACGGCCACCGTGGACTTGCCCACCCCGCCCTTGCCGCTGGCCACCGCCACGATGTTCTTCACGCCGCCCAGGGGCTTGAGGTGGCGCTGCACCGCGTGTGGCACGATGTGGCTGCCCAGCTCCAGCGTCAGCTCCACCGGCAGGCCCGCGGCCTGCAGGTGACGGTGCAGCGCAGCCCGCAGCGTCTGGCCATAACCGGCTGTCGGGAAGCCGAGCTCGAGCTTTACCAGGACCGCATCACCCTGCACCTGCACGGCACGCAGCGCGCCCGCCTCCGCCAGCGTCTGCTGCAGGTAGGGTTCGACGTAGGCTTCAAGAGCGCCGCGGACGCGCTCCTCGGAAATCGACATGAGGTCTCTCCCCCGGGCCGTGCGACAGCTAGACTTCGGGACGGCGGGTACAGATCAGGACTGATGTATTAATCAAACATGGCATAATCTGCACCGTACAAACAACCGGCCACGGGCGCTCGCGCAGCCGAGGCTGCAGCGAGCAGCTCCGCCGGCCGCCAGGACGAGGGCAGGGAGTACACGAGGAATCGTGGCGCACTGGGAAACTCGGAACGGCCGTGAGCGCAGGGACGCGGTGAGCGCGTACGGCAGAGGACATTAGCACGGCGGTTAGCACGGCGGAATGAGTCTTTTCACCACCCTGCGCGCCGACCGGCTGATCACTCAGATCAGAGCCGCGCCCAACGTCTTGGCGCCCGATATCCAGAAGGCCATCGCCAAGCTCAAGCAGGCGGGGCCGGGGGCGATCGAGCCGGTGATCGCCGCCCTGCCGGAGGCGGACAAGCACGCCACGGTAGCGTTCGTCGACGTGCTCGCCTCGCTCGCCAATGCCAAGACGTTCCCGCAGTACACGCAGGCCCTGGTACAGGGCAGCCCGCGGGTGATCGCCGGGGTCGCCTGGGCGCTGACCAGCAGCCGCGGCTACCCCACGCATCTGCTGCTCGAGGCCCTGACCGTCCCGGGCATCGCCAAGTCCGCACTGCTGGACGTGATCAACGGGCAGCGCCAGCGCTTCAGCGTACGGGAGCTGCTCACGGCAGCGTACGCGCAGGAGCCCAACGAGAAGGCGGCACTGTTTCGCATCATCGGGGAGATCGCCGACGAGGCCGCGCTTCCCGAGCTGCTCGGACGGCTGCAGGGCAAGGACCCGATCGCGCGGCTGCACATCGTGAACATCCTGGCGCGCTTCAACCGTCCCGAGGTCTACCGCGCGCTGCAGGAGCAGCTCGGCGACAACAACAAGATGATCCGCTCCGCGGTGCTCACGGCGCTGACGAAGATGGAGGGGACGATCGAAGTCGCGCGGGTGTGCGCTCTGCTGCGCGATCCGGAGCTGGAGGTACAGAACCGCGCGGTGGAGCTGCTGGCGCGCGCACGCGATCCGGAGACCATCCGGCACCTGGTGCCGGTGCTCAAGGACGAGAGCGAGCAGGCGCGGCGCGCGGCCGTGGAGGTGCTCAACGAAGTGGGCGACGTGCGCTCGGTGAAATACCTGCTCGAGGCGATCAAGGACGATGACTGGTGGGTGCGCAGCCGTGCGGGCGATGCGCTCGGCAAGATCGGCGGACCCAAGGTCATCGACGCGGTGCTCGAGCTGGTGCGCGACAAGGACGAGGACATCCGCCGCGCCGCCATCGAGATCCTCAACCAGACCAAGGATGAGCGCGCGGTCAATCACCTCATCGAGGCGACGCGCGACTCGGACTGGTGGGTGAGTGAGCGGGCGGTGGATGCGCTCGCCGAGATCGGCAGCAAGCGCGCGGTGCCGCGCCTGTACGAGATGCTGCGTGCGGGTAACGCGCGCGCGCTGCCCATCGTCGTGCGTGCCATCGGCAAGCTCGGGGACGTCAAATCCATCGAGCTGCTCTCCCCGCTGCTCAGGAGCACGGAGAAGGAAGTGCGCATCGAGGCGATCCAGGCGCTCGCGCGCCTGGCCGATGAGCAGCGTGCCGACCAGATCCGCGTACAGCTGCAGACGCAGGTCGATCAGCCGGACCAGACGATCGCGCGCGTGGCGGTACGTGCGCTGACCGAGCTGGAGGTGCGCTTCTCCTCGGCAGCGGGGCCGGTCACCGCACTGGGGCCGATCGGCACCGTGGCGCCGCGCAGCGGCGACGCCCAGCGCGCCGCGGCCCCGGCGCGCACGCTGCTGATCCCCGAGCGCGAGGTCGCCCAGGTGGTGCACCAGGCAGCCGCCACGACCGCCGCGCGCCTGGACATCTCCACACTCAACGCCGGGGACATCATCGAGGGACGCTATCGCTTCATCGAGAAGATCGGCCGCGGCGCCTTCGGCACGGTGCTGCTCATGGAAGACACCGTGGTGGACGAGCGGCTGATCCTCAAGTTCCTGAACCCGAGCGTGGCGCAGGACGAGGAGATCATGAAGCGCTTCGTGCACGAGCTGCGTTACTCGCGCAAGATCACGCACCGCAACGTCATCCGCATCTACGACTTCCTGTTCATCCAGGGAAACTACGCCATCTCGATGGAGTACTTCCCCTCGCACACGCTCGGCGCGGAGATCGTCAACGAGAAGCCGATGCCGCTGAAGCGCGCGCTGCAGTTCGGCATCGACATCGCCACCGGCATGGCCGTGGCGCATCAGGTCGGCATCGTGCATCGCGACCTCAAGCCCGCGAATGTGCTGATCAACGACGAGGGGTTGGTAAAGATCGTCGACTTCGGCGTGGCCGCCGCACAGCGCGAGGGCGACACGCACCTGACGCGTACCGGCTATGTCATCGGCTCGCCGAAGTACATGGCACCCGAGCAGATCCTCGGCAGGAAGGTGGATGAGCGCGCCGATGTGTATGCATTGGGCGTACTGCTGTACGAAATGCTCACCGGGGTACCGCCATACTCGCGCGGCGACCACATGGCCGTCATGTATCAGCACGTCCAGGGCAAGGCGCGTGCGCCGCACGAGGTGAATCCGGCCCTGCCGACCAACCTGTCCGAGGTGGTGACCAGGGCGATGTCCGTCGACAAGGCCAAGCGCTACCAGACCATGGACGAGTTCCGCACCGCGCTCGAGCGCTTCCGCTGAAGCACCCCGCCGCCCCCGGCGCCGCGGCCCGCCTCGGCCGGAGCGGGCCGGCTTGGGCTCGATCGGGCCGGCCTGGGCTGATCGGGGCGCTTGCAGTTTGAGCCAGTTCAAACTTTTCCCCTCAATTCCTTGATTTAACAGAACACGCCGGCTATAGCTGTGCAAGCTGGCGCACCGTGCGCAGCGGGCTTGGGGTCCGGCAGACCCCGGCAGAGCCAGTCAGACCCCGGCAGACCGGGCAGGGCCGGTAGCACGGCGCAGGAATAGCGGCTGACGGAGCAAGGATCAGGCTAGTGGCGCGCATCGACGCCTTCCTCAAACTCGGCACGCAGCAGGGCTGCTCGGACATTCATCTGGCGGTCGGCGTCCCGCCGATGCTGCGCATGCACGGCGAGCTCGTGCCCATCAAGTTCCGCGATCTGCGCGATACGGAGCTCGAGATGTACGTGAACGAGATCCTCCGGCCGACCCAGTCGGAGCAGTTCCTGCGCGGCCAGGACCTGGACTTCTCCTATGTGTCCGCCGATGGCGGGCGCTTCCGCGTCAATGTGTACCGCAAGGACACCGGCATCGGGGCCGCCTTCCGCGCGATTCCCGATCACGTGCCCACGCTGGGCTCTCTGGGCCTGCCGCCGGTCGTCACGCGACTCTGCGACTATCACCAGGGCATGATCCTCGTGACAGGCTCAACCGGCACGGGCAAGTCCACCACGCTGGCGGCGATGATCGATCTGCTCAACACGACTCGCCGACTCAATATCATCAGCCTGGAGGACCCGATCGAGTTCGTCCATCGCAGTAAGATGAGCCAGGTGATCCAGCGCGAGCTCGGTACCCACATCCCGAGCTTCGCGGAGGGCGTGCGCGCGGCGATGCGCGAGGACCCGGACGTGATCCTGGTCGGCGAGCTGCGCGATGCCGAGACGATCCGCATGGCGATGACCGCCGCCGAGACAGGTCACCTGGTGCTCGGCACACTGCATACCAACAACGCCGTCAAGACGATCGACCGGCTGATCGACGCACTGCCGGCCGAAGAGCGCGAGCAGACCAAGAGCTTCCTCGCGCAGAGCCTGATCGCGGTGATCACCCAGATCCTGGTGCGTACGCCCGACGCGCGTGCCCGGCGCGCGATCGTCGAGATCATGATCACCACGAAAGCGGTCGCCAAGCTCATCATGAGCGATCAGACCTATCAGATTCCAAGCCAGCTGCAGATGGGACGCGACCTGGGCATGCAGCTGTTCGACCAGGCGCTGCTGCAGGCGCTGGCGGCGCGCGAGATCGATCCGGACGACGCCTACGTGTACGCCACCGACAAGCGCCTGTTCCAGAAGTACGTGACCGACACCAGCATGTTGCCGCGACTGGACACGCCGGCGGCGGCTGCAAACGGCGGCGGCAGTGGCAACGACAGCACCGGCTCGCGCCCGTCCGCGCGAGTGGACAGCTAGCGGGCCGGCAGCCGCAGCGGCGACGAGAGCAACGCATGGCACAGATCGATCAATATCTGGAGGAGGTGCTCAAGCGGCGCGGGTCAGACCTGCATTTCATCGCCAGGGACCCGGCACGCATCCGCCTGCACGGGGATCTGACGCCGCTGCAGGAGGCGCCGCTGGATGCGGACCTCGTCAAGGCCGCGCTGTACGAGATCATGCCGCGCAAGGCCGTCGAACGCTTCGAGAGCAAGGACGGCGCAGACTTCGCCTATACCCTCGAAGGCAAGGCACGCTTTCGTGTCAACGTGCTGCGTCACCTGAATGGCATGGGTGCGGTGTTCCGCGCCATCCCATCCCAGGCACTGACGCTCGATCAGCTGGACATGCCGCTGGCGGTCCGGCAGCTCTGCCATACCACCAACGGACTGATCCTGGTGACGGGCAAAACCGGCTCGGGTAAGTCCACCTCGCTCGCCGCAATGATCGATGACATCAATAAACGCGAGCGCGGACACATCCTCACGATCGAGGATCCGATCGAGTTCGTGCACGCGCGGCGCAATTGCCTCATCAGCCAGCGCGAGATCGGCGTGCACGCGCCCAGCTTCGCGGCCGCGCTGCACTCGGCGCTGCGCGAGGATCCGGATGTGATCCTGGTGGGTGAGCTGCGCGACCTCGAGACGATGAGCATCGCCGTGACCGCGGCCGAGATGGGCATCCTGGTCATGGGCACCCTGCATACCAATGGCGCGGCCCAGACCGTCGACCGCCTCGTCAATCAATTTCCGGCCGACAAGCAGCCGCACGTGCGCACCATGCTGTCGACCTCGCTGCGCGGGGTCATCTCCCAGCAGCTGCTCAAGCGCGCCGATGGCAGTGGCCGCGTCGGAGCTCTGGAAATCCTGATCAACAACTCCGCCACCGCCAATCTGATCCGCCAGGGCAAGCTCGATCAGCTCGAGAACAGCATGCAGTCGGGCGCTCAAACCGGCATGCGCACCATGGATACCGCCATTCAGCAGCTGCTGGATGCCGGCACCATCACCGGTGCCGAGGCCTATCGCAAGGCGATCAACAAGAGCAAGTTCGAGGCCGTCAAGACCCAGGGCGAGCCGCGCGCGAGCGCAACCGCCAGCACCAGCCGCATCGCCAGGGCAGCGACAGCGGCGGCGCTCGCCGAGGGAACCGGGCTCGCCCCCTGGAGCGAGGCGAATCAGGGCCGCCCCCCAGCGCGCGGGTAACCTCCGGCAACACCGGGCGGTGAGCAGCGCGCCAGTCTGATGCCTCGTGGCCGCCGTCCTGGCCGCCCGGGTTTGATACGATGCAGCTCCCCTGCGATTCGGCTCCGGCCGGGACCGCCATGTATCAGCTGTACATCACGAACAAAAACTATTCCTCCTGGTCGCTGCGCCCGTGGGTGCTGATGAGTGAGCTGGGGATCGACTTTCAGGAGCAGATGACACCCTTCGGAGACGCCGCCGCCTGGGAGGCTCTGCGCCGCAGCTTTCCCAACGGCAAGGTGCCGTGCCTCGCGGACGGCGAGATCCGCGTGTGGGACTCGCTGGCCATCATGGAGTACCTGGCCGAGCGGCACACAGCCGTCTGGCCCCGCGAGGTCGCTGCCCGTGCCTGGGCGCGCAGCGCCGCGGCGGAAATGCACTCGGGATTCGCAGAGCTGCGCGAGCGCTGCTCGATGAGCTGCGGCGTACGGGTGCGGCTGCACGAGCGGCCCGCGGCGCTGGAGCGCGACCTGGCGCGGCTCACGGCGCTGTGGCTGGAGGGCCTGAGGCGATTCGGCGGCCCGTTTCTCGCCGGCGAGCGCTTCGGGGCGGTCGACGCATGCTTCGCCCCGGTGGCCTTTCGCATCCAGAGCTACGGCCTCGCGCTCGACGCTGCAGCCTCCGCATACGCGCGGCGGCTGTTGCAGCTGCGCTCCATGCAGGCCTGGTATGCGGCGGCGCTGGCCGAGCCGCTGCGCGACGCGCCCCACGAGACGCAGGTGCTCTCGCAGGGCGCGCTGCTGCAGGATCTGCGGCAGGTCCCAGCCCCACCGCGCCCCTAGCCACCCCGGCCAGCCCCTTAAGCCACGCATGCGCCGCAAGATCCTCGTCACCAATGCTCTGCCGTATGCGAACGGGGCGCTGCACTTCGGGCACATCCTGGAGGCAGTGCAGACCGACATCTGGGTGCGCTTTCAGAGGATGCGCGGCCACGACTGCCTGTATTGCTGCGCGGAGGACGCGCACGGCACGCCGATCATGATTCGCGCACAGCAGGAGGGCATCTCGCCCGAAGCGCTGATCGCGCGTACGGCGCAGGAGCACCGGCAGGATTACGACGGTTTTCTGATCGGTTTCGACGAGTTTCATTCCACACACTCGCCCGAGAACCGCCGCCTCACCGAAGAGCTCTACGTGACGCTGCGCGACGCCGGTCACCTGCGCCGTCAGGTCGTACGGCAGGCCTATGACACACAGGCAGGGATGTTCCTGCCGGATCGCTACATCCGCGGTACCTGTCCACGCTGTAGGTCTGCCGATCAGTACGGGGACAGCTGCGAGGTGTGCGGCGCGACCTACGCGCCGGCCGATCTGATCGAGCCGCGCTCCATCCTCAGCGACACGCGCCCGCAGTGGTGCGATTCCGAGCACCTGTTCTTCCGGCTCGGGGACTTCGAGTCGATGCTGCGCGTCTACGTCGGGGGCGGCAGCCTTTCGCCCGGCGTGCGCGCCAAGCTCGACGAGTGGTTCCAGGCGGGCCTGAAGGACTGGGACATCTCGCGAGATGCGCCTTATTTCGGCTTCGAGATCCCGGACGCTGCGGGCAAATATTTCTATGTCTGGTTCGACGCTCCGATCGGCTACATCGCGAGCTTCGAGCACTGGCGCGCCAGGCACGCCGGCGCAGCCTCGAGCGACGACGTGTTTGCCGACTACTGGCGCTCGGAGCAGCGCTCCGAGCTGTACCACTTCATCGGCAAGGACATCAGCTACTTCCACACGCTGTTCTGGCCGGCGGTGCTGCACGGTGCGGGACTGCGCCGGCCGACCGCGGTGTTCGTGCACGGCTTTCTGACCATCAATGGCCAGAAGATGTCCAAGTCGCGTGGCACCTTCATCACGGCGCGCCGGTATCTGACGCGGCTGCCCGCGGAGGCGCTACGCTACTACTTTGCGGCAAAGCTCAGCGGCGGCATCGAGGACGTCGATTTCAGCCTCGATGATTTCGTGGCGCGCACCAACTCCGACCTCGTCGGCAAGCTCGTCAATATCGCCAGCCGCTGCGCGGGATTCATCGAGCGCGGCGGGGGGCGGCTCGCCGAGGCGCTGCCCGAGCCCGCTCTGTACGCCCGCTTCGCCGAGGCTGCCGAGCGCATCGGCGCGCTTTACGAGGCGCGCGAATACGCGGCGGCGGTGCGCGACATCATGGAGCTGGCCGACGCGGCCAACCGCTACATCGACCAGTGCAAGCCCTGGGCGCTGGCGCGTGATGCAGCGCGTGCCGCGGAAGTCACCGCCATCGCGACGCAGGGTTTGAATCTGTTCCGGGTACTGATGAGCTACCTGGCGCCGGTACTGCCGCAGATGGCGCAGCAGAGCGCGGCCTTCCTCGGCACGCAGTTCACGGATTGGTCGGCCGTGTCGCGGCCGCTGCTGGGGGCACGGATCGCCGCCTATCAGCCGCTGGCGACGCGTCTGGACCCGGCGACCGTAGCCACGCTGGTCGAAACGCCCGCTCCCGCCACAACGGCTGCCGCTGCTGCAGGGGCGGCCGCGAGACCCACCGCCGCGCTCGAGGCCGGCACTACCGCAGCCGGCACTGCCGCGGTGAGCACGGCCGCGGCCGTCATCAGCATCGAGCAGTTCGCGAAGCTCGATCTGCGGGTGGCGCGCATCGAGCACGCGGAGCGGGTGGCGGGATCGGACAAGCTGCTCAAGCTGACGCTGGGGGTGGGAGGCGAGCAGCGCACCGTATTCTCAGGTATCCGCGCAAGCTACCCGGAGCCTGAGCGGCTCATCGGACGGCTGGTGGTGCTGATTGCGAACCTCGCGCCACGCAAGATGCGCTTCGGTGTATCCGAGGGCATGGTGCTGTGCGCGAGCGGCGAGACGGATGGGGTGTACCTGCTGTCGGTCGACACTGGCGCCACCGACGGCATGCGCATCACATAGTTTTAGCTGATATAAGTAAATATACGTGCATACAATTACTATAGATAGATAATGTGGTATTCAACCCGCGAATCGGGCGGGGGAATGGATTATCTTCAGCCCATGACCCAAGAATCCCCAGGTGTCGATGATAGTCTGCTCGAGTGCGCGGCGCGGTGTCTCGACGCGGAGAGCGTCCGGGCGCTGAACGACCTGCAACTCGGCGAAGCGGCGCGGTCGCGACTTGACGTGCTGGCTCAAAAAGCCAACGAAGGGCAGCTCAGCGCCGAGGAAGCGCGCGAATACGACCGCTTCATCGAGCTGGGGGACATCATCGCCGCGCTGCGGCTGAAAGCTGAGCGACAGCTGAATTCAGCGCACGGATGAGGTGATCGAGCCGCTGCGTCAACGGGTTCGCGAGCGTGCGGCTCGGCGCTGCGAATACTGCCATCTTCCTGATTGGTTCCCTCCGCTCGAACCCTTCCACCTCGAGCACATCGTTGCGCGTCAACATGGCGGCGAGACCGTCCTCGAGAATCTCGCTTGGGCTTGCCATCGCTGCAACCGCCACAAGGGCCCGAATCTCACCGGTATCGATCCCACCACTCAGGAAATCGCTCCGTTATTTCATCCGCGCCGTGCCACCTGGACAGCGCACTTCGCACTGCGCGACAGTGAGCTCGTCGGACTGACACCCACCGGGCGCGCGACAGTTGCGCTTTTGCAGATGAATGCTGCGCGCCGCTTGGAGAGGCGTGCTGAGCTGATCCGCCTCGGCTGCTTTTAGGAGCGATCCCCGCGTTCTGACGAAGTGCCGCGGACGGCTCGGTGGTCCCAATTGAGACCGCTGGTTCCCCAACTGAAGAGGCAACACCTCAACCCGCCTACCCTCAGTACGGCTGGCGGGAGCGGCGGCTCTGCCAGCGCCAGAACATGATGAGCGCATAGCCGGTCACCATGCCTCCCAGATGCGCGAAGTGCGCGACGCCCTGCTGCGTTCCGAACACTCCCAGGCCCAGCTCCAGGATTCCGTAGAGCGTGACGAACAACCATGCACGGATCGGAATCGGCGGGATCAGCAGCAGCAACCGGCGCTGCGGGAAAGCCATGCCGTAGAACAGCAGGATGCCGAAGATGCCGCCCGAGGCCCCGATGGTCGGGTAGGGACTGGGATAGATCGAGTGCACGACGAACAGCTGGGTCAGCGCCGCGCCGATGACGCA
>JASHPX010000198.1 GCA_030037905.1 Gammaproteobacteria bacterium
AACTCCTCACGGTACTGTTCGGCAAGTCGGGGCTGGGCAAGACCTCGATCCTGCAGGCGGGGCTGGTGCCGCGATTGCGGGATCTGGGGTACTTTCCGGTGTACCTGCGCATCGACTACGGACACGGCAGCCCGGAGCCCGCCGAGCAGATCAAACAAGGGATCGGCAAGGCCGCAGCCAGCGGGCAATGGACGAAGACCGATGTCACCATCGTTGGGGAGTCGATCTGGGAATTCCTGCACCACCGCGACGATGTGCTGAAGGACTCCTCCGGTGCCACGCTCACGCCGCTGTTGATCTTCGATCAGTTCGAGGAGCTGTTCACCCTCGCGCAGAGCGATGAGTTCGGGCGGGCGCGGGCGGCTCGGTTCATCGACGAGCTGGCGGATCTCGTCGAGAACCGGCCGCCGAAGGCGCTGGAGGCGAAGCTCGACAGCGACGAGAGCGTTGCCGAGCGTTTTGACTTCGCGCGCAGCGATTACCGCGTCGTAATCGCGCTGCGCGAGGATTATCTGGCGCCGCTCGAGAGCCTGAAGAAGCAGATGCCCAGTCTGTCGCAGAACCGGCTGCGGCTCGCACCGATGACGGGAGCGCAGGCGCTCGAGGCG
Source organism: Gammaproteobacteria bacterium (assembly GCA_030037905.1). Classification (GTDB taxonomy): domain Bacteria; phylum Pseudomonadota; class Gammaproteobacteria; order Steroidobacterales; family Steroidobacteraceae; genus FEN-1191. The sequence goes on from JASHPX010000198.1 coordinate 609, forward strand.
GTGCTGGAGCCGGGCAATCGCCTGCGGACGGCCAGGCCGCTGGTCTCCGAGGAAGTCGCCGAGGCGATCGTGCGCTTCGTGGCGGGAGGCTCGGAGCTGGCCAATGCCGAAGTCGAGCCGTCACTCCTGAGCCTGATCTGCCGGGAGCTGAACGAGCAGAGGATCGCGCAGGGCCGCAGCGAGATCTCGCAGGACCTCTTGGCCGGCTCGCACGACACCATCCTGAGCAACTTCTATGAGCGCTCGCTCGCGGATCAGCCGGCTGCGGTACGGCGGATCATCGAGGACGACCTGCTGACCGAGTCGGGCTACCGGGAGAACCTCGCCGAGGAAAGTCTGCTCCGCCGGTTCCAGGCCGCGGGGGCCGCCCCGGATGCACTCGCGAAGTTGGTCAACCGGCGGCTGCTGCGCATCGAGGAACGGCTGGACGTGCGCAGAGTCGAACTCACGCACGATGTGCTCACCGGAGTGGTGAAGGCGAGCCGCGATGCGCGCCACGAGCGCGAGGCGCGTGAGGCCACCGAGCGGCTGCTGGCCGAGCAGCGCGAGCGGGAGAAGGCAGCGCGCAGAGCACTCAGGCGCGCGCGGGCGGTCGCGACCGGGTGCGTTGCCCTCGCGCTGTTGGCCATCGCTGCGGCGGTGTTCGCATTCCTGAGCGTGCAGCGGGCACGCCGGGCCGAGCAGCTCGCGCGGCAGACGCGTGCGGTCTCCGAGCAGGCGCGCCAGCAGGCCGAGGGGCTGCTGGGGTTCCTGACCGACGACTTCGTCCGAGAGCTCCAGACCTTCGGGCGCTATCAGACCATCGCGGAACTCTCACAGCAGGAGATCGATTACTTCCAGCACCTGCCCGCGCAGCTCAGGGACCCCGAAACCGTGCGCAGCGCGGCGCTGGCGCTGGTGAATCATGCCAACGCACTCGGTTTCACGGGAGATCTGCACACCGCCGAGAAGAATGCGGCCGCGGCCGCCGGGCTGCTCGAGGGGCTGCAGCGCACCGGCCGGTCGGAGGCGACCACGGTCGGCCTGGCGAACGCCTATGCGGCGCTGGCCTCGACGCAAGTGATCCAGGCGAATCCGTCGCAGGCGAAACGCACCGGGGATCAGGCGGTAGCGCTGCTGCGCCCGATCCTGGCGCGCCCTGACGCGCCGGCCGACGCGCGTCGCGCCGCCGCCGAGGTGCTGGGCTGGCGGTCCTTCCTGGAGGCGTACTTCACCGGCCCGAACCAGCAGGCGGTACAGGACGCGCGTGAAGCGCAACGTCTCGAGATGCAGCTCGGAGCGCGCCGCTCGGGCGACGTGACGCTCGACGCCGATTATGCGTACGCGGGCATCGGGCTCGTCGGGGGGCTGGCCAAGCTCGGCCACGCCGACGCAGCGTTGCAGGCGGGTAACGACGCCGTGGCCGCGGCCGACCAGGCACTCTCGCAGCGCCCGCAGTACGGCCTGGCGTTGTACGCCAAGCAGTTCATCGAGGAGGGTCTCACCCGTGCTGCCGGCGTGGAACTCGATCCGGCCCAGGGCGTAGGCTACGGGCTGCAGGGCGTGCAGGACTCGCTCGCGCTGCTGCAGATCGAGCCCGGCAACCGTATCTACCTCAACAATCTCGCCGAAGTAGACCGGGCCGTCGGCCAAACCCTGTGGAATGCGGGCCGATTGCGCGAGGCGGTCAGCTACCGTCAAAAGTCGATGAACGCCTTCGAGCAGGCCAGTACGAGTGCGGGCAGGACGTTGTCCTTTGCATACGCCGCTGGCCTCGTGGGAGCCGCGGCGGTCGAACAGGCACAGCTCGGGGATGCGACGGGAGCTGCCGCGACGCTGGCCGCCGGCGAGGTTTTCATGAGCCCGGCCCGGCAGCGCGCGCTCGGGCTGACGGCCACCGACGACGCGGCCCTCTCCAACTTTCTCTATGAAGTTGAAAGGGATACTTCCGCAACTCTGGCCTACGAGCGCGGCGACTTCCGCGCGGCGCGCCGCCTGGCGGTCGAAACCAAGCTCTCGCCGGGATCGCAAGCCGTAATGGACCTTGCCAGCCTGGAGGGGCGCTCCGACTACGAGCTGGGAGACTATGCGGCCGCCGCGCAGGCCGAGCACATCGCGTTGCAGGCCGCCAAGCCGGGGGCCGCCATCTTCTATAGTCTCGGTGATAACAACCTGGCGCAGATCAATACCTGGCTGTCGATGTCGCTGGCGCGCGAGGGCAACCCTCAGGAGGCCGCGCGCACGATAGCGCCGGCAGTGCGGCTGTATCGGGGGCTCGTGGCCAAGAATCGCAGCGATCGATGGCTGCCCCTCGAGTATGCGGAGGCCCTGTACGCGCAGTCGCTCAGCGACCCGCAGCACCGAGCCGCGTTGCTCACCGAGGCGGCAAGACTCGTCGATCATCTCGCGCCCGAAATCGCGCGGTTGCGCGACACGCGTCAATGGCGCGCGTGGATCGAGGCGGCGCAGCGCGGCGCGAGCGCCCGGGCAAACCTATGAACAGCGTTTGCAGGCCGCACGTTCCTGTCACAATGCTCGTTTGAAGACGTTGGGGCGCAGACCTATGGCGCGCGATCGGCTTTGGCGGCCGCGGAGGGGTAAGGATGAAGAATGTCGACCGCCGTGCACGGATTGCGGCCAATAATTCAGCCGCCGGACCCATTTATATCTCGCCCCCGCCGATGTGATCGGCGCAGATATCGCTCGCGAGGCCACTCGCCTGGCACGCCGGGAGCTCGATCAGCGGTTCTTCCGCGTTCGATTTGACAGGCTGACACCCACCGAGCGGGACTATCTGCGGGCACTCGCAGAACTCGGCGAGGGCGTGCATCGTTCAGGCGATGTCGCCGGCCTCGTCGGTAAGACCACAGGCCAGCTCGGACCGGTGCGGGATAGTTTGATCCGAAAGGGCATGATCTACAGTCCTGCGCACGGCGACATCGCGTTCACGGTGCCGCTGTTCGATCAGTTCATGAAACGCTCGATGCCGATGGTCCGAAGAGCGCGCGCGGCGCGCCAACGGGGGACGCGACGCCGTGAGCCTGGCCTTTGAGCCTCGGCTTTGCCGAGCGTCTCCCAATGAGACGGTGACCTTCGGTTCGATCCAAGACGTGGATGGCGAGGCCCTGGTGCCCACGGACCGTGGGCCACCGCAGCTCTATGATTGGGTCGCCGAGAAGCTCGCTATCCGCCTGAACGTGGATCGCTCGGATCTCTGCTCGAGAGCGCGATCAATCTGGAGCGCTTCGGCGGGGCGGCCTCGACCGAAGTGATTGCCTATGCGCCCAACCGCCTCGAGCGATGCTTTGGTCCAGCCGCGAAGAATCAATATCACCGTGCCCGGTGGCTTGCTCGAGCAGATCGACGCGCATGCAAAAAAACACGGGCAAACCCGTAGCGGGTTCCTGACCCAGACCGCTCTTGACGCGACGCGCAGGGACCGCGTCTAGGTCGCGGATCAGCGCACTCTGGCTGAGCCCGCCATCTGGCTGTCGATGGCGCTCGCGCGCGAGGACAAGCGGGAGGAGGTGGCGCAGTCCATCGGTCCGGTCGTCACGATGTATCGACATCGGGGTCTGCACTCTTTCCGCTGTCGAAGGGCGCACCGAGTACGCGCCGTTCCTTCTTCTCCTGACGGTGCCGCCTGGTGCGCCGGGATGATGAATCGCTGGATCTGCGCGTCAACCTCGCGACGCTCGACGCACACCGCCTGATCTGATAATCTGATTGAGATGAAAATCACACTCACCGAATTCCTGCGCGGTTTCCGCAAGGCACGTGAGGCCGCCGATCGCGGCGATTCCGTCATCGTCAAGGGTGAGAACGGCGATTATGTGTTCGAACGCAGTGCCGCAAGTTCAGCTCATCCTTTCGTAGGGCTGGAAGACGTTTTCGGCGCCGTGACGCTGCCGCGAGACAAGAACTCTTTGCGTGAGAAAGTCCGCCGCCGCCTCGCCGAGAATAACGGTCGTCGTCGACGCCGGGCCGCTTAAGGCGGCGATAGACCGGGGCGATGCCGCCCATGCTTGGGCGGTACGGGCTTTCCATGCCGTTCCTGCCCGTTACATCACCTTTGAGGCAGCGATCGCCGAGGCTCAGCATGGACTCGAAAACCACCCTGTAGCGATGCACGCTCTGCGCAGGCTGGTGGCGCGCATGAACATCGTGGCGGTCGCGACCGCACTGATTCAGCCGGTTTTCAATGAAGTAGAGCAGTGGGCGCCACGCATGGATTTCGCCGACGCCTGCGCCGTGGTGCTCGTCCGCAACTATGAGCGAGCCTTCGTGCTGACCACCGACTTCCGAGATTTCTCCGCCTACCGCGTGCCGTTTGCTTCTCCAGAGGGAGCGTTTCACGTCTGAAATCATCGTTGTGAGCGTTCCGGGTGATCTCGGCAGGAGAGAGACACGCTCCGTTCTTGGAGCTCCTGCCTGCATTCGTCTCAGGCTGAGCCACGCCGTCCGGACGGCCGAGCCGCTCGAGGAGTAAGATGGACACTCCGCTGCTACGGGAAATCTGACCCCGCGCTGGGCACACCGCAGGGACCCGCCCGACGCCTTTGGCGTGCCGAGAAGAATGAAAACCGATTCCACTGCGATCCTGCCCGCCGCGACGCTCGATGAGGATGCCTGGGAGGACCTGCTCTCCTTCATCGAAGAGCGGCGGGTGATCCCGATCGTGGGACCGGAGCTGTTGCAGGTCTCGACGGATCGAGGGCCACGGCAGCTCTATGATTGGGTCGCCGAGAAGCTCGCTGTCCGCCTGAACGTGGATCGCTCGGATCTGCCCGAGCGTTACACATTGAACGACGTGGTGTGCCTGTTCCTCGCCGGCCGCGGGCGGCGCGAGGAGGCGTACGTACTCCTGCGCTCGGTACTCAAGGATGCGCCCTTCGAGCCTCCCGCGGCGCTGAGGCACCTGGCGGGGATCACGGACTTCGATCTCTTCGTGACGACGACTTTCGATTCTCTGCTCGAGAGCGCGATCAACCTGGAGCGCTTCGGCGGGGCCGCCTCCACCGAGGTGCTCGCCTATGCGCCCAACCGCGTGGTGGATCTACCCGCCGAACGCGAGCGGCTCACCCGCCCGGTGGTGTATCACCTGTTCGGCAAGCTCTCGGCGTTTCCGACGTATGTGATCTCGGATGAGGATCTGCTGGAATACATCTGCGGGCTACAGAACGAGAGCCTGGTGCCGGAGAGGCTGTTTCACGA
>JASHPX010000199.1 GCA_030037905.1 Gammaproteobacteria bacterium
CGCCTCGAGTGCGCCACGCAGGGAGGCAGCATCTTAAGTGCTGCGAGCGTGGCGAGGCAATCGCGCTGCGCGGCTCGCCGCGGCGCGGGGTCACGTGCGCGATCTGCAGCCCGCCGAGTACCGCGCCGACTTGGTCGTGCTGCTGCTGCTGCAGGGTCGCCCGGTGCTCGGCATCGTCATCGAGGTACAACTGCAGATCGATGCCGATCAGATCTTCGTGTGGCCGGTGTACATCGCCAAGCTGCGCGCCCGCATGCGCTGCGAGGTGCGGCTGCTGGTCGTGGCGGCCGAGGAAAGAATCGCCCGTTGGGCGCGCCGGTCCATCGAGCTCGGCGAAGACAGTCGCATTACCCCCTGGGTGCTGGGCCCCTCGGCCGTGCCGCAGATCATCGATGAGCATCAGGCCCGGGAGGACCCGGAGCTCGCGGTGCTCTCCGCGCTGGCGCATGCCCGAAATCCCGACAGCGCCCTGGCCGTACAGATTGCCTGGGCTGCGCCTGTGGCGAGCGCCGGGCTCGACGCTGAGCGGGTGCGGTTGTATGTTGATCTGGTGCTGAGTGCTTTACCGGAGGCCGCCCGCCGGGCGTTGATCGCGATGGATCCAGCAAAGTACGAGTATCGGAGCGATTTTGCCAAGCACTACATCGGAATGGGCAGAGCCGAGGGCAGGGCAGAAGGCAGGGCAGAAGGCAAGGCAGAGGGTGAAGTCAAGGGTCGAGCCGAAGGAGAGATACAGGGCCGGGCGCAGGGTCCTGCTGCGCCAACTGGCGTTGCGCTTCGGGCCGCCGCCGTAAGAGGCCAGTAGGAGCGCGGCGGGCGGTGGGGCTGTACGCCGATAGAGTGACGCCGCGCCGATTCTCTCGTGTTCGGTGGGCACGCGATGGCGCGGAAGCGAGTGCCGCGAATGAAACTCAGCTTTGACTTACGGGGCTGCGAGCTAGCAACGTTCTGCGCCCTGGCGCTGTTGTGCGGGTTGTCGCGCCCCGCCTATGCGGCCGGCGTGAAGCCGCCCACGGCAATTCTCCTGGATGCGCAAACCGATTCGTCCGATATCGGCTCCGACCCCAATTTCCGCAACTCCGTCGTGCTGGTGCTGAACGACCTCGGTCCCGACCCGATCGGCTTCATCATCAACCGACCGACCTCGATTCCGGTCGCGCGCCTCTTTCCGCAGATCAAGCCTCTCGCGCAGCTGCCCGCCAGGGTGTACTTCGGTGGGCCCGTCGACTTCGGATCGGTGTGGTTCCTGTTTCGCGCCGCCACCCCGCCCGAGCACGCCGTGCAGGCTTGTGATGGCGTGTACGTGAGCGGCGATCGAGACCTGCTACTGAAGCTGCTGGCCCGCGCCAAGCCGATGGACGGACTGCGGATCCTGGTCGGGTACGCCGGCTGGACCACCGCGCAGCTCGAAGCCGAAATTGCCCATGGCTTCTGGAGTGTCAAACGCGCCGACGCAGATGCGATTTTCAACGGGGATTCCGAATATCCCTGGCCCTCGTCGCAAGGGCCGCAGCACCCGGTCGCTTTACCGAGGGGTAGATCGGGGCAGATCCGCGCCGTCATTTCCCAGCGTGGAGCGGCGCTTGCCGGCACAACATCATGGTAACCCGCAGAATCCGATTCTCGGGTGCGGAGCGTCGCGGATGAAAGTGGTGCGCGGTCTTCTGGATCGGTTGATTCTGCTCGCCGCTGTGGTTGCCGCTTCCTGCATCCCGAGCTTCATCGCGCAGTATCGGCAGCGACTCGGGGGGCGCCTCGACCAGGTGCTGGCGGACCTGTCACCGTTTCAGACCATCGCCAACCGCAGCTTCGGCGGGGACCTCTCGGCACTGATTCGCTATCACCTCGCGAGCCGTGACGCCACGTTCCACCAGGAGGGCCAGGCGCTGCAGCAGCTCATCGATGCAGCAGCGCGCCTGCGCGCGGCCGCACAAGGGCTCGACACCGATCTTGCGCACCAGTGCCTGTACTTGCTGCGCCATCCGGACACGCAGCTGCTGGGGGCCACGTGGAGAATTTATCAGCCGGGATTCACACTGACGGTGCAAGGAATCGAATTTGCGCTCATCACCGGTGTGATCATCTGGCTGCTGTTCCTCGGCGTGTGGCACGGGACGGCAGGGGTGACGCGGCTGGCTCGGCGTCGCACGCGCGGGGACGAGGGGCAGCGGCGGCGCGCGGCGTGAGGGTCGCGTGGATCATTGCCGGGGTAGTCCGGGGCTAGTTTCGGCATTTGACAATGTGGCTACATGAGGCTACATTGGGTGACATGAAGACGGTCGGTATACGGGAGCTCAAGAACAGGCTGAGCGAGTACCTGCGAGAGGTGGGCCGTGGCGAGAGCGTGCTGGTCACGGACCGCGGCGAGGTCGTCGCCGAACTCGGTCCTCCGGGGCACGAGACCGCCGAGCCGGGAGTGCCGCCCGGGCTACGGGCGCTGGCAAAAAGGGGCTTGCTCACGCTCGGAGCACCCGGCGGCCGCTCGCTGTACAGAGCCATGCCTCGCCTGCGCCGTGGCCGTCGAAGTGCTGCGCAGCTGCTCGATGAAGAGCGCGGCTCGCGATGAATCTGTACGCGGAGTCGAGCGCGGTTCTCGCCTGGCTGCTCGATGAAGAAACCGCGCCGCAGGTCCGCGATGTCCTCGGTGCCGCTGAGATCATCGTCGCGTCGGATCTGACGCTGGTCGAGTGCGACCGCGTGCTGATACGCGCGGCTGCGCTGGGCGAGCTGACGGAGGCGGAGGCAGCAGACCGCCATGCGCAGCTGTCGGCAGCGGCCGCGCACTGGCATATGCTGCGAGTGGCTCCCGAAATCGTCGATCGTGCTCGACGGCCGTTTCCGGGCGAGCCCGTACGAGCTCTGGATGCGCTGCATTTGGCCTCGACTCTCGTGGCCAGGAACGCGGTCAGGGCTCTCGGGCTGCTGAGCCTCGACGAGCGCGTGCGGGGCGCTGGTAGGAAGCTAGGGCTCGACGTGTTTCCTCGTTAGATTTCCTCCTGCACCAGTGTTGCATTTATGTCAATGCCGATATGCACTCGGCATTGTAGATACTGCTTTGATTTTAACAGATAGTTTGTGCGTTGCCGCGCTCACTTGAAGATTTCCCTACAAACGTAGACAGCACGGGCCCAGCGCGATATGGTGCCGCTGGAGCGTAGGGGAGCGGAGTTTGAGAGAGACGGAAAACATTCAGCTCCGCAATGACGGCCGAAGCCGATAGATGTCAGGGCGGGCCGGCGCAGAGGCAAAGCGAGGGGAGTTCCAATAGGGAAAGGCGAATAAAACGATAACGACCGCAGGACGAGTTTCTCCCGGCATCAGACGAGCGTGAATGGCCTCAGCACCGCGGGTGCTGTTTTCGCCAGGGATTGACTGGGCAGTCACTGCCGATCCCTGGCGTTGGCGGGGAGATATTCAAGAGGACTATGAGAATTCGATTGATGGGTCAGCCGGTGGCGCTGTCGATGGCAGTGCTGGCGGTGGTCGAGATCGCGATTTTCTACACGATGCTGGTCGCCGTCGTGTGGCTGCGGCTCGGACAGCAGCTGCCGCTCTTCGAGCGCGAGCAGGGGCCGCTCTGGCCGCGTGCGCTGCTCTTCAGTACGGCGATGGCGACCTGCCTACTGGCCTTTGGACTCTACAGTGCCCGCCAGCGCGCGCGGGGCGCAGGCATCTTCGTGCGCGTGCTCGTGGCCGTGGCCGCGGGCATCGTGGTCACGGGGCTGTGCTTTGACATAATTCCGGACTTTCGCCTCGGTCGAAATGTTCTCTCGCTGGCCACCATCAGCGCCGCGGCGGTCGTCGTGGTGCTCAGGCTGGGGTTCAGTCATTGGCTCGATGAAACCCCGCTGCGCCGGCGTGTGCTCGTCTACGGCACGGGTAAGCGAGCCGCGGTGGTCTCGCGGCTGCGACGCCGGGTCGATCAGCGTGGATTTCTGCTCACCGGCTTCGTGCGCCCGGAGGGGGAGGGTCTCGAGGTGCCCGGGCAGCGCGTGTTGACGCCCCCTGCGAGCTTGCTCGAGCTCTGCAGGCGCACGCGCATCGATGAGGTCGTCGTGGCCATGGACGATCGCCGCCGCGCGTTCCCCATGAGCGAGCTATTGGAGTGCCGCACGGCAGGCATCGAGGTTACGGACCTCTTGACATTTCTCGAGCGTGAGACGGGCCGCGTGCGCATCGATGTGCTCAATCCCAGCTGGCTGATCTTCGGTCAGGGGTTCAGCCGCAGCTCGCTGCGCATGTTCATGTCAAATGTGCTGGACCTGCTCGCAAGCATCCTGCTGCTGATAGTGTCCTTGCCTTTCATGCTCCTCACTGCGCTCGCCATCAAGCTCGAGGATGGCTGGCGGGCGCCGGTGTTCTATCGGCAGGAGCGGGTGGGTCTGCGGGGCAGACACTTCAAGCTGCTGAAGTTTCGCAGCATGTGCGTCAATGCCGAGACGAACGGCGAGGCCCAATGGGCCCAGAAGGACGATCCGCGCGTGACACGCGTCGGTGCGGTCATTCGCAAGCTGCGTATCGATGAGCTGCCGCAGGTCGTCAACGTACTGCGCGGACACATGAGCTTCGTGGGCCCGCGTCCCGAGCGTCCGCAGTTCGTGGAGAGCCTGTCGCAGAAGTTCCCCTATTACACGTACCGCCACTGCGTGAAGCCTGGGATCACCGGGTGGGCACAGCTGTGCTATCACTACGGCTCTTCGGATGAGGAAGCGCTGGAAAAGCTGGAATACGACCTGTACTACATCAAGAACCGCAACTTCCTGTTCGATCTGTCCATTCTCGTGCAGACCGCCGAGGTCGTGTTCTTCAGCAAGGGGGCACGCTGAGCGCTGCCTATGCGTTCGTGCGCGTGGGTGATTGGCCTGCGCCCACACTCACCTGACCACGTGGATCGGCCTTGCCGATAGTTTGATAGTTTTGCTCGAAACGCGGTCAGCGCGAGCATAAGTCGAAATCCGAGTTGACATTATCCTCCGTGGCGTCGCTTGCCGTGACATAAAGTCCGATTGCGCGCGTCGAATGTCGTTTAGCACCGACGCGTTGCGGACCAACAAGCAATCCGATATTTCTAGCGCGGCATTGGCGCTCTATGGCTTCCAATGTACGAGGCAAATCCGCCGCGAGGCGGAGACGCAAAGCCTCCGGTCTCGAACTGCGGCTCGAGATAGCGGGGTTGCCGGTGAACGTCAAGGTGAATGTCGTTCATCGTCCACCGTTATCCCTCTGTCCGAGCGCTTCAGAGACCCGGCGGCTGTCGATCGGGGCTCTGGAACCAGGACAGGGGAAGACGGATGGCAGTGACACGATCTGGTGGTACCCTTCGTGACGGCACGATTCTTCTTTGCGGCATCGTCGCGCTGGCGTTGGCTGGCTGCCACATGGGCAGCGATGACGGAAACTCACCCTCGGTAGCGTCGACCAACATCTCTACCTCAGGCGGTGACGGCTCAGCCCCCGTGACGCCGGCCAACAGCTCGCCGTCCGGGAGCGGCTCACCGGCCTCGATCGTCATCGGGGGTACGCCGATGACCCAGGTCGCGGTGGGCCAGTCCTACTCGTTTACGCCGACCGTAGGCAGTTCCGCCGGCAGCCCCATCAGCTTCAGCATCCAGAACAAGCCGGCCTGGGCGAGCTTCAGCATCGCGACCGGGGAGCTTTCTGGCACTCCGACGAGCGCCGATGTGGGCACTTACGCGAACGTCGTGGTCGAAGTGAGTGACGGAGCCACCACCGCCTCCTTGCCGCCATTCACGATTACCGTGAGCTCAGGCAGCTCCGGAACGGCGACCCTGTCATGGACTGCCCCGACTACCAACACGAATGGCACGCCGCTCACGGACCTGGCCGGCTACCAGATAGAGTATGGGACTACCTCGTCCGATCTGAGTCAAACGGTCACGATCGACAGTC
>JASHPX010000200.1 GCA_030037905.1 Gammaproteobacteria bacterium
GACATGCGCGAGCACTCGCGCCTGGTCGTCGACGGGCTGAAGCAAACGCCGGCACGAGCCATGCTGCGCGCGGTCGGCTTCCGCGACGAGGACTTCGGCAAGCCGCAGATCGGCATCGCATCGACCGCCTCCGATCTCACCCCATGCAACATGCACATCGAGGAGTTGGCGCATGAGGCGGCCAGCGGCGCCGATGCGGCCGGTGGCAAGAGCGTGCTGTTTCATACCATTACCGTTTCGGACGGCATCTCCATGGGATCTCCCGGCATGCGCTACTCCCTGGTGTCCCGGGAGATCATCGCCGACTCGATCGAGGCGGTGGTGGGCGCCGAAGGCTTCGACGGGGTGGTGGCGATCGGCGGCTGCGACAAGAACATGCCGGGGGCGGTCATGGCGCTCGCGCGGTTGAACCGACCGGCGGTGTTCGTCTACGGCGGCACCATACGGCCCGGGGTGCAGCGGCGCGACATCATCTCGGTATTCGAGGCCGTCGGGCAGCGCGCGGCCGGCACGATCGACGATACGCAGCTGCTCGAGGTCGAGCGCACGGCGATTCCAGGACCCGGCAGCTGCGGCGGCATGTATACGGCCAACACGATGGCCTCGGCGATCGAGGCGCTCGGGCTGTCACTGCCCGGCAGCTCCGCGCAGGAGGCGGTGGGCGCGTCCAAGCGCGAGGATTGCCGGCGGGCCGGGGCGGCTGTCGTGGCGCTGCTGCGCGAGGGCATCCGTCCGCGCGATATCCTCACGCGCAAAGCCTTCGAGAACGCGATCACCGTAGTGATCGCGCTCGGTGGCTCGACCAACGCGGTGCTGCACCTGCTCGCCATGGCGCAGGCGGCGCGCGTGCGCCTCGCGCTCGATGATTTCTCGCGCATCGGCCGGCGGGTGCCAGTGCTGGCCGATGTCAAGCCCAGCGGGGCGCACCTGATGGCTGAACTTGTCGCCATCGGCGGCATCCAACCGCTCATGAGCCGCCTACTGGCGGCCGGATTGCTACATGGAGATTGTCTGACGGTCACGGGGCGGACGGTGGCGCAGAATCTTGCGGGCGTCGACGACTATCCCGAGGGGCAGCAGATCATTCGACCGATCTCCGCGCCGCTCAAGCGCGACAGCCATCTGGTGGTGCTCTATGGGAACGTCGCGCCCGAGGGCGCCGTGGCCAAGATTACCGGCCAGGAGGGGCTGGCGTTCACGGGGCAGGCGCGTGTCTTCGAGGGCGAGGAGGCGGCGACCGAGGCCATCCTCGGCGGCCGGGTACGCGCGGGCGAAGTGATCGTGATCCGTTACGAGGGCCCGCGGGGCGGCCCCGGCATGCGCGAGATGCTCAGCCCCACCAGTGCCATCACCGGCCGCGGCCTCGGAGGACGTGTCGCGCTCATCACCGATGGACGTTTCTCCGGCGGCAGCCACGGCTTCGTCGTCGGACATATTGCGCCCGAAGCGGCCGTGGGCGGGCCGATCGTGCTGCTACGCAACGGCGATCGCATTACCATTGACGCAGTCCGGCGTCGCATCGACGTCGATGTGACCGCAGCGGAGCTCAGGCGCCGCCGCCAGGCCTGGAAACCGCGCCGTCCCTACGCGACCCATGGCCTGTTGGCCAAGTACGCCCGGATGGTCGGCAGCGCCTCGGAAGGAGCCGTGACAGATGTTAACCAAGGCTTATGAGTGTCAATGGTTGTAACGGCTGCGACGAGCAGTTAAAGTTCGTCGGCCTGTGTCGATCCGCGCATTCGTTGGCTCGTCAAGCAACGGCGCGGGCCGACGGTGCCTACGAGGGGAGCAGGGGTTTTCTCCCTTCGCAAGACTGGGCGCCCAGGTAACGCAGGGGACGGAACGTCGATGGGCTCCTGGCAATCCTCGAAATGAGGATACCGGGAGCAGCGAAGTAGATAGATATGAATACGGATGATCTAGGGGGACGAATTCATCGGTGTCGTGATGACCCGCCGGCTGGCCAGGGCAGCCGCGGGCTGCGGCTGTCGCATTGAAGACTGACTACCCAACAACTACGGAACACCACAGCCACTACGCAGCGAACATATGAGCGCCTACTACCCGAATTCCTCGAACGTGATGTCGAAGCGCGCGCTGATCTTCATCATCATTCTGGCGTTCCACGCGGTCATCATCTACGCGTTCATGACGGGGCTGGTGAGCCAAGGCGCACGACTGGTCAACACCATCCTGCAGACCAACATCATCCAGACGCAGAAGGTGCAGGAGCTGCCGCCGCCTCCGCCGCACGTGGACCTGAAGGTGCCGCCGCCGGTGACCGTGGTCGCCCCGGACGTCACCATCAATATTCCGCTTCCGCCGGCACCGATCCATGTCGCCCCTCCGCCCAAGGCGGCGCCGCCGGTGATCCACGTGCCGCCCGCGCCACTGGTGATGGCCAGGGTGGTCTCGGCACCGGATGTCAATGATTACTATCCGGACGCCTCACGCCGCAACAACGAGGAAGGTCGCGGCATGGCGAAGATCTGCATCGACACGCGCGGCAGGGTGGCTTCGGCGGCCGTGGAGTCCAGCACCGGGCACCCGATGCTGGACGCTGCCATGCTGCAGCTCGCCAAGGCGTACCGCTTCAAGCCCGCCACGCGCGCCGGCAAGCCGGTACCGGTGTGCACGGCCCTGCCGGTCAAATTCCAGCTGACGGGCGGTTGAGCCGCCGATAGCCGATGGACCTCTAACTTATTGGATGAGAGAGCTGTTTCTGCAACCTTCTGGACGCCGCCGTGCTCGCGCGCGGTGGGAATGATCTCAACGAGGAAATTCAATGGATACCGCAACTGCTGCCGCCGCCGCCGCCAACGCTGCCAACACCGCCTCCCAGTACGGGATTCAGCACCTGTGGGATACGGGGGGTCTGCTGGCCCAGGTGGTTCTCGTCATTCTGGGCCTGATGTCGATCGGCTCCTGGTTCATCATCCTCACCAAGCTGTGGGACCAGTACTCGCTGAAGAAGTCGGCCAAGCAGGTCGAGAAGTCGTTCTGGTCCGCCCCCTCCCTCAAAGACGGGGTCAACAAGCTCAAGAAGAGCGATGACTTCCGTTTCATCGCCGAGAGCGGCATGCGCGCCGCTTCGCACCACGAGGGACGGCTGACCGACCGCGTCGATCTGCACGAGTGGATCACGATGGCGTTGCAGCGCGCGGTGGATGCAGTCAACTCGCGCAGCTCCAGCGGTCTGTCGTTCCTCGCAACGGTCGGCTCGAGCGCGCCTTTCGTCGGACTGTTCGGCACCGTCATCGGCATCCTGAACGCGCTGCTGGCGATCAGCTACGCCGGCCAGGCGAGCCTCGACAAGGTGGCAGGCCCCGTGGGCGAGGCGCTGATCATGACGGCCCTGGGCCTGTTCGCCGCCGTGCCGGCGGTGTGGGGCTACAACTGGCTGTTGCGGCGTAACCGCGGCATCCAGGAGGACGTGCGGAACTTCGCCAGCGATCTGCACGCCTATCTCGTGAGCGGCTCGCGCGTGGGCGGCGCCTGAGCGCAGCGGTGACGGGCAGCTGCCTCTGAGTATCAGTATCTGCGCAACGGCGGAGCATCATCATGGCCATGAGTCTGGGATCCGGGGAAGAAGAGGGAGTCATGTCGGAGATCAACACGACTCCCCTGGTCGACATCATGCTGGTGTTGTTGATCATCTTTCTGATCACCATTCCGGTGATCCTGAAGGAGCCGGCGAAGATCACCGTGCCCACGGCGACCAATATACCCACCCAGACCAAGCCCGAGAACATCACCGTCTACGTCGATAAGGAAGGCAACGTCTACTGGGAAGAGCTCAAGGTGCCGAACATGGCGGCGCTGGTGCTGCAGGTGGAGAAGGAAGCCGTGAAGGTGCCGCAGCCGGAGATCCACATCCGCGGCGACAAGGACACCGATTACCAGAACATCGGCAAGGTGATTGCGGCCATCAACCGCGGCGGCATCGTCAAGGTCGGTTTCATCACCTACCCGGACCTGCCTAATCCGGCGACCCTGAAGATTCCGATGCTCTGAGGCCGGTCGCCCGAGTACCGAACACCGAGGACAATGCATCATGGCAATGAATGTAGGCGGCTCCGAAGGCGGCCCGATGATCGAGATCAACACCACGCCGCTGATCGATATCATGCTGGTGCTGCTGATCACGCTGATCGTGACGCTGCCGCGGATGACCGATGCGGTCAAGCTGGATATGCCGCCGCCCAATCCGAACCAGCCGCCACCGGCAGTGCAGCCGGAGGTCATCAACCTCGACATCTATTACGGCGGCGCAATCGCCTGGAACGGCGTGCCGGTCAAGAGCTATGCGGACCTGGATGCGCAGTTCAAGCAGGCGGCAGCCGAGAATCCCCAGCCCGAGGTGCATCTCTCGCCCGATGGTCACGCGAAGTATGACACCGTGGCCCAGGTGCTCGCTGCGGCCCAGCGCAACCACATGCAGAAGATAGGTTTCGTCAACACGTCGCAGTTCATCCAGTTCTGAGCGCGGCGGGTGCGACGGACGACCGTGCGAGAAGAAGCATGGCGGGCTGCGCGGGGCTGGCCGGACGCTGCGGCGGACGCGATCGGAATGGGCCCACACGGCGACGGGGAATCGGGTAGTGGCGGGCTCGGGGTGACACCAATAATGGTAGGATGAGAGCGCGCAATGGTGCGGCGCTTCCGAGGAAACACATGAATCGCTCGACAGTCGTTTCTGTTCTCGGCTCGGCCTGTGCCGTGACGGTGCTGTGTCTGTGCAGCGCCACCACCTATGCGGCGGAGTCGAAGGGCCCGACCATCAGCCGCTTCCTGCTGAAGGACCTGAAGGCGGCCCAGGATGCCCAGAAGGCCCAGAACTGGAGCCTGGAAGTACAGAAGCTCCAGGCGGCCATGGCTGCCAAGGGCCAGAGGACCCCGTACGATAATTTCATCATCAACTCCTGGCTGGGCGTAGCCGACGTGCAACTGCACAACTACACGGAGGCCGCACCGGCGCTGGAAGCGGCGGCGGAGTCGCAGTACGCCCCTACGTCGCAGCAGAAGACGATGCTGTCCGCGGTGGTCAGCATCTACTCGCAGCTGCACCAGTACCCCAAGGCCATCGCGGCCGGCCAGAACGCCATCAGGCTCGGCGTTGCGGACTCCGCCATCTACGTGACCGTGGCGGTGGATCAGAACGGCATCGGCCAGTACAAGCAGTCGGCCGCGACACTGCAGCAATTGATCGACAAGGAGCCCAGGCCCGAGGAGAAGTACCTCGAATTCCAGTGGGAGGCTTATAACCACGCCGGTGATCCGGCGGACGCCAGCAAGGTGATCGACAAGCTGGTGACCTACTATCCCAAGCCCGATTATTGGCTCAACGCGCTGCAGCCGCTGTTGAAGATGAACATCAACGATGCGCACCTGCAGCTGGACGTCTACCGGCTCATGAATGATGTGGGCGTGCTCAAGATGCCCAGCGACTATGCGCAGATGGCGGAGCTGTCCTTCGACGCGGGCTACCCGGGTGAGACCGTGGCGGTTCTGCAGAAGGCGTTCGCCAATAACGTGTTCACCGACCAGCGCGACATCATGCGCTACCAGCACCTGCTGGCGGGCGCCATGCAGAAGGCGACCGAGGATCGGGCCTCGCTGCCCTCGCAGGAAGCCAAGGCGCAGATGGCGACGAGCGGCGATCCGCTGGTCGCGGTCGGTGCTGCGTATCTGAGCTATGGCGAGGCGGACAAGGCGGCGAGCGTCATCTCCGAGGGCATCGCCAAGGGAGGCCTCAAGTATCCGGAGGAGGCGAACCTGCTGCTCGGCATGGCGCAGTTGAAGGGCCACAACACCTCCCAGGCGCGCAGCACTTTCGACAAGGTAGCCAACTCCGACAATGAGGGCTACGCGCAGCTCGGCAAGCTGTGGGCGCTGCGTTCGCAGTCCCACGCCGCCGCCTGAGCGGACCGCAGAGCCGCCCGGGCGGCCTGCGTATTCGCAGGCCCGGGCACAGGCACGAGGAATGGGCCGGGAAACCGGCCCATTTTGTTACACTGGCGCTGCAGGAGGGGATCATGAGCATCAAAGTCGGCGATCGCATGCCCGAGGGCAAGTTCAAGACCATGGGCGAGAGCGGACCCAGGGATTTGAGCACCGATGAGCTGTTCCGCGGTAAGCGCGTGGTGCTGTTCGCGGTGCCGGGCGCATTCACGCCGACCTGTGACGCCAAGCACCTGCCGGGCTACGTCGGCCTCTCCGGGCAGCTGCGCGGCAAGGGCGTCGACACCATCGCCTGCATGGCCGTGAATGACGTGTTCGTCATGAACGCCTGGGGTAAGGCTTCGGGATGCGCCAACAAGGTCCTGATGCTGGCGGACGGCAACGGTGACTATGCGCGCGCCCTGGGGCTCGAGCTCGATGCGCGTGGTTTCGGCATGGGCTCACGCAGTCAGCGCTTCGCGCTGCTGGTCGCAGACGGCGTCGTCGAGCAGCTGCACGTGGAAGCGCCGGGGCAGTTCAAGGTGTCCTCGGCAGAGCACGTTCTCGAGCATCTTTGAGAGGCGGCGGTATCGCCGATGCGCGGAACGTGACGGCGGCGCTGTGCAGCGGCCTGCGCCGCGGAGTAGTCTTTCGCAGATGAACACCGATCACGCGTTCCGGCCCAGCGATTCCTTGAGCAGCGTGCGCTACGAGATCCGCGGGCACCTCGCCCGCCGCGCGCACGAGCTCGAGCGGCAGGGCTACGAGATCGTCTCGCTGAATATCGGCAACCCGCGGCTGTTCGGGTTTCGCACGCCCGAGACCATGCGCCTCGCGATGATCGAGAACATGTCCGAGAGCGAGGGCTACTGCCACCAGAAGGGGATCTTTCCGGCGCGCGAGGCCGTGGTGATGCAGCAGCAGGCGCGCGGGGTCGGCGGCGTGAGCGCCGAGGAGGTGTTCGTCGGCAACGGCGTCAGCGAGCTGATCGATCTGGTGCTGCGCGCGCTGCTCAACCGCGGTGACGAGGTGCTGGTGCCCAGCCCCGACTATCCGCTGTGGACGGCGGCGGTGAACCTGAATGCCGGACGCGCGGTGCATTATCCGTGTCACCCCCGCAACCATTTCATTCCCGACCCGGAGGAGGTCGCGAGCCTGGTGACGCGACGCACGCGCGCCATCGTGATCATCAATCCGAACAATCCCACGGGAGCGACCTATCCGCGCCCGGTGCTCGAAGCGCTCGCGCGCCTCGCCGAGCGGCGTCGCCTGGTGGTGTTCAGCGACGAGATCTACGATCAGATGGTCTACGACGGTACCGAGTCGATTCCCATGGCGACGCTGGTGCACGATACGTTGTGTACCACGCTGTCGGGCCTGTCGAAGATCTATCGCGCCTGTGGCTATCGCGTCGGCTGGGCCGTGTTTTCCGGAAGAGTGCGGGATGCCGGTGAGTATCTGTCGGCGCTCGAGCTGCTCTCTTCCTTACGACTGTGCAGCAACGTGCCCGCGCAGTGGGCCGTGCAGACCGCAATCGGCGGACATCAGAGTGTGCGCGAGCTCGTCAGTGCGGGCGGTCGGCTGTACGAATCGCGTCGCGCACTGCTGGAGGCGACCGGGCGCAGCCGCTTCCTGCAGCTGCATCCGCCGACCGGCGCCATGTACGGCTTCGTCGGCGTGGATACGGCGCAGCTGCCGGATTTCGACGATCAGCAGTTCGCGCTGGACCTGCTGGAGCAGAAGCACGTGCTGGTGGTCCCCGGGGTCAGCTTCAACGTGCCCTATCGCAACCATTTTCGTGTGACGACACTTCCCGATGCGGACACCCTGCGCATGGTGTTCGGGCGCATCGAGGAGTTGCTCTGCGCGTACGCTACGGGCGGCGCGGGCGTTAGGGCCGCGGGTGGCGCGGCAAGTGGCGTGGCCGAAGCAGCGGCCGCAGGCGCGGCTGCCCCAAGGGTCGCTGCCCCAAGGGTCGCTGCCGCGTCCAGTGCCGCCTCGAACGTGGTGGTCAAGGCTCAAGACAGATTCAAGTAGTACTGTAATAAGTACTGATAACACCCTGCATTGCTTGAACTTTCTGAAGCGGTTCGAGAGCACCTCGAGCACCGTGGAACGCTGATTGTGCCGACGCGGCAGCGCGCCGCCGCGGTGCGTTTGGCCCACAGCGCCGCCATGCTCGCCGAGGGGCGGCGCACGTGGCCGAGTCCCGACGTGCTGCCGTGGGGCGCGTGGCTCGAGCGCGAGCTGGACCGTGCGCGAATTCGCGGTGAGGTGGTGCCGAGGCGCCTCTCGGCCCTGGAGGACTGGCTGCTGTGGCGCGAGGCGGTGCTGCAGGCTGGGGGGCGCCGGGAGATGTTGGCGCCCGAACGCCTCATGGATGCGGTACGCAGAGCGGTGGCGACGCTGGAGGATTACGGCAGCGAGCTGCCGGTAGACGCGTCGCCCGAGACGGCACTGCTCGCCGAGGTGCGCGATCACTACCGGCGCCGCTGCGAGGTGCTCGGGGCACTGCCGGTCGGCTCGTGGGTTGCCTGCGCCCGCTATGTGCGGCCCTCGGAGAGCGTATTGCTGGCGGGATTCGCGGTTGTCGGGCCGGCGCGACGGCGCTGGCTCGAGCGACAGGGCGCACGTGTGCTCGCATCGGCGCGGACCAGTCCCGCGCCGACCCTCTCCGAACCGACCCATCCCGGGCGCGCGCCGGTGCAGGTGGTCTGCGCGCCCACCCCGGCAGCCGAGGCCGAGGCAGCAGCCGATTGGTGTGCCGAGCTGATTGCGCGCGACCCGCAGGTGCGGCTGCTGCTGGTGGTGCCGCGCCTGGCCGAGCAGCGCCACCTTTGGCAGCGCGCCTTGTCGCAGCGACTGGACTATGAGGACATCCTGCGGGGGACCGCGGCGCTCGGGCCGTCGGCTTACGCCATCGAGGGCGGTCAGCCGCTCGATACCTATCCACTGATCGCCGCGGCCCTGAATCTCATCGCGCTTGGGGCCGATCAGGCGGGCTTCGGGGCACTGAGCGCGTTGCTTCGCAGCCCGTACCTGTCGGCCTGGGATGCATCCACTCGCTGGCAGCTCGATGTGTGGTTGCGACAGCAGAACCTCGACACCGCGGCACGCGCGACTCTCCAGGAGCTCAGCGGCCGCATCGAGGCGAGGCTCGGACGGCCGGCGGCAGAACTGGTGCAGTCGCTGCTCGCGGCCACTGCCGCCTCTGCGGCGCCTGCGGTGTCCCTGGGCTCCTGGGCACAGCTGTTCGCGACCTGGCTGGCAGCCGCCGGATGGCCCGGACCGGACCTCTCCAGCGCGCAGCTGCAGGTGCGCATGCGCTTCGATGAGCTGCTCGGTGAGCTCGCGGCGGCGGACATCGGCGCGAGAGGCTTGCAGCTCGCGCAGGCGGCAGCGCTCTTGCGCGAGCTGGCAGCACGCACGGCTTTCGAGGCGGCGAGCGGCGATGTGGCGATCACCGTCAGCAGCGCCCTGGAGGACCCTGTCGTGCGGTACGACGGCATCTGGGTGGCGGGTCTGTCGGCGGAAGTGTGGCCGGCCGCTGCCCGGCCCGATCCATTGCTACCACTGGCCCTGCAGTACGCCGCCGGCATTCCCGAGGCGAGCGCCGAGGGCCAGCTGCAACGCTCGCGGCAACTGCAGCAGCTGTGGCTGGCATCAGCGTCGCGATGCGTGCTCAGCTGGCCGGCCAGCGAGGAGGACCTGCTGCGGGACGCGAGTCCCTTGCTGCGTGAGTTACAGGGCACGCCGGAAGCTCGGCCATCCGCGTCTGCAGCCGCGTCCGCGGGAGCGTCCACAGGCGGTGTGGTGCCGGTCGGATTTGGGTTGGACCGGTGGCTTGCCGGCCTGTCCCCGCCGCTGCAACCCTGGCGCGACATCGCCGGGCCGCGCTGGCCGGCGGGTCGCGCTTTGCGTGGCGGAACCCGGTTGCTCGAGCTGCAGGGGCGCTGCCCGTTCCGCGCCTTCGCGGAGCTACGCCTGGCAGCCCAGCCGCTGCCACTACCCACGCCGGGCATCGATCCGCGCTGGCGCGGGCAGATTCTGCATCGCGCGCTCGAGCTGTTCTGGCGCGAGGCGGTCGACCAGGTGGCGCTGAGCGATGCGCACACGGTGGAGGCGCTCGCGCGGCGCTGCGCGGCGCAGGCGATCGAGGAACTCGCGCACGAGCGCGGCGCCGCCGTGCCGGCGGTGCTGCTGCAGCGTGAGCGCGCGCGCACCGAGGCCGTGATGGCGCAGCTGCGGGTCTGGGAGCGCTCGCGAGCGCACTTCGTCGCTGAGACGCTGGAGGGGGAGTACACCGTCTCGCTGGGCGAGCCGGCCTTGAGGTTACGGGTCGACCGAATCGATCGGCTCGACGACGGACGGCTCGTGGTCATCGACTACAAGAGCGGCCAGCCGCAGCCCTTCGACCCACTTGCCGAGCGGCTCGAACAGCCACAGCTGCCGGTGTACGCGATCGCTGCCGGCGATGCCGTGGCGGCGGTGCTGACCCTGCATGTCACGGGCGACTCGACGCGCGTGCGCGGGGTCGCCGACCGCCGCGGTCGGATTCACCGCCTGGCGCCGCCGCGGGGCACCCCATGGCCGCAGCTCATCGAGCGCTGGAGGTCCCAGCTGCAGCAGTTGCTGCAGGAGTTTCTCGGCGGGCACGCGGCCGTTGAGCCGCAGCCGCAGGCCTGCGTGCACTGCCACCTTCAGGGGCTCTGCCGCATCGATGCCCAATCGCTGGCGGTGGCTGCCGCGAGCGAGCAGGACGAGAGGGACGAGCAGGACGAGCCGACGGACGAGGACGGTGGCTCGTGATCGATCCGGTTGATCAGGGTCGCGAGGCGGAGCTGGATGCGCGGGCGCGCGAGGCTGCGCTGGATCCGACGCGCTCGCTGCTGCTGCAGGCGCCCGCCGGCTCGGGCAAGACGACGGTGCTCGCGGCACGCTTCCTCACGCTGCTGGCGGTGGCGCACTCTCCCGAGGAGATCCTCGCCATCACCTTCACGCGTAAGGCCGCGGCGCAGATGCGCCATCGGATCCTCACGGCGCTGCAGGCCGCCGATTCGGGCGAATCTCGGCCTGGCCTGCCTGCGAGCCTGTTGCAGGCGGCGCGTCGCCGCGACGCACAGCTCGGCTGGGATCTGCTGCACAACGCTGCGCGTCTGCGCGTGGAGACCATCGATGCGCTCAACGGTCGTCTCGCGCGCACGCTGCCGGTGGCGGCGCGCTGTGCCCCGGATCTGGATGTGGCAGAAGCGCCCCGGCCGCTGTACGAGCTGGCCGCACGCCGCACGCTCGAGGGCGCCTGGAGCGAGCCTCAGATGCGGACTGCGGCAGAGCTGCTGCTCGATCGGCTCGACAATGACTGGCAGCGACTGCAGCGGCTGCTGGCCCAGATGCTGGAGCACCGCTCGCATTGGTTGCCGCGCGTGCTCGCCGCGAGCGGCGCCGAGGATCTCGTGCAGCGTGTGCACGTCAGCCTCGATACGCTGCTCGGTGCGCAGTTGTCGGCGGCGCGCGCGGGTCTGCCGCCGCAGCTCCTGCAGGAGGGCGAGAGACTGCTGATGCACGCGCAGCGTGCGCGGGGACGCAGCACCGGGCCACTGGGCGTGCAGCCGGGATGTCTGCCGCAGTGGCGCGCGCTCGGCCAGCTGGCGCTGAAGGAAGACAGGCACTGGCGCCGGCGCTTCGATGCCCGCGATGGTTTTGCGGCTACAGAGCCGCAAATGAAGCAGCGGGCTCAGAGCTGGGTTGCGGCCCTCGCGCAGCAGCCGGGGGCGCGCGAGCTGCTGCTGGAGCTGCGCTATCTGCCCGAGGCGCGGCTGCCGGCCGAGGATGAGGCGGGCCTCATGGCGCTGGCTCGCCTGCTGGTGCATGCGGCCGCGCAGCTGCAGCTGGTGTTCGCCGAGCGCGGGCGCGTGGATTTCTCATACATCGCAGGGGCAGCGCGCGAGAGTCTGTCCGAACGGGGCGAGCCGACTGACGTGGCGCTACGCACCGGTAATGCGGTGCGCCACATCCTGGTGGATGAATTCCAGGATACGTCCTACGAGCAGTACCAGCTGCTGCAGGCGCTGACCGTCGGCTGGGAGAGCGGCGACGGCCGCACGCTGTTCGTCGTCGGTGACCCGATGCAATCCATCTACCAGTTCCGCGAGGCCGAGGTCGGATTGTTTCTTCAGGCGCGCGACGCCGGTCTCGGCCGCGTGACACTGCGACCGCTGCAGCTGCGACGCAATTTCCGCTGCAGCGCGCCGCTGCTGGCATGGATCAACCGCAACTTCGCCGCGCTGTTTCCCGCCGAAGATGATGCGCGCCGCGCTGCGATCCGCTATTTGTCCTCCGCAGCGGTGGAGGAGCCGGCGCAGGCCGAGGCGGTGCCGGAGCTGGCCGCGCGTGCGGCGCCGGGGCCGGTGCCTGCGCGTCAGGATCCCGCCGTAACGCTGCATCGCTTCGATCCGGTCGACCGGCGCGGGGAGGCGCACGCGGTGCTGGAGATCGTGCGGGCCACACGCGCGCGCTCGCCCGAGGCGAGTATCGCCGTACTGGTGGCGAGCCGCGAGCACGCGACCTTCATCGCGACCGTCCTGCGTCAGGCGGGCGTGCCGCTGCGCGGCGTGGAGCTCGAGCCGCTGTTCGAGCGACCGGTGGTCCGGGATCTGGCCGCGCTCACCCGCGTGCTGCTGCACCAGGCGGACCGGACCGCATGGCTCGCGCTGCTGCGCTCTCCGTGGTGCGCCCTGACGCTCGAGGAGCTCGATGCGTTGGGGGTGTACGTCGAGTCGGATCCATTCAGCGCGCTGCTGGGGGCTGCCGGCTCCGATGCAACGCCCGCACATGTGTCGGCCGTACTGCGACGGCTGTGTACAGCGCTGGCGCCGGCGCTGCGCGCTGCCGAGCGCGATGAGCCTCTGTGGCAGCGCGTCGAGCACTGCTGGCTGCGGCTCGCGGGTCCGGCGATCCATGCCGCTGCCACCGATAGGTCCGACGCCCGCCGCTTTCTGGATGCGCTCGCCCTTCAGGAGGACCCGGACGCGCTGGCGGGCGAGGCGATCGGCACGCTGCTGGGGCAGCTGTACTCCATTGAGCCGCCCCAGCCCGATGCCGTCGAGATCATGACGGTACACGCCGCCAAGGGGCTGGAGTGGGATGTAGTCATCCTGCCGCAACTGGGGCGTCGAACCGCAGTCGATTCGGATCCGCTGCTACATTGGATCGAGCTGCCACGATCCGGCCAGCAGAGCGAGCTGTTACTGGCGCCCATCCGCTGCGGTGAGCGCGAGCCGCCGGGTTCACTGGGAGCGTACATCAAGCGCCTGCGCCGTGAGCGCCTGCGCCTCGAGCGCGTGCGTCTGCTGTACGTGGCGGCAACGCGGGCGCGTCGCTGCCTGCATCTGCTGGGCGCGCTGCCGCCACCACGGGCCTCGACGACGGCGCCGGCGACGGCACCGAGTCCCGAGGCAGGCTCTCCACTGGCGCTGCTGTGGCCGGCGATCGGTGCGCAGTTTGCGCAGCTGGCGCCCCGGCCCCTGCCCGATGCCGCGACCGCCGCCAGTGACCTGTCGCGCGCGAGGCTGCTGCAACGGCTGGCCGCGCACTGGCAGCTGCCGCCGCCACCGCCGCCGCCACGGCCGCGGCGGCTGCAGTTACCCGCGGCGGAGCAGGCGCAGCGACCCGAATACAGCTGGGTGGGCCTCGCGGCGCGCGCCGTGGGCACGATCGTGCATGCAGAGCTACACCGGCTGGCGCTGGCCGGCACGCTGCCGTCCGCCGCCGACCTGCCCCACGGCGACGCCTATGGTTCCTGGCTCGCGGAACTCGGCGTCCAGGCACATGAGCGCCCGCAGGCCGCCCTGCGCATTACGCAAGCCCTGCAACGTACGCTCGCCGACCCGCATGGGCGCTGGCTGCTCTCCAGCGAGCACCGCGAGGCGCACAGCGAGTGGCGACTGACCGGCCTCGCCGAGGGCAGGGTCGTCAACGTGATCCTCGACCGTATGCTGATTGATGAGCGCGGCGAGCGCTGGATCGTCGATTTCAAGACCAGCATGCATGCAGGCGGCTCGCTGGCGCTGTTTCTGGACGCGGAAATGCAGCGCTATCGCGCCCAGCTGCTGCGCTATGCCTCTCTGGCACGCGAGCTGGGTCCCGAGCCGGTGCGTGTGGGGCTGTACTTTGCGCTGCTGGGACAGTTCCGGGAGCTCTCGGCGAGCTAGAGCTAGAGCGATCCAGCCGGCCCTAGAGCGATCCGGCCAGCGAGAACATGCGGCGACCTTCTGCGTCCGGCGAACCGAGCAGTTGCAGGGCCTGAATGAGATCAGGGCTGGCCTGCGGGCGCGCGACCACCCATCCGGACAGGTCGTAGCCACCTCCGCGCATCAGTCGCAGCTGGCCTCTCACCGACAGCGGGCCGCCCAGGTCATGGAGTTGGCCTTCGATAGGGGCTCCTTCGGGAGCGGCAGGGAAGAGCAGCTCGAAGTTGCCCAGATCGGCCGGCTCATCCTCACTACGCAGCTGCAGGACGCGGATCGACCCCTGCAGGGCGAGCAGCTGATCGTGCTGCAGACGAGCCTCATCCAGGGCGATCTGCAGGGTGCCGGCAAGTCCCTGCGGAAACAGCCGCAGGCCGCCCGAGAGCGGCAACTGCGCCGACAGCCCCTGCAGGCGAATCTGTCCGTCACGCGTGAGCTCCACGCTGGTGTGTCCCAGAGCGCGCGGATCGTCGCTGGACAGCTCTGCCGACAGCCGCAGTCGCAGCAGCGCCGCCGGATGCACCGTCCAATTGATCCCCTCCAGGCTGAACGAGCCGTCACGCAGCCGCGCGCAGGAGCCATGCCAGACGGTGCCGCCGGGCATCTCACAGCTGACCCCCGCAGGCAGCAGCGGGGTCAGCGCACGCGCCGGCAGTCGCGCCAGCAGCGTTGCGACGAATACCAGAATCGCCAGCAGCAGCGCGCTACGCAGCGACATCAGTGCGTGCGCAGCACCAGGGTGGCGTCGACCGTACCGGGGTCCTTGGCCGCCTCGATGCTTGCCGATTCAGCCTGAACGCCGTAGCGGTCGGCGAGGTGTGACAACCAGGTGACCAGCCCGTCGAAGGGCGCGCGCTCGAAGTGCACGTTCAATCCGCCGTTGCCGCTCGGCTCGCTGCCCACCAACTCCATGCCGATGCCATCGTCGCGCGCGGTGCGGGCCACGAGCACCACCAGCGACTCATGCAGTGGCGCAGGCGCGCTGGCGCGCAAGGCGCCGAGCTGTGGGCCGAGAGACTGCAACCAGGTCAGATCATTGCGCTTCTGCTCGATGCGCGAAGCCGCGGCATCGACGCTGGTCTGCAGCGGCATCACGATCGCGACGATCAGTATCAGCAATGCTGCGACGGCGCCCAGCAGCAGCGTGCGTCGCTCGCGCTCACCGAGCCTCCCATAGAACTGCGACACGCGCTCCATCATGGCGGCGCGTGCCTCATGACGCAGGCGCGCCGGGCGCGCTGGCCTTGATACGGCCTTGATAGGCGCTACCCTCGGCGTTGCCGGAGGTGAGCTCGGCGTGCCAGCCACTGCTGCTGAGGGCCTGGTCCACGTGCTCGAGCCGCTCGGCGTCGGGCGCACGCACCTTCAGATCGAGCCCCTGGTTCTGAAAGCTGAGCGATTCGATCGAGGCGCCGCTCGCCCCTTGCATCGCGTGCGAGAGCGCAACGAGCGCTGGCATCAGGCCCGTGCCTGCGCCACCGGCCTGCGCCAGGCGCTGCTCGACGCGCAAGCGCACATTGCCGGTGCCGGCATCCCCCGGCAGTGCCTGGCGCGCTATCCGGCCGATGGCGGCATCGAGCGTCTGCTCGGTGTGACGTTGCTGGTAGCGCTGCAGCGATAAGCCGCCGACGTGCAGCAGCAGCAGCGCGCCTGCCAGCACTGCGGCCAGTCGCCAGCGCCGCCAGTTGTCGCCGAGCGAACGCTTGGGGGTGTAGTCGCCGCTGAGCAGGTTCAGCGAGGTTCCCGCGGCCACGCGCGGCGCGAGCAGTGGCAGGGGACCGAAATTCAGCAGTTGCACCTTGAGGCTCGCGCAGTGGCTGCGCAGCGCCTCCACCTCGCCCGAGCGCCGATTCCAATCCTCGGGCGAAACGTAGAGGATCAGATCGTCCGTCGCCATCTGCGCGCCGAGCGAGGCGAGCAGCGCCGCGCCAATCTGCAGCCCGGGAAGAGAGATGGCGGCTTGTCCGGCGCGGCGCACGCACAGCGTGTCGCCCTCGAGCATGACGACCACGTGACCGGGATTGTCGGGCAGCAGCGCTGCCTCGGTGCACATGACCTCGGGCGCCAGACCCACGGCCGACAGCGCACTCAGCCACTGTTCCATGAGAGCGCGCGTAACGACGGCCACCTGCGTGCGGCCACTGCTGTCATCGCGTGCGCCGAGGGCGAAGTGCAGCGTCTCGATGTCGGCCGCGAGCTGCTCCTCGAGCGCGTAGGGCACGACCTGCTGCACGCGCACACCGCTCTTTACCGGCAGCTCCACCTCGGCCATCAGCACGTCGCTGCTGGGCACGATTGTCGCCATGCGGCGCGCGCCGAGCGTCCCGGCTGCCTGGCGCAGCGAGCCGAACTGCGGAGCGCCCAGCGGCTGGCCGCGGCCGTCGGCCGGCATCCAGCTCACCCGCTCTTCCGGGCCGCGCGGCAGCCGCACCACGAGCCAATCAGCCATGCTCATTCCGTACCAAAGGTTCTGAGAATCGGGCGTATCTGCCCGCTGCCATCGACGTACAGGAGACTGTACAAGCTGAAGCGGGCAGTGCCAATAGTGATGAAGGTACGCAGCCGGAAGTAGTTGGAGCCGGTCCCGATGCGGCTCGCGAGCTGGGTTTGCTGTCCGGGGCTCAGGCTCATATCGAATTCCGCGAGGCTCGGGAAGCACCCGTTCTGCTGGCGCGACTGCGCGAGTGATTGCAGGTCGGTGCTGTATTCGGTCTTGCCGCTGATGGCGTCGAGCACCACCCCCGGGGCAGTGCAGATGTTGATCTTCGTGCCTGGGGGCAGCGCGGTAACGTAGGGGGCGAGACGGTTGTAGCGCTCGCGGCCGAAGCCCGGCAGCGCCATCAACTCCGAGATGCTCGTGACCGGCTCATTCGCCGCACGGTACGGCGGAGTCTGGCCGAGGTAGTCGGCATCCTCGGCGCCATTGGTGAGCGGCATGTCGTCCGCATCGACCCAATCCGCCATCAGATCCGCCCACTTGGGCTCCAGTCCGAGCAGCGTCAACAGCTGCTGAAATTCCTGGATCTCGGTCGTATCGTCTGTCCCATTGGGGGCCAGGTTGTTGATGTTGAACTTGCCCTGCTCATCCTCGATCTGCGCGAACTGCAGCGACACGCCGGGCGCGAGCTCGTAGGGCCCGTAGGGCTGCGCCCAGACCTGATCGAGCGAGTCGATGCCGTTGGTGGCGCCGGACTGCTTGAGCACGTAGCCGGCCATCGCCTCGGCGCCCTCGGCGGCGAGCAGAGCCTGGTCGGCGCCGAACGCGGTGGTCGCCCGCCGCGCAACCATGACGCTGGCGAAGCCGATGGTGGTGGCGAGCACGGTGGCGATCGCCACCAGCACGATTGCGGTGATCAGGGCGATGCCGCGCTGTGAGGTACGCGCACCCCGGAGTGTGCGCCGCAGCCCGATGCAGGCGTGCGCTCTCATCCGGCTATCTCGATATCGCGCACGATCACCCCCCAGTCGGACAGCTGCAGCGTGACTTCGACGGCGACCGGGCGCGAGCGCAGCAGCACCTCGGCGTTGGAGCCCGGGATGGCCGCGGCGGGCCACTGAGTCTGCCAGTTGTGTCCCGCGTCCATGAATCGCAGGCTGAAGCTCTGCACGTGATCGAGCAGCGTGCGCGAGATCACCGGATCCTGCAGTGTCGCGTCGAGCACCGGATAGTACTGGCGAATCAGCGCGCCGTTCTGTATCGCGTACGTCACACGCTGCAGCTCGCTGCGCTGCAGGCCGATCGGATTGGTCCAGCCGGCGCGCGTGAAGCTCACGACGGGAGTGGCGTTCTCTGAGCTGCTGCTGAGAGTGACCGGGGCTCCCGTGGCGCTGGGGTCGGTCGTCAACGCGGCCAGATAGCCGTCGCCGATGAGGTTACGTACCGGCCGCGGTTGCAGCAGCTCGAAATCCTGCTCGATGGTGCGTACCGCCTGCTGTATGGCGATGAGGCGTGCGGATTGCTCGTCCACCTCGCGGCGACTCTTCATCGCCTGACTGAGCTCCACATAGCCGATCGTGAACATGATGGCGGTGATGGCCAGCGCGACCATCAGCTCGATGAGCGTGAAACCGCGCGCCCGGCCGGCGGTGCGAGTCCTACGCGTGAGGTCAGGGCAGGGGCGCATGCAGGAGCTCGGGCGTACTGGAGACGCCGCCGGCGGAATTCGAGGGCGGCACGGCGGTGGGTCCCTGCGTGCCATTGGGGTTGGTTCCGCTGCTGCCCGGGAAAGTGAAGGGCGCCCCCCAGTCGGGACTCTCCCCGACCGCTGCGCCGAGTGAGTTACCGCGAAAGCCTGTCAGGGTGACCAGCCACGGCGGGGCGTTGCTCGAGGATTTCGAGGAGTCGGAGCCGTTGGAGCTCGCGCTGCCGCCCGAGCCGTTGGCACCGGAGCCGAGCAGCCCGAATGCACCGGCCGCGGGGCCACTGGTCGCGCTAGCGGAAGCGCTGCCGAGCGACGGGCCGTTCAACTGGGGGCTACCCCCGAGTGTGCTCGGCGCACCGAGGGAGCCCGGGGCGGCGCCGAGGGAGTCGGGGCTGCCCAGGGAACTGCCGGGGGCGGCGACACTGGCGCATTCCGCGCTGCTGAGACTCGTGACTGATCCGAGCGGCGCGGTGGGAGCGAGCGAGATGTTGGGGCCGAGCTGCCCGGAGGCGCCCGGATGCGTGGCGCCCGTGTTGCCACCGGATGCGCCGCTGGCGGCTGCGCTGCCGCCACCTGCGCTGCCGGCGCTGGTGCCCGGCGGGCCGGACGTGTTCGATGCGTTGCCCGTGCGGCGCACGCTCACGGTGATGCTCAGCAGACCCGGAACAGCGGCCACCGCGTTGACCTGCTGCTGCCAATGCCAGTTGCCGTTGGCACAGTTCTGCACGTCGCCCTGGGTGGTGCCGACCGGTGGAGCGTTGAGGTTCAGGCGCGCCAGCGCCAATTGGTTCAGGGCGATCCATTCGGCTACGGTCTTATCGCGCAGCGCCCCGATATTGCGGGCGGACTGCGTGAGGGTCTCCAGCAGCGCACTCATGCCGAGCGCGACGATCACCAGCGCCACCAGCACCTCGAGCAGCGTAAAGCCGCTCGACCGATGCCGCGGATGCGCCTGACTCATGTCGGACTCTGCACTACGTCGCCGACGTTGATGGTGCCGTCGCCGGGGCTCTTCAGGGTGACGCTGTGATGGGCGCTCGGGCGCTCGATCGTCAGAGCAAAGGAATTGGTATCCCCATTGGACAGCAGCATGATCTGCGGTGCGTTGTCATCCACGGCGGGCGCATCCAGTGACGCGGCACCGAGGTCGGAAGAGGAGATCGGACCTGTTGCGTTGCCGCTGGCCCCCGCGCCACTGGTCCCCGAGCCGCTGGCCCCGGTGCCGCCGGCCGCGCCGCTCGCGCCACCGCTCGACTGCGCGGTCGCACCCCCCGGCGAGGGCTGCGAGCCTGCCGGCGAGCCAGGGGCACTGCTGTAATCCAGCGCGTGGTCATCCAACACGATGGGCCGGCCCTCGATGACCAGCTGCAGATCGAGTCCAGAGGGCAGACGGCGCTCGCGCAGGGTCTCATCGAGCGTCTCGGGCTGCCAGCTCAGCGTACGGTTGTCGTAGTAGACGAAACGATAGCCGTGCTGGCCGCAGCGGATACCGTACTCGGTCGTCATCATCGCTCCGCGGTCACGCACGTAGTCGATGAGCGCGGAGAGCCGATCCCGCTCCTGCTCGAGCTGCCGGTCCCGGCCTGTAGCACCCAGACTGAGGATGGCGCCGGCCGCGACCAGTCCGATGATCACCACGACCACCAGCATCTCGAGCAGCGTGAAGCCGCCTGCGGGCGAGGTGAAGCCGCCCGCGGGCAAGCTGAAGCCGCGTGCCGGCGACAGGCGCGCGCGAGCGTCCACGGGGTGTCGAGCGCTCGTGGAGGTGCGCTGGACGCGCGAGCCGCACACAGGCCACGTGCGTGTGCCGGAACTCAGTTGGTGCTGTCCAGGTTCCAATTGCCGATATCGGCGTTGATGCCATCACCGCCCGGCTGGCCATCGGCACCGAGCGAGAACACGTCGTAGTCCTCGCCGTGCTGCGAGGGAACCTGATATTGGTAGGGATGGCCCCAGGGATCGTTCGGCAGGTGCTGCAGGTAGCCGCCCTCACGCCAGTTCTGCACGTTGGGGTCGTCCGGCTTCTCGACCAGCGCCTTCAACCCTTCCTCTGCGCTCGGATAGGTGAAGTTGTCCAGCTTATACATGGTCAGCGCAGTCTCGATCGACTGGATGTCCTGCTTGGCCTTGGCGACGCGCGCTTTGTCGACATTGCCTACTACGCGCGGGACGATCATCGCCGCGAGCAGGCCGATGATGACCACCACCACCATGATCTCGATGAGTGTGAAACCGCGAGCGCGGCTGAGCACGCGGCTGCGGGCGCGCAGCTGCCGCACGCTAAGTCCGCGGCGTAGAAACAGATCTGTACTGGAAGCCGAGGCGCTCATATAGTTACCGGGTGGTTGACAGAATGCCGTTGGTGCACTGCCCGAAGGATCCCACCGGTCATCGGGCCGATCATAACAAATGAAGGCGTCGGAATCTGACAGCCTGCCGCAATCCTGGTTCCGGTCTGCGTTCCGGTCGGCAAATTGCGACGCCCGTTATGGTGTGGTCCTGCTGGGGCTGGTGGCGCTGATCCTGGGGCTGGCTGCTACCGGGGAATGGGGACGTGAGGCGCTACGCTACGAACGCGGCGCGCTGTATGCGCACCAGTGGTGGCGGCTGGTCACGGCACATCTGGTGCACCTGAGCTTCGAGCACGCGCTGTTGAACACTGCCGGGCTGGTGCTGCTGTGGTCGCTGTTCGCGCGGGACTTCTCGCCGCGCCGTTGGCTGTGGATCGTGGCGCTCAGCATCGCGACCATCGATGCCGGACTGTGGTTTCTGCGACCGGGGGTCGACTGGTATCTGGGCGCCTCGGGTGTGCTTCATGGGGTGCTCGCCGCGGGGGCCTGCGCGATGTATCGGCGCGGTGAGGCGACGGGCGCCGTGCTGTTGCTGCTGCTGGTGGTCAAGCTGATCTACGAGCAGCAGTCGGGCGCGAGCCTGTTCCTCGGCGGTATTCCGCTGGTGGCCGATGCGCATCTGTTCGGCACGCTGGGTGGCCTCACCGCCTCGTTCGTGCCGCGGCCGCAGGTGAAGCGGCTATAATCGCGCCCCGCCTCGCGGCGCTCTGGACACCGAATCGGAACCGCCATCCCACGCTCACGCATGCCTATCGCATTGGTATTCCCCGGCCAGGGCTCGCAGTCGCAGGGCATGCTGGCCGCGCTGGCTGCGCGGTTTCCAACGGTGCAGCGCTGTTTCGCCGAGGCCTCGGCGGCACTGGGCCTCGATCTGTGGCGGCTCGTCACCGACGGACCGGTGGAGCAATTGAACGCCACCGAATTCACCCAGCCGGTGATGCTCGCGGCGGGAGTTGCGACCTGGCGCGTGTGGCTGGAGCAGGGCGGAGCTCATCCGGCGGCAGTCAGCGGCCACAGCCTGGGCGAGTTCACCGCGCTGGTGTGTGCCGAGTCGCTCGCGTTCGCCGCGGCGCTGCGGCTGGTGCGTGAGCGCGGCCGGATCATGCAGCACGCCGTGCCGACCGGCGGGGCGATGGCGGCGGTTCTCGGGCTCGAGGACGAGGCGGTGGAGGCGCTGTGCCGTGAAGCCGCAGGCGGGCGCGCGAGCCCGGCCCCGGGTGAGCTCGAGGCCGCAGGCGTGGTCGAGGTAGTCAATTTCAATAGTCCCGCCCAGGTGGTGATCGCGGGAGACACGGCAGCCGTGGAGCGCGCCGTGGCGCTCGCGCGCCTGCGCGGCGCGCGGCGGGCGCTGCGCCTGCCGGTGAGTGTGCCGGCGCATTCCAGCCTGATGCGCACGGCTGCTGCGCAGCTGCAGCCTCAGCTGGCGCAGGTGCCGATCAAACCACCCCGCTACGCTTACTTCAGCGCCGTGGATGCCGCCGAGCACCGCTCGCCGGAGGACATCCGAGCCATCCTGGTGAAGCAGCTCGCCTCGCCCGTACGCTGGCGCCGTACCGTGCGCTCGCTGCTCGGCCGCGCGCCGATCCTGATCGAGTGCGGTCCGGGCAAGGTGCTGACGGGGCTGAATCGGCGCATCGCACGCGATGCGACCTGCTTTGCGCTGGAGGATCCGGAGTCGCTTGCCGTGGCGCTACGCGCGTGCGCGAGCGAGCCGGGCGGCTTTCCGGCCGGGGGGACCCCTCAGCCCTCGACGGGGGCGGCGCGTGCTTGAATCGCACGTGGCGCTGGTGACCGGCGCCTCGCGTGGCATCGGTCGCGCCATCGCCGTCACGCTCGGCCGTGCCGGCGCGCGCGTCGTGGGAACCGCCACGGGCACACAGGGCGTGGAGCGCATCAGCGCAGAGCTCTCCGCCGCCGGTATCAGCGGACGCGGAGCCCTCTGGAGCGCCACCGATGGCGCCGCGACCGATGCGCTGCTGGCATCCATGGAGACGGCCGAAGGCTTGCCGACGATACTGGTCAATAACGCCGGCATTGCGCGCGATGCGCTGATTTTACGCATGAAGAGCGAGGACTGGGAGCAGACGCTGGCCGTGAACCTCTCTGCGGTGTTTCGGCTGACGAAATCCTGCCTGCGACGCATGCTCAAGGAACGGCGCGGACGCATCATCAATATCGGCTCGGTGGTGGGTGCCGTCGGCAATGCGGGGCAGGTGCATTACTCGGCCGCCAAGGCCGGGCTGATAGGGTTCACCAAGGCGCTCGCGCGCGAAATTGCTACGCGTAACATCACCGTCAATACGGTGGCGCCGGGATTCATCGACACCGATATGACACGCAGCCTCTCCGAGGAGCAGCGAGCCGCCTACCTTGCGCAGATTCCGATGAACCGGTTCGGCAGCGTAGAGGACGTCGCACGAGCCGTGCTGTTTCTGGCCTCCGAAGAGGCCGGCTATATCACCGGGCAGACGCTGCACGTGAATGGCGGGATGTACATGGGCTGAGGTGGCAGAAGCGGCGGGGGGGGCACGGCGCCGCCGAGGTTGCAAGGCGCCGCCGAGGTCGTACCGGACCGTCGCGCCGTCGTTGCAAACCTCTGAAGAATCAAATACTCGCATCGCGGCCGAGCTAGCGGGAGAAGAGGGGTTACCCTACAATACGCCGCCCGAGCGGGAGCCCCCTTCCGAGGCGGGGTTCGGAACATCATCAGGATAGAGGAAAAATCACAGATGAGCACCGTTGAGCAACAGGTGAAGGCGATTGTTGCCGAACAGCTTGGAGTGAAGGCTGAACAAGTCACCAACACCGCCTCGTTCGTCGATGACCTGGGGGCTGATTCTCTCGACACCGTCGAGCTCGTCATGGCGCTCGAAGAGGAGTTCGAGATCGAAATCCCTGACGAAGACGCGGAGAAGATCACGACCGTGCAGCAGGCGATCGATTACATCAGCGAGCGGCGCAACAAGTCCTGACCCCGCGCGCCCGAGCTGTTCGTGCGGCGGGCTTCCCGCCGCGCTGTCATTTCCCCAGACGAGTTTCACGTGAGTAAGCGCCGAGTTGTCGTTACCGGTCTCGGAGTAATCTGTCCTCTGGGCAGTACCGTGGCCGACGTCTGGAGCGCAATCCTGCGCGGGGAGAGCGGCATCGGGCCGATCACGCGCTTTGACGCCTCGGCCTTCCCGACGCGCTTCGGTGGCGCGGTGCGCGGCTTCAACGTCGAGCAGTACATGTCGGTCAAGGAAGCCCGCCGCGTGGACGAGTTCATGCATTACGGGATCGCGGCCGGGGTGCAGGCCGTCACCGACGCCGGGATCGACTTCGACAAGATCGACCGCGACCGCTGCGGGGTGGTCACCGGTGCCGGGATCGGTGGCCTGTGGACCATAGAAGAGACGCATGCGGCCTATGTCGGCTCGGGCGGCAATCCGCGCAGGATATCCCCGTTCTTCGTCCCCTCGACCATCATCAATATGATCTCCGGGCACCTGTCGATCCGGTTCGGCCTGCGCGGTCCCAACCTCGGGGTGGTCACCGCGTGCACGACCTCGACGCACGCGGTCGGGCTGGGCGCGCGCTGCATCCAGTACGGGGACGCCGATGTCATCCTTGCGGGAGGGGCGGAAATGGCGACGACTCCCACCGGGGTCGGAGGCTTCGCCCAGGCGAAGGCCCTCTCTACGCGCAACGAAGCTCCGCAGCAGGCAAGCCGGCCCTGGGACCGGGACCGCGATGGTTTCGTGCTCGGCGATGGCGGCGGCGCGATGCTGCTGGAGGAATACGAGCATGCACGTGCGCGCGGTGCGCGCATCTATGCCGAGCTGATCGGCTTCGGAATGAGTGGCGATGCACACCATATCACGGCGCCACCCGAGGACGGAGATGGGGCAAGACTCGCAATGAATAGCGCCCTGCGCGACGCGCAGGTGGATGCCGGGGCGGTGCAGTACCTGAATGCCCACGCGACCTCCACGCCGCTCGGCGACAAAGCCGAAACGCTGGCGATCAAGCGCAGCTTCGGCGCGCATGCGCGGCGGCTGGCGATCAGCTCGACCAAGTCCATGACGGGACACCTGCTGGGGGCGGCAGGCGTGGTCGAGGCATTGTTCACGGTGCTGGCGATTCGCGATCAGGTCGCCCCCCCGACCATCAATTACACGACACCGGATCCCGACTGCGACCTGGACTACGTGCCGAACACCGCGCGCTCCCTGCCGATCGACGTCGCGATGTCGAACTCCTTCGGCTTCGGCGGAACCAACGGCACGCTGGTGTTCCGCCG
>JASHPX010000201.1 GCA_030037905.1 Gammaproteobacteria bacterium
TCAAGCGCCTGGTCGCGCTCGGGCTGATCGATCCGGATGACCTGCAGGACACGCGTCGCCTGATCCTCGCGCGCCGCAGCTTCGACACGGTGCCGGTGAGGCTGCGTCTGACGGACCAGGAGGTCGCCCGCTTCGCGGTACATCGCTACCAGTTCCCGGGCGTCGATCTGGCGACGCGCGAGACGCGCCACTATCCCTACGGGGAGCTCGCCGTGCACGCCCTCGGCTACGTCGGCGCCATCAGCGAGCAGGACCTCGAGCACATCGACCGCGCCAACTACGAGGGCAGCACGCTCATCGGCAAGCTCGGCGTCGAGGCGGCCTACGAGCGGCTGCTGCACGGTAAGACCGGTTACCGCCAGGTTCTCGTCAACGCCATGGGCCGCTCGGTGCAGCGCGTCGGCAACTACGCCCCCGATCTGAGCTTCCAGCCGCCGGTGCCCGGACAGGACCTGGTGCTGTCGCTCGACCTGCTGACCCAGGAGGCCGCCGAGGACGCCCTGGGCGATCGCACCGGCGCGGTGGTCGCTCTGGATCCCACCGATGGGGACGTGCTGGCGCTCGTGAGCCATCCGGACTTCGATCCTGCCGCCTTCGCGCGCGGGCTCTCCGAGCGTGAGTACGCCGAGCTCGCAGATGACCCCGATAGGCCGCTGCTCAATCGGGCGCTGCGTGGCACCTACCCATCGGGCTCGACCATCAAGCCCGCCCTTGCGCTGGCGGCGCTGACCTACCGTGTGATGGACCCCAACAGGATCTTCTACTCCACCGGCATCTTTCATCTGCCGGGCAGCTCCTTCATCTGGCGCGAGGACCGTGATGGGCCGCGCGGTGCCCTGGATATGGAGGAGGCGATCGCGCGCTCGAGCGATATCTACTTCTACAACCTCGCCTCTCTTCTCGGCGTGGACCGCATCGACAAGTTCCTCGCACCCTTCGGCTACGGCCAGCTGACCGGCATCGACATCGCCGGAGAGAAACCGGGTCTGCTGCCTTCTCCGGCCTGGAAGAAAACCGCGTTCAGGCGGCCCGAGGACCAGGTCTGGTTCCCCGGAGACACCGTGAACCTCGGCATAGGACAGGGCTACCTGCTGGTCACCCCGCTGCAGCTCGCGCATATCGCCGGGGTGCTGGCCGAGCGCGGCAAGAGCTTTCGCCCGCGGCTGCTCATCGGCACGCGCGACGGCTACGGTCACGTCACTCCCATTGCTCCGGTGGCCGAGCCCGGAGTGACGGGCGTGAGCGCCGCCTCCTGGGACCTGGTGCTGGGGGCCATGCATCACGTCACGACCTGTGAAGCGGTGCCGCCTTTCGGGGTGACCTGCGGCACGGGTCATGCGGCCTTCATGGGCGCTGCCTATCAGGCCGCGGGCAAGACCGGCACCGCGCAGGTCTACACGGTGTCACGTAGCCAGCGCCTGAGTGAGAAGGGCCCCGAGCAGCTGCGCGACCACGCCTGGTTCATCGCCTTCGCGCCCTTCGATCACCCCCGCATCGCCGTGGCAGTGCTGGTCGAGCACGCCGGCTTCGGTGCCGAGGCGGCCGCCCCCATCGCGCGCAAGGTCCTCGACGCCTACCTGCTGCGTCAGTTCACCCCGGCGAGCGCTGCCAAGCCCCCGGCCCACGCCCCAGCCGCGCACGTCACACCTACGCACGCCCCAGCCGCGCACGCCGCACCCGCACACACCGCACCCGCCACACCTACGCACGACATGCCCACGCAGGCAAAGCCGACGCGGGCCGCATCGATACCGACGAAGACGGCGGCCACACGGACCGCGCCCACCGGAGCGCGCACGTGATCGAGACCAGCAGCTATGCGCGCACGCGGCGGACGCTGTCGTCCACGGCGCAGCTGCTCTCGGCGCTCAATCTGGACGGCCCGCTGCTCGTGGCGCTCGGACTGCTGGCGGTCTATGGTCTGGTCATCCTCTACAGTGCCTCCGGGCAGAGTGTGGACACGATCGTGCGCACGGTGATGCGCATGGCACTGGGCGCAGCTGCAATGCTCGCGCTGACGCACGCCAAACCGCATGTCCTGCGCCGCCTCTCTCCGTGGCTGTATACGTTGGGGATCGTGCTGCTGTTCGTCGTAGCCGCCGCCGGCCGCATCGACAAGGGAGCACAGCGCTGGCTGAATCTGGGCCTGTTCCGCTTCCAGCCCTCCGAGATCATGAAGATCGCCGTGCCGATGCTCGGGGCGTGGTTTCTGCACGAGCGCCCGCTGCCACCGGACTGGAAGTCGGTACTCGCGCTCGCGTTGATCATCTTCGTGCCGGCCGGGCTCGTGGCGATAGAACCGGACCTGGGCACCGCAGCCCTGATCGCCGCGAGCGGCATACTGCTGGTATTCATGGCCGGCCTGTCGATGCGCGTGGTGCTGGTGGCGCTACTGGCCGCGGCGGGTTGTGCGGTGCTTGGCTTCAAGTTCCTGCACGGCTACCAGCGCGAGCGCGTGCTGACTTTCCTCAATCCCCAGACCGACCCGCTCGGGGCCGGCTATCACATCATCCAGAGCCAGATTGCCATCGGTTCAGGCGGCGTCTTCGGAAAGGGCTGGATGAACGGCAGCCAGGCGCAGCTGGACTTCCTGCCCGAGCGCTCGACCGATTTCATCTTCTCGGTGGTCGGCGAGGAGTTCGGGCTCATCGGGCTGCTGGCCCTGCTCGCGCTGTACCTTTTCATCGTGTCACGCGCGCTGTGGCTCGCGATGCAGACCAACGACACCTTCTCGCGCCTGCTGGCGCTGAGCCTGGCTCTGACCTTCTTCGTGTATGTGTTCATCAACGCCGGCATGGTGAGCGGTCTGCTGCCGGTGGTCGGGGTGCCCCTGCCGCTGGTCAGCTATGGGGGAACCTCCGTGGTGACCCTGCTGGCGGGCTTCGGTATCCTCATGGGGCTCTACTCGCATCGCAAACTGGTGGACTCCTGAAATGTCCTCGGGTCGCCTCTCACGGCTCTGGTATCTGGCGCTCGCGGCAGGCGTGGGCAGCGCCGTGGCTGCGTCCGGCGGCTCCGCGTCCGGCGGCTCCGCGTCCACGCCAACCGCAATATCGATGCCCGCCGCACCGGCTCCAGGCGTAGCCGCGCCGGGAGGGGCCTCCTCGGTTTTGGCGTCGCCTCCTGCCGCGGCGACCGAGCCGCCCTCGAGCGCGGCTGACTTGCCGGCCTTCGACCTGACACGGCCGGAGATCCGCTCCTACATCGAGCAGGCGAAGCAGCAGGGACTGTCTGCAGCGCGCGTCATGGCGGTGCTCGAGGCTGCCGAGCCGCAGCCGCAGATCATCGACGCGATGAACCGGCCGGCGGAAAAGACGCTGCAGTGGTGGGAATACCGCGCGCGCATGCTGACACCGGTGCGCATCGAGGCCGGCGCACAGCTGTGGCGCGAGCACAAGGAGCTGCTCGATCACATCGCCATCGAGTACCAGGTGCCGCCCGAGTACCTGATTGCAGTGCTCGGGGTGGAGACGCTCTACGGTCGCTTCACGGGGCACTATCGAGTCGTCGACGCGCTCGCGACCCTGGCGTTCGACTATCCACCTCGCGCCGATTACTTTCGTCACGAGCTGACCGACTTCCTGCTGCTGGCCCGCGAGCAGCACATGGATCCCCTGACCGTGCGCGGCTCCTATGCAGGGGCGATGGGCGCGCTGCAGTTCATGCCTTCCAGCTACCGCAAGTTCGCCGTCAGCCTGCGACACGGCAAGCGCAGCGATCTCTGGGACAATTGGGGGGACATCTTCGCGAGCACCGCCAATTTCCTGCACCAGGCGGGCTGGCAATACGGGGCACCGGTATTGGCCGAGACGCACTATGGGACCGACCCCAACCTGGTGCCGCCCGATCACATGCAGCTGTCGGCGACGCTCGGGCAGCTGCGCGCGCGCGGCCTCAGCGTCGACAGCAACCTACCCGACGACACTCCGGCGATTCTGCTCGCCGCGCCGGAGCAGGACGCCATGCGTTATCGCGTGGGCTTTCGGAATTTCTTCGTGATCACGCGCTATAACGACAGTCCCGCCTACGCCATGGCGGTGTTCGATCTTGCCAAGGCGATCCGCGAGCGGATCGCGCTGGACGCGGCGCTTTGATGCGAAGGCGCCAGGGCAGCGGCTCCTCGCAACCGCCCCTCCGCTCGCGACTCACGCACAGCCGTCCGCACGCATCGCCCGCCCGCCCGCGCGCAGCGCTGCCCGCGCTGCTATCGGCGCTGCTGCTTGCAGCCTGCGCAGCGCCGCCAGCCTATATACCGCGCGGCGGTACGGCGCAGCGCCCCCCCGTCACTGTGTTACCGCAGCATCCGCCCGACGTCGCGAACATCCCCGATGCCGTGCCGCACTACGAGCCACGCAGCCCGCTCGGCAATCCGCCCTTCTATGAGGTGGACGGCCATCGCTACGCGGTGCTGAGCACCGCGGTGGGCTACGACGAGCGCGGCGTGGCCTCCTGGTATGGGCCAAATTTCGTCGGGTTGCGCACCGCCACGGGCGAGTCCTACGACATGTTTGCAATGACGGCAGCCCATAAGACTCTTCCGCTGCCCTGCTATGCACGCGTGACGAATCTGTCCAATGGACGCAGCGTCGTCGTGCGAATCAACGACCGTGGGCCCTTCGTCGCCGATCGCATCATCGACCTGTCATACACCGCTGCCGCCAAACTCGGCATGATCCGTACCGGCACGGCATTCGTGGAGGTTCAGACGATCACTCCGGCAGCTCCCGCAACGCACAGCGTCTCACTGCCCGTAAGCTCGCCGGCCGCAGCCGCCGCCGCACTCGGCCCGAGCAGTGTGCCGGCCCTGCCGGGCGCCGGCGCGGCGCAAACGTCCGCAGCTACAGCATCGGCGCCTACAGCATCGGCGCCTGCAGCATCGGCGCCTGCAGCGGCACGCGCCGCCGCACCGGCACTGGTGAGTATCGGCGGGCCCTTCTACATCCAGGTCGGCGCATTTTCGCGCCTGCAGAATGCGCAACGTGCTGCCCGGACATTGCGCGCAGCGGGTCTGGCAGCCTTCATGCTGGGGCCGGATGCGCGACAGCCGCTGTTGCGCGTGCGCGTCGGCCCGATCGCCAACGTGCAGCAATTCGATGCGCTGATCGATCGGCTGCAGGCCCTGGGGTTTCGGGACGCCAGACTCGCACAGGACTGAACTGAGCCGGTACACTTGCAGGTAGACGCCTTGGGCGTCTTCCGGTCTTATTGCTCGTGGCTGACACCCCGGGGAACGCACCGCGCATGAAATCACTCGCACCGCCTTCGTCGAAGACATCCAGATCCCCCCCACCTACAACGGATACCTCCTCCACGCAGGCATCGCCTGCAGCGCGCCTGCTGGGAATCGGGCTGGCAGCAGTGGCGGTCGTCTTTTCACTGCAGGCCGGCGCACTGCCCGTGGCCAATCCGCAGCCTCAGACGCCACCCGACAGCGCTGCCCTGGGCGAGACCACGCCGG
Organism: Gammaproteobacteria bacterium; assembly: GCA_030037905.1. Taxonomy (GTDB): domain Bacteria; phylum Pseudomonadota; class Gammaproteobacteria; order Steroidobacterales; family Steroidobacteraceae; genus FEN-1191. Next base: position 5,459 of record JASHPX010000201.1, read on the forward strand.
TTCCGACACCGCCGGCAATACAGGCCGGCGCGTACGTGCTGATGGATTACGCCAGTGGCCAGATCATCGCGGCGCGCAACCCCGACATGCGTATGGCGCCTGCGAGCCTCACCAAGCTCATGACCTGCTACGTCGTGTTTCATGCGCTGCGCACGGGTGCGCTCAAGCTCAATGACCTGGTCACGATCAGCGAGCATGCCTGGCGCGCCGAAGGCTCACGGACCTTTCTGAAGGTGGGCAGTCAGGTGCCGGTGGACGTGCTGATCAAGGGCATGATCGTGCAGTCCGGTAACGATGCGACCATCGCGCTCGCCGAGCACATCGGGGGCACCGAGGGCGGCTTCGTGCAGTTGATGAACGAATACGCCCGGCAACTGGGAATGAGCAACACACATTTCGACGACAGTACCGGGCTGCCTTCCCCGACTCACTACAGTACCGCGCGCGATCTGGCGACCCTGGCGCGCGCACTGGTGCGTGACTATCCACAGTACTACGGGTACTTCTCGCTGCGCGAGTTCGTCTGGAACAACATTCGCCAGCAGAACCGCAACGGTCTTCTGGGGCATGACCCGTCGGTCGATGGCCTCAAGACCGGACATACCGACGCGGCCGGCTACTGCCTGGTGACCTCTGCCAAGCGTGGCAATATGCGCCTGATCTCCGTGGTGCTCGACTCGCCCAGCGTCAAGGGCCGCGAGGACGCCAGCGCGGCGCTGCTGAATTACGGCTTCACTTTTTACGAGAGTGTCAGCGTCGAGCACGCGGGCGTTGCGGTGCTGCGGCCGCGCGTCTACAAAGCCGCCGCGCAGTACTATCCGGTCGGTCCGGCCACCGACGTGACGCTCGTCATTCCGCGCGACCAGGCGGGTACCATCCAGACCGCGGCCAACATCGACCGCGTGCTGGTCGCACCGCTATCGACGCACACCTCGGTGGGTCAGCTGCAGATCGTGATCGGCGGCCGCCCGATCGAGTCCGTGCCTCTCTACCCGATCGTCAACGTGCCTCAGGGAGGCCTGTGGACGCGGTTCACGGACAGCATGCGGCTGTGGTTTCACCACCGCTGAGTCACGTTGCCGCCGACCAGCGTGGCGGCGACTGAGCGGCGGCCAGAGCCATCCCGCCCCGTGACCGACCCGCTGCCGATCTGTCACCTGGCCGGTACGCTGCTGCCGCTGCGCGAGGCGCGCATCTCACCGCTCGACCGCAGTTTCCTGTTCGGCGACGGCGTCTACGAAGTGATTGCGGTTCGCGCCGGACGCGCGCGACGGCTGGCGGCAAACCTCGCACGCCTCGAGCGCAGCCTCGCGCAGCTGCGCATTCGTAACCCTAACTCCGCAGAGCAGTGGAGCGCATTGATCCAAGAGCTGATCGCGGCCAACGGCGGCGGCGATCAGTCCGTCTACGTGCAGGTGTCGCGCGGCTGCGAGCGTGCACGCAACCACGCCCCGCTGCCCGACGTACCTCCCCTGGTGTTCGCATTCTGCGCGCCGCTGCCCGTGCCGCCGGCCGAGCAGCTGCAGCACGGGGTCGCCTGCATCACCGCCGCCGACACCCGCTGGGCGCGCTGTGACATCAAATCGGTCGCACTGCTCGCGAACGTGCTGCTGCGCCAGCAGGCGCTGGAGGCGGGCGCCAACGAGACCATTCTGCTGCGCTCCGGCCACCTGACCGAAGCCAGCGCCGCGAGCGTGTGCGTCGTGATCGGCGGGCAGATCCGCTCACCACCGGCGTCCGGCGAGCTGCTGCCCGGAACCACCCGTGGTCTGATCGCCGAGCTGGCCCGACAGAACGGCATTCCCTATGAGGTCGTGCCCATCAGCGAGTCCGAGCTGCGCGGCGCCGATGAGGTGTGGTTGTCTGCAGCGACGCGCGGAGTCGTCGCGGTGACGAGCCTGGACGGACAGCCCGTCGGTAGCGGACGCCCCGGGCCGCTGTGGCGGCGCATGCACGCGCTGCTGGAGGCCTGGTGGGCTGGCAGCTGAGCGGGGAGTACTCCTACGGCACAGGCCCGATGCTCATCGGGACTTCAGACCGGCCTGCACGTACAGCGCGTCGACCAGCGCGATGATCGCGACCGTCAAGGGCGTTGCGAAAACGATGCCCAGCATTCCGAACAGCCAGCCGAAAACCACTACCGCGACGATGCCCACGGCCGGAGGCAGCGCCACGGCCCAGCGCTGGATCAGCGGCACCAGCAACTCGCCCTCGAACAGGTGCACCGCGACGTACAGCGCGAGTACCTCCAGCGCCTTGGTGGGACTGACGGTGAAGGCAACCAGTACCGCGGGAATCGCGGAGATGATCGGGCCGATGTAGGGAATGAACTCCAATACGCCTGCGAGGATTCCCAGCGCGAGGGCGAGCGGAATGCCGATCACCCACAGACCCAGGCCCCACACCACGCCGATGCTGAGCATCGCGAGCAGCACCCCGCGCAACCAATGGCCGAGGGCCCCGACGGTGCGGTCCATGGCGCGCTCGACGTGCTCGCGCGCAGCTGCCGGGACCAGACGCAGCAGGCCACGGCGGTACAGCGAGGGATTGGCCGCAAAGTACAATCCGGTGAACACGATCACCCCGGCATCCACCAGAGCACCGAAGGTCACGGTGAGCACGTTACGCAGTTGACCGATCCAGCTGCTGATGGAGGTTTGCGAACGCAGTCCGCTCATCAGCTCTCGCCCGAGCGTAGTGCCCTGGATCGACAGCCGTAGCCGCGCCCAGGCACGCGGCAGCGTCTGCGTGAGCTGTCCGACCTGCGCGGTCACGCGTGAGCCGATCAGCAGACCGAGCAGGCCCACCAGCACGATCAGCCCGACAATCGCCGCCAGCAGCGCCCAGCGTCCGCGCACGGGGGTAAAGCGCGAGATCAGCCCCATCACCGAGCGCAGCACCACTGCCAGAATGATGCCTCCGAAAATCAGCACGAACACTTCGGCCACGCGCCAGGCGACCGCCGTGAGCGCCAGGATTCCCACGACGATCAGCGCGCGCGATGTGAATTCGAGGGCGCTCAGCCTCTGCACGACGCATTCATCCGCCGGTTCGGCGGCCGCAAGGAGTGGTCCGCGATAGTGCCTCGTCTGACGCTGGCGGCACCATTACCCGCCCGCCGCGCCCCGCTGTGGTCACGCTCCCACTGCAGCGCAGCTGCGCCCCGCACCCGCCGGCAATTCTTGCCGCCCGCCCGCGGCCGGCGCTACGCTCGCGCCCCAGGCAAGTCACGCGGCGCCATCAGCGCACCCGCAGGCAATTCCATGAGCAATCGCGAGCATGACTATCGCGTGCAGGTGCGCTGGACGGGCAATCGCGGCAGCGGCACCTCCGCCTACCGCGCATACGCGCGCGACCACGACATCGAAGTCGCCGGCAAGCCCTGCATCCCCGGCTCGTCGGATCCGGCATTCCGCGGAGATGCCTCGCGCTACAACCCCGAGGAGCTGCTGGTTGCCGCGCTATCGGCCTGCCACATGCTCTGGTACCTGCATCTGTGCACGGCGGCCTCGATCAATGTGCTCGAATACCGTGACGAGGCCACCGGCACCGTGATCGAAGAGAGCGATGGCGGTGGACGCTTCCGTGAAGTGACGCTGCATCCGGTAATCCGGCTCGCGGCCGGCGCAGATGCACAGCGCGCGGCACAGCTGCACGAGCGCGCACACGCGCTCTGCTTCATCGCCCGATCGGTGAACTTTCCGGTGTCGTGTCAGCCTACGATGGACAGCGCACCGCCGGGCTGAGGGCGTCACCGCCGCGTCAGTGGGTAAATCCGAGCCAGGCCAGCGCTCCGAGCAACAGCAGCACGATCAGCGCCAGCAATGTCTTGACGAAGCCGTGCACCTCCGAGCGCCAGTTCTGCACGATGCGCCACAGACAATAGAGCGCGCCGAGCCCGGCCAGGATCGGCAGCACGTAGGTCAGCGCATGCCAGCGCAGCGCCAACGCGGGGGATTGACCGAACCGTAGCCATCTCACCGCGCCGTAGTAGCCCGCGCACAGTACCCCGATGCCCAGCAGCCGCGTGGAGTACGGCCCGAGCGTCGCGCCGGGCATCCGTGCAAGCAGCGCGATTGCCGCCACGAGCAGCAGGCAGGCAATGATCGACCAGACCAGCATGCGCGGGGGCCGACTTCAGCTCAGGGCCGGTGCCGCTGCGCGGCCGTCCGGCGCAGCAGCAGCGCGAGGTACAACACCACCGCCGCATTCAGCAGAACCGTCACCAGTACGGCGAGTTTGCGGTCGGGGGGACGAATCACCAACTCCCGCAGCTCGAACGGAATCAGCGAAGCCGTGGCGATCACGGTGAACCACTCGGCCCAGGCGCGCCGCATCCACAGACCAATTCCTTCCGCCAATACCACGGCGGTATAGCCCAGCGTCACGCCGACGACGATGTGGATGCGCTTGGCGCCGAGACCCTCGGCCCAGCTGAGCGCATGCAGCAGCAGGCGCTGCGCAAAACTGTCGGTGAGACTCTCCGTCCACAGACGCAGCCGCTCGAGCAGGTCCTGCTTGAACAGCAGATGCACGCCGTAGCCGGTGGCGATCAGCAGCAGCGCCTTCACGAACTTGAACAGCGCGATGATGCGCAGCCCGTCGAGCATGCGCGGTCGGACCACCGTGGCGTCACGGCGCCGCTCCTCGGGCGGCGGGTCCCTTTTGGCAATCGCACCGGGAGACATTCGGCAACCTTAAGCGATCGGGGCGACGCACGCCAACGCCCGGTCCTCGAGGCCTGCAAGGCGTACAGCGGTTAGATGCTGCACAGCAGCATGGCATGACTCCACCGCACGCTGCGCGCACGGCAACGCTTCGCGCTCGTGAAACTTTTCCCGCCGGCGAGAGCCAATGGGGTGTGCCAGAGCCCGCGGCGGCGCTGCGGGCGCAAGGTCCGGCGCGGTTTGGACGATCGTGACGCGCGCGTGTGGTTTGCGCGCCTGCGATCACAGGAGCCGCCATGTGCACTGCTCGATCGCGACATTGGTTGTTCTGCCTGCTGGCAGGCGTGCTACTTGCCGGCCCCGCGCTCGTAGGAGCGACACCCGTTGCGCCGGCCGCATCCCCTACTGAAATTCGCTATGACCGGGCAACGCGGCTGGTGACTCTGGGATTCGCTCTGCCGCACGCCAACCGACTCAGGGGCGGCCTGCATCCCGAGGACTTCGTGGTCTACGAGAATGGAGTACGCCAGCAGCGCGTGCGCGTGCGGGCCGAGCACGCCCGCCTCTCGGTGGGGCTGCTGCTCGAATACGGTGGACGTTATCCCTCGCTCGACGCCGCCGCCGGTGACGCCGTGTCCATGGCGGCCCAGCAGTTCGCCGGCGATATCGAAACGCATGATCGGGTGGCGATCTGGACCTATGGGAACCGCATCCGGCAGTTGGTCGGCTTCACACAGGACCACACCTCGTTGCAATCCACGCTGTACATCGACCTGCAGACCCCGCCGTTCTCGGAGCTGAACTTCTACGACGCGCTGCTCGATGCGCTTGCGCGGCTTCGCGTGCAGAGCGGCCAGCGGGCGCTGATCGTGGTGTCCTCCGGACGTGACACCTTCAGTCGCGCAACCTTCCAGCAGGCTCTACAGACCGCACGCATTACGGGCATACCGATCTACTTCATCGATCTGGGACCGCTCCTCGAGCGCTACGTCGCCAGCGCTGCAACCCCCAATCCCTATGCCGCGCTCGACCTGTCGCGTGACGAGATGCAGATGCAGCAGATCGCCACGGCCTCGGGCGGGCGCATGTACTCGCCGGACGACATGCTGGATCTGTCCGGCCTGTATGACGATCTGATGGAGACTCTACGGGTACGCTATCGCGTCAGTTACCATTCGGACGGCGACGCCGCCGCCGTGCGCACCGTGCGCGTAGAGTTACTGAGTGCACCTGCCAGCGCCGCGGCCCGGTTGATAGACGTCGCCGGTCATCGCGCGCACCTGCAGATCGTCGCCCAGGCAACCTACCGTTCCCCGGCAAGCTATCGCGCCCCGGCGGACTACCGTCCCGCGGCGACCTACCCGCCCGGTCGCGCGGCACGCACGGGCCTGACTGCCCTGACCACGGGCGCGCCTCGCGGCACTCGCGTGCGCTGAGACTCGCGTGCGCTGAGCTGACCGCGCACCCGTCGGTTCGGCCCTGCCGCTGCGCGGGCACGCGCTCAGGTCTGCACCGGGGTATCGGGCCGCGAGCCCCATTCGGTCCACGAGCCGTCGTATAGCGCTCCCGGCGCGAGACCTGCGACCTGTAGCGCCAGAGTGAGCACCGCGGCGCTCAATCCCGAGCCGCAGCTGGTGACCACGTGGCTGTGCGCATCGACCCCGCGCGCTGCGAAGCAGGCGCGCAGCTCCTCGGGCGGAAGCAGGGTCTGCTCGGCAGACAGCAGTTCCGTGTACGGCAGGTTGCGGCTGCCGGGGATGTGCCCACCCCGTACCCCCGGCCGCGGCTCGGGCGCACGTGCCTCGAAGCGCTCGCGCGAGCGGGCATCCAGTACGATCTCGCGCCTCGAGCGCAGGTTGTCGAGCATGTCGCCCAATCCGCGCAGGTAGCGTGCATTGAGACTTGCGCGATAGCTCGCCGGTGCCA